>CAWUMH010000175.1:0-3324 GCA_963923565.1 uncultured Alphaproteobacteria bacterium
CATTCACCTTTCTCAGCGCGACGTTTGCCAAGCGAGAGAAGACGCGACAAGCGCCCATAAGCGGCGCGGTCTTTCGGATAGGCGAGAAGATCGGGCGTCCCATCAGCAAAAATAAGACGACAGCCTATCGCGAGCTTCAAACCACTTTCCGCGGCGTCCGTTTCTTTGAGTGCCACATGCGCGCGCACAACGCCTGCAAGCGTGTTGCGATCCGCAATGCCGATCCCTGCAAGGTTTAGCCGTGCGGCTTCAGCAACATAATCTTCCGGATGCGACGCGCCACGCAGAAACGAAAAATTCGTCGTCACCGCGAGTTCGGCATAGGGAAGTATCATCCAAACAACCCTTGGATGAACCAGCGCGGGTCATGGGTTTCGCGCTCATAGAGTCCAGCGCGGAAGAGCCAGAAGCGTGCGCCCTGTTCATTTTCGACACGATAATAATCGCGTGTGGGTGGTAAAGCCTGTCCGGTCATGCGCCACCATTCAGGCGCGAGACGTTCAGGGCCTTCCGCTTTGACAACAACATGAAACACACGCCGCCAGCGAAAGCGGATTGGTGGACCATCCGGCACTTCGGCAATCACATCGACGGGCTCTGGCGGATCAATGAGACGGATTGGGCGCAAGGGCGGAAGATCGGCATCGCTCCATAAATCCCATTCGGTTGCAAGCGCGGCATTGCCATCTTGTGCGGGAAGACGACGCATCGCGCGTTCAGGAAGATGCGTATCTTCCGCATGAAGCCGCATCACGCGAGAGGGGTGCAAACGCACGCCGAGTTTTTCAATCAAAGCGGCAAGGTCTTCGGCAAGATCCGTGCGCCCATCAAAATCCGGTTCATGCGCATCGAGGATTTCCGCAACCGGCACAGAGAGGCGGATGACATCGAAACCAAAACCGGGATCAAGCGGATCAGCAAGTGTATCAAGCCGATCACGAAAGAGCCGCATCACGCCTTTCGGATCACGCAAAGGGCGCGCGGTTTCAATACCCAATCGACGCATCGCGCCATCAGCACGAAAGAACGCGAGTTCGAATCGCCGTCCGCCTTGCCCTTGTTTTTCAAGCATACGCGCAAGATCGGCGGCGAGTGTGAGGATCGTGCGATGAATATCATCTTCATGCCCGATCGGTTCGGCAAAGCGACGCTCGGTGATAAAGGCCGGAATGAAACGACGTGGTGTAATCGGCGTTTCAACAACGCCGCGCACGCGATCAAGTCGCGCCAGAAGATCGCGACCAAAACGGGCAGCCAAAGGCGCGCGCGGTCGCGAGGCAAGATCATCAATGGTTTTCAAACCGAGACGCGCAAGCGCAATCACTTCGCTTGAGGGAATCCCCAAAGCGGCAATCGGCAAAGAGGCTGCAGCTTGCGGTTCTGTGCCTGCCGGAATGATGATCGCTTCATCTTTGAAACGCGCAAAAGCGGCCGCGCATTCGGCCGTTCCGGCAATCGCGGCGGATGCGTCAAATCCTTGCGCGCGCAAACGTGTGAGACAATCTGCAAGCAATGACTCTTCACCACCCAAAAGATGCGCGGCACCGGTGATGTCGAGCGCTACACCTTCAGGCGTCTCGCCATCAGTGGCAATCAAGCCGACACAAGGCGTATAGCGTTCCATCCATGAGGCGACTTGTTCGATGAGTTGACGATCAGCGAGCCTGTCACTTTCAGCAACATCAAGCGCGGGACAGAGTGCGCGTGCGGTGGCGAGCGTGATGCCTTTTGAAAGGCCTAATGCCAGCGCGTGACGGTCAAGCGCGACAATCACAAGCGCGCCTTTTATTTTCTCAACGATGATCAGCGGCTTGTGAGCCTGATCGCTTGTAAAGTTAAGCCGCGTCCGGCGTTTCAGCCTGTCGGTCGGTAGATGCGGAAAGATGATCGACAGAATCCGCCGGTCGGAACAAACGCTCACCATGACTCCACTCCGTTGTCCATGAACCACCCGCGCCTTGCGCGCCGGCTTGTCGATTAAGAAGAAGCGTGAGAGCGAAGCGCGGATTCCCCACACTCTCGCGCCCCTGACTCGGGGCTGCTGCCACACACCATCGCGTGCGCAGGCTGCCGGCTAAACTCTGCCCGCCATGACGCAGGATAATGAGCGGCACAGTGTTTTCTTCTGCCGCAAGGGAAAGGCGGCGCAAGGCGACAAGATCGAGTTGTTTCGGATGCCCCCAAGGCTCCAACAACACGGCGCCAAGTGCCGCGCAGCGCAACGCGTCTTCGGCCGCTTTCAATCCGTCTTCGGCCACGCGCGGTGCCACGAGCAGAAGACGGGCGGGATCGAGACCGAAATTTTTGAGCCCCGGCCCATAGGCCTGCCCGCCTTCATGGCGGGCCATCTCTTCCCCGATCCAGACCCAGTCCCGTCCTTGGACAAGCCGTCCGATGAGCCCGAGCGCAAAACCCGTGGCGGCAGCTAAGTCGGAAGGGCTTTGCGGAACCACTTCATGCAGCGCGTCCCGCGCGAGCCCGCCGCCCAGCACATGGTCGAGCGCGGAATGGCCGGTCGGCATCTTTTTCGAGACCGGATCCATCGGGCGCGCGCTGCCGTCCCGGCCGATTTTCGAAATCGACTGGCGCAGGGACTGCAAATCGGACGACGCGATAGGCATCGAGGCGGCTTTCTTTTAAATGTTCACTATTTGTTCTCATAGATTCCGCGAATTTGACGGGGAGTCAAGGCGAAGCCCTTGAGGGCAAAAAGCAAAAGGCCACCACATTTTGTGGCGGCCTTGCCGGGAGCGGATATTTTCCGAATCGAAAGCGGTTTAGCGCGGCGCCATGATCATGGTCATCTGGCGGCCTTCGAGCAGGGGCTCGGCCTCAACTTTCGAGACTTCAGCCATTTCCGTGCGCACGCGTTCGAGTAATTTCATGCCGAGCGTTTGATGGGCCATTTCACGACCACGGAAGCGCAAAGTGATTTTGACCTTGTCGCCTTCCTCGAAAAAGCGGCGGACCGCCTTCATCTTGGTCTCGTAATCGTGATTATCGATGCCCGGACGGAGCTTGATTTCCTTGATTTCAACGACTTTCTGCTTTTTCCGCGCTTCCGCAGCTTTTTTCTGCTCAAGGAAGCGGAATTTGCCGTAATCAAGGATTTTACAGACAGGCGGGGTAGCGTTCGGGACAATCTCGACGAGGTCGAGTCCCGCTTCCTCCGCAATCGCCAAAGCGTCAAAGAAAGCCACGATTCCACGGTTATTACCGGTATCGTCGATCAGCTGCACTTCGCGCACGCCGCGAATGTCGCGATTGGCGCGGGGCCCGTCCTTAACCGGAACGGGAGCGGTTCTCATCGGTCTGCGAATGGCT
>CAWUMH010000176.1:0-3303 GCA_963923565.1 uncultured Alphaproteobacteria bacterium
AGGAGATTGACCGGCTGACGGGCTCCGGCGCCGTGCATCAAGGCATCGCGCTCGAGGTCGATGGGCTTCCTGCCGCCGATCTCGTTGATCTGTCGGGCGAAGGCGTTGTCATCGTGCTCGATCAGGTGACAGACCCGCATAATGTCGGGGCAATCTTGCGCACGGCCGCCGCTTTCGCTGCCGAGGCAATCATTATCACAGAGCGCCACGCGCCCGATGCTATTGGCGTTCTAGCAAAAACCGCCTCGGGCGGTCTCGAACATGTGCCGCTGATCGAAGTCGGCAATCTCGCCCAAGCGCTCGTGAAACTGGGTGATATGGGCTATTGGCGCGTCGGCCTCGACTCCGAGGGGCCGGAAGAGCTCGAAAAAAGTCTCGCTGCGGGTCCCGTTGCTCTTGTTCTGGGTGCCGAGGGGCGCGGGCTTCGTCGCCTCACGCGCGAGCGCTGCGATACGCTCGCGCGGCTCGATATGCCGGGAGCGATCAAGAGCCTCAATGTTTCGAATGCGGCGGCGGTCGCTTTGGCGGTTGTGACGCGTTTTCGCACTGCAAAATAAGGCAGAACCGCATTAGACCAATGGCCGAGGCTTCAAACGGTCGCATTTCCAAGCCGATTCTATTAGTATTTACCCATGACCGCTGCGTGCTCGGCAAAGATCGAGTCACGTGGCGTCAATCACCACGGGTCTGAAAAATCGGATTCGTTATTGGGGGAAACAGTCGGTCGCATAGACCGACACGGTCAGGAAGGACTGCGGGTCAACGCATGACTCGCCGGAGGGGTTGAACACCGCTCGCCAATTCCTGCCCGCGCGCTACAAAAGGAATGGTCATGGCCACAGCATCAGGCTCAACAGCTCATCATGAGCAGCGGCCGATGACGAGCAGCGAAAAGAAAGTTATTTTCGCCTCGTCGCTCGGTACTGTTTTCGAATGGTATGATTTTTATCTGTACGGTTCACTTGCCGCGATTATTGGTGCGCAGTTCTTCAACGTGGCCGGTGCCGATGGCAAGCCCATGTTTGACGAAGCGACACGTAACATCTTCTCGCTTCTCGCCTTTGCTGCGGGCTTCATCGTTCGTCCTTTCGGCGCGATCGTGTTCGGCCGCATCGGCGATCTCGTCGGTCGTAAATATACCTTCCTTGTAACGATCCTGTTGATGGGTATTTCAACCTTCGTTGTGGCTATTCTCCCCAGCTCAACAAGCATCGGCATCGCCGCACCGATCATTCTGATCGGTTTGCGTCTGGTTCAGGGCTTGGCACTCGGTGGTGAATATGGTGGCGCAGCCACTTACGTTGCCGAACATGCTCCGCATGGCCGCAGAGGGTTCTACACGTCGTGGATTCAAACCACAGCCACACTCGGCCTGTTCCTTTCGCTGATTGTCATTTTGGCAACAAGAACGATCATTGGCGAAGCGGCGTTCGCTGCTTGGGGCTGGCGTATTCCTTTCGGCGTGTCGATCGTTCTTCTCGGCATCTCGGTCTGGATTCGTCTGCAACTCAATGAATCGCCGGCCTTCCAAAAGATGAAGGAAGAAGGCACGCATTCGAAGGCACCACTCACGGAAGCCTTCGGTCAGTGGAAGAATGCGAGATTCGCTATTCTTGCGCTGTTCGGCCTCGTGATGGGTCAAGGCGTTGTTTGGTACACAGGTCAGTTCTACGCCCTGTTCTTCTTGCAATCGATCCTGAAGATCGACGGCTACACCGCCAACCTCTTGATCGCTTACTCGCTCGCAATCGGCACTGTCGGATTCATTTTCTTCGGCAGCTTGTCAGATCGCATTGGCCGTAAGCCGATCATTCTGGCCGGTTGCTTGCTTGCAGCCGTATCTTACTTCCCGCTCTTCGGCGCCTTGACGAAAAATGCCAACCCGACTTTGGCCAATGCGCTCGAAACCGTGAAGGTCGAAGTTGTTGCTGATGCCGCCGATTGCGGTGATTTGTTCAACCCTGTGGGTACGCGCAAATTCACCTCGTCATGCGACGTGGCACGTGACGCCTTGTCAAAGGGTGCGATCAAGTACTCGACCATGATGACGGCCGCCGCTGGCGAAAAAGCGAAGGTTGTTGTTCAGGGTAAAGAAGTCCAAGTTTTCAAGGATGGAAAACTTGATCCTGACTTCAGCAAGAACTTGACCGCAGCAGCTGTTGAAGCGGGCTATCCAAAGGCGGATGATCCGAACAAAGTGAAGCTCACAGGCGTGTTTGATATCTTCAAGCCGCAAACATTGACGATCATCGGTATCCTGACGATCCTCGTTGTTTATGTGACGATGGTTTACGGCCCGATTGCCGCGGCACTTGTCGAACTCTTCCCGACACGTATCCGCTACACATCGATGTCGCTGCCTTATCACATCGGCAATGGCTGGTTCGGAGGCTTGTTGCCAGCAACCGCCTTCGCACTGGTCGCACAAACCGGCGATATCTATTACGGCTTGTGGTATCCGATTGTGTTTGCGCTCATCACCTTCGTCATCGGTCTCATCTTCGTTCCCGAAACGAAAGATCGCGACATCTACGCAGACAACTGAGTGCTCAACTCGATCTGAGACATACAAAAGGCCCCGTGCGAACGGGGCCTTTTTCATGCGTGTGAGTGTTGAAAATTAATCGCGTTAATTAATCGCAATAACGGACGGGACGAACATCCCAACCCCACCCACGGACCCACACGCGTTCATTGACGATGTAGCAAGCGGGTTGCGGCGCGCCCCAGTAATAACTCACAGAGGGGCCGTAATCGCGATAGTGATGATGGCGAGGTTCATAGCGCCGTGGCTCATAGCCATAGGAATAGCCGACCGATCCGTGGCCGCCACCGCCCGACAGCGCCGAGCCCAACGCCAACCCGCCAATCACACCGACAATTGCCGCCGCACCCGGATCCCAACGTCCATCCGCATGGGCCGCTGGCGGTAGGGCGGTGGCTAGGGTGGTCATCACGGCGAGCGCCGCTGCCCCTCTCCCAGTCCGGGTCTTAAGGGATGAAACCTGGTTCAAAGCGCGATCACTCATTTGTGCCTCCGAAAGGTCCGGGGCCCGCGATTCGGGTTTCCCGCCTTCATGGAGTAAAGAATTGAGCCGAGGCGCTGAATGCGGGCTGAACCGAATAAGGCGGTTTTGCGGCTAAAGTGATGCTCAAGCTCGCTAAACCTCTTGCCTCGACGCCCCGCCGAATGTATCCACGGCGCATCGCCCGCGTTGGCGCGCCGGTTTAGCTCAGTTGGTAGAGCAACGGTTTTGTAAACCGTAGGTCACCTGTTCGAGTCAGGTAACCGGCACCATTTTT
>CAWUMH010000177.1:0-3229 GCA_963923565.1 uncultured Alphaproteobacteria bacterium
GCTTTAATCATCCGGTCGGCATTGTGACGAAATCAGCACTGGTCACGCGTGATAGTGATCTTCTCGCGCCCATGGCGGCCAAGGGGCTTGCGAAAGTCTATCTCTCTGTGACGACGCTTGATGGCACACTCGCGCGCACCATGGAGCCGCGTGCGTCGACTCCTATGAAACGACTCGAGGCGGTTAAAGAGTTGAATCACGCGGGCATACCCACGGGTGTGATGGTCGCGCCGATTATTCCCTCTCTCAATGATCATGAGATCGAAAAAATTCTTGAAGCTGCGAAAGCCGCCAAAGCGCAAGAAGCCAATTATATTTTTCTGCGTCTTCCTTTGGAGCTCAAAGATCTGTTTCGTGAATGGCTGCAGGACAATTATCCGGGGCGGCTTAATCATGTTTTGGGTCTCGTAAAAGACGCGCATGGCGGCGTTGATTATCGTCCCCGTTTTGGCGAGCGCATGCATGGCGAGGGTGTTTATGCAGCCTTGATCGCGCAGCGTTTCAAGGTAGCCTGTGAACGACTGGGTCTTAATCAAGAGCGGCAACGCGTGCGCACGGATCTCTTCAAAGTGCCGCCAAAGGCAGGCGATCAGATGAGTTTGTTTTGAGAGTAATCTGGTCATGCCGAAAAAAATGACTCTTCAAGGTGCGCCGGATTATTCACGTGAAGCACTCTATCGGGCACGTGGCTTTTGGCCTGTCGCCGGCGTCGATGAAGCGGGGCGGGGGCCTTTAGCGGGGCCCGTTGTGGTGGCCGCCTGTATTCTCGATCCGGATGCAATTCCTGAAGGATTAAATGATTCAAAGAAGCTTACATCGGCGCGGCGGGCGATCTTGTTTGATCGCATACGGGCAACGTCACAGAGTGCAATTGTGATTGTATCCGCGCGCGTGATTGATGAGATGAATATCCGTGTCGCAACGTTGAAGGGTATGGTCGAAGCCGTTCACGCTTTGCCGGGGAAGCCCGGCGCCGTGCTTGTTGATGGGCGTGATTGGCCAGAAATGCCTTGTGCGGGTGAAGCGGTTATCAAGGGTGATGCGCTCTCTTTGTCGATTGCGGCCGCGTCGATATTGGCGAAGGTGACGCGTGATCGATTGATGTATCAGGCGAGCACGTTCTGGCCCGGATATGGATTTGATCATCATGCTGGGTATGGCACCGCCACGCATCTTGAAGCGATTGCACAGCGTGGACCAACGCCAATTCACCGAATGAGTTTTGCGCCGTTGAAATCATAACGAGCGTTAAGCCTTCATTTACCCAGTTTTTTCATCAAGGGTTAACCATAAGAGAAGCTTGTCGAATTCCGAGCGCTTCGACGCAATCGCTAAACCGCTTCTTTACCCTAATCCCCCTACCGTCGACGTGAATTGATCGAGGATAGTGGGTTTCATGGCGTCATCGCGTTCAAATACAGCCGCTCGTGCGGTTACTTCGTCAGCGCGTCGTATGACACGCGTGTCATCGCCTGTCGTGCAACCGGGAGACAATTATCGTGACCGGATTTTGCGCGGTGATTGCATTGAGCAACTGAAATCGCTTCCCTCTGCCAGTGTCGATCTTGTTTTTGCTGATCCCCCTTATAATCTCCAGCTTGAGGGCGCATTGAATCGCCCTGATCAATCGCTCGTCGATGCGGTTGATGATGATTGGGACAAGTTTTCAAGTTTCGCTGACTATGATGCCTTCACCAAAGCATGGCTCACGGAAGCGCAACGCGTGATGAAACCGAATGCCACGCTGTGGGTGATTGGTTCCTATCATAATATCTTCCGTGTCGGCGCGATTATGCAGGATCTCGGCTTCTGGATTTTGAATGATGTGATTTGGCGCAAAGCCAATCCGATGCCGAATTTCCGGGGCCGTCGCTTTACCAATGCGCATGAGACGATGATCTGGGCGTCGCGCAATGCGGCCTCAAAGAGCTATACCTTCCACTATGATGCGCTCAAAGCGGCGAATGAAGATACGCAAGTACGCTCCGATTGGTATTTGCCTCTCTGCACTGGTGGCGAACGTTTGAAAGATTCAAAAGGCAGCAAGGTTCATCCGACACAAAAGCCGGAGCAACTTCTCGCGCGCGTCATTCTGTCTTCGTCCAATCCGGGCGATGTCATTCTTGATCCATTTTTTGGCACCGGTACAACGGGCGCCACTGCGAAGAGACTCGGTCGCCATTTTATCGGCATAGAACGTGATGACTCTTATGCGAAAGCTGCTGAAGCGCGTATTGCCAAAGTCACGCCGCTTGTCGATCACGCTTTGGCCCTTGCGCCGACAAAACGCAGCGAGCCGCGAGTACCCTTCTCCTCTGTAATTGAAGCGGGCCACATCAAGCCGGGTGATCACCTTGTTGATTCACAAAAGCGCTATAGAGCTCTTGTGAAAGCGGACGGTTCTTTAACAATAGGACCGGTTTCAGGCTCGATTCATAAGATTGGCGCCTTGGTGCAAGGGCTTCCGGCCTGTAATGGCTGGAGTTTCTGGCATATTGAACGTTCGGGCACGCTTCAGTCGATTGATCACTTCCGGACAGAGATCCGCAAGACTCTTCCGCAAGACTAAGGCCCGCGTCGGTTTCACGACAGCTCTGTCTGAATTGTGCTTGCCTTCGTAAAAAGGCAGGCGTCTAAAGAGCACGTTATTTTTCGTTTGCCGAGTATCCCATGTCTTCTTCAAAATCCGCGCATCCCTTCGATGATATTCGTTCGCTTTTGGCGTCAATGCCTACCGCTGATCAGGCGAGCATCGATGCAGCGCGTGAGCGGGATCGCTTTTTAACGAAGCCGCCGGGAAGTCTCGGGCGGCTCGAAGAGATCGTGTTACACATGGCGGGATGGCAGCGCACGGCGCGCCCCACCGCGCGGCGTCCGCTTGTGGCGGTCTTTGCCGGCAATCATGGTGTGACCGCGCGCGGTGTCTCGCCTTATCCGGCAACGGTGACGCAACAAATGCTTGATAATTTCGGCGCAGGCGGCGCGGCGATCAACCAGATCTGCAAGACCTTCGATATCGGTTTCAAAGCCTATGATCTCGCTTTGGAAATTCCGACGGGCGACATCACCATTGAACCCGCGATGGATGAGAAAACTTGCGTCGCGACAATGGCTTTCGGTATGGAAGCGATTGGCGGCAGTCATGATCTTTTGGCCATTGGTGAAATGGGTATCGGCAATACAACGATTGCGGCCGCACTTTATGCGGCCCTTTATGGTGGTTCTGTTT
>CAWUMH010000178.1:0-3151 GCA_963923565.1 uncultured Alphaproteobacteria bacterium
ACGGCCAAGTACAATTGGATCGAAGGCAAGAAGGCTGCAGCTCTGGATGTGGCTGTGACCGAAATGATTGGCTAACCCCAATCCTTTCACACAATCGTGGACGGGATGGCACGCTTTAAGCGTCTGTTCCGTCCACTTCTCACCTCATTGGTTTTTCTTCCCATCGCAACGGCCACGGCCGAGACGGAGATTCCGGGATGGCAATGCTCAGCTTCGAAAAAAAGTATCGCGTCCGCGGCGGTACCTTGATCGGTGGTGACCTGTTCGATTTTTGGGTAGGTCCCTTTTATGTCGGCTTCTTTGGTGTTGCGACAATGTTTTTCGCAACGCTGGGAACGGCACTGATTATTTACGCGGCCTCACAAGGTCCGACATGGAATATCTGGCAGATTAATATTGCTCCGCCAGATCTTAAATATGGTCTTGGTCTTGCACCTTTGAAAGAAGGTGGCTTTTGGCAGATCATTACGATCTGCGCGATTGGCGCTTTTGTGTCATGGATGCTGCGCGAGATCGAAATCTGCCGGAAACTCGGCATGGGGTATCATGTACCTGTCGCGTTCGGCTTCGCCATTTTCGCTTATGTGACATTGGTGGTCATTCGCCCTGTGCTCCTTGGCGCATGGGGACACGGCTTTCCCTACGGGATCATTTCGCATCTCGATTGGGTGTCGAATGTCGGCTACCAATATCTGCACTTCCATTATAATCCCGCGCATATGATCGCAGTGTCTTTGTTCTTCACAACGACACTTGCTCTCGCTTTGCACGGCGCTCTGGTGCTCTCCGCAACAAACCCGCCGAAAGGCGAAGCGGTCAAAACACCAGAACATGAAGATACATTTTTCCGCGACACCATCGGTTATTCGATCGGCACACTCGGCATCCATCGCTTGGGTCTTTTCCTTGCCTTGGCTGCAGTGTTCTGGAGCGCGGTCTGTATTGTCATCAGTGGACCTTTCTGGACGCGCGGCTGGCCAGAATGGTGGAACTGGTGGCTTGACCTTCCGATCTGGCGCTGAGCGGGGGAGACAGCACAATGATCCAATATCAAAATCTCTATAACCGCGTTCAGGTTCATGGGCCTGCCGATATGGGCGTTCCCATGAACGAGACGGGCATGTTCGAGCGTCAAGGCACGCCGTTCACTAGCCGTCTCTTCGGCCTCATCGGCAACGCACAAATTGGTCCGATCTATCTTGGATGGCTCGGCACGATCTCACTCGTTTGCGGGTTCATCGCCTTCGAAATCATCGGCCTCAATATGTGGGCGTCGGTGAATTGGGATCCGGTGCAATTTGTACGTCAGCTCTTCTGGCTTTCGCTTGAACCGCCGCCGGCAAAATATGGTTTGCACTTCCCGCCCTTGCGTGAAGGCGGCTGGTGGTTGATTGCCGGCCTCTTCCTCACCACAAGTGTTTTGTTGTGGTGGGTTCGTACCTATCGCCGCGCTCGTGCGCTCGGCATGGGCACACATGTCGCGTGGGCTTTCGCTGCTGCGATTTGGCTCTATCTCGTTCTGGGCTTTATCCGCCCGGTTTTGATGGGCAATTTCTCGGAAGCGGTTCCCTTCGGCATCTTCCCGCACCTTGATTGGACGGCGGCGTTTTCGATCCGTTACGGCAATCTCTTCTACAACCCCTTCCACATGCTCTCGATTGCGTTCCTTTATGGATCAGCACTGATCTTCGCGATGCATGGCGCAACAATTCTTGCGGTTTCTCACCTTGGTGGTGATCGCGAAATTGAACAGATCATCGACCGCGGCACCGCCTCGGAACGTGCCGCTCTGTTCTGGCGCTGGACGATGGGTTTCAACGCGACGATGGAATCAATCCATCGCTGGGCGTGGTGGATGGCTGTGCTCTGCCCCTTGGCAGGCGGCATCGGCATTCTTCTCACCGGCACCGTCGTCGACAATTGGTATCTCTGGGCCGTCAAACACGGGGTCGCACCGACTTATGCCTTCGATATGTGGGCACCGGTTCTCGACCCCGCGCTTAAAGGCCAGTGAGGGAGAGCGACGTCATGAAATACGCACTCGCATTTATCGGTATCATCGCGGGCACACTACTCACCATCGCGATGATGCTTTCATGGGAACGGCCGCCAATGGCCTCGACCCAAATTGGACCGCGCGGTCTGGGCATGGTGGAAATTAATAATCCACGCATGGAAGCCAAACTGCAGAAAGCGAATGTCGCACCTGAAGCTGATCCTCCGGTGAAGCTCTCGGGCGTGAAAGTGAAAGATTCAAAAGACTATCAGAACGTCAAAGTGCTCGGCGATCTTGATGTCGAAGAATTCAATCGCTTGATGGGCGCGATCACCAATTGGGTCTCTCCTGAACAAGGTTGCACCTACTGCCATAATCCTGAAAACATGGCGGACGACAGCCTCTACACAAAAGTGGTGGCACGTCGCATGTTGCAGATGACACGTGCGATCAACACGATGTGGACACCCCACGTCGCACAGACGGGTGTGACGTGCTACACCTGCCATCGTGGCAATCCGGTTCCTGCTAATATCTGGTTCAAGAACGAAGGATCTCCGCAGGCCGCCGGCATGGCTTCAAGCCGTCAAGGTCAGAATCTCGCGTCGAAAGTCGTGGGCACAACCTCTCTGACCTATGATCCCTTCACACCTCTCTTAGCGAAGGGTGCCAATATCCGCGTTGATGCCACAACGGCTCTTCCGGAAGGCACGAGCAAAGCCTCGATCCATGACACAGAGACCACATACGCGCTGATGATGCATCTCTCGACAGCGCTCGGTGTGAACTGCACCTATTGCCACAACTCACGGCAATTCGCGTCATGGGCTGAAAGCCGTCCGCAACGTGTCACGGCATGGCATGGCATTCACATGGTCAGCGAAGTGAATGAAACCTATCTCGGTTCGCTCCAATCGGTCTTCCCGAAAGAGCGACTCGGACCTTCGGGCGATGTTGCGAAAGTCAATTGCGCAACCTGCCACCAAGGCGTCTACAAACCTCTTTATGGGGCAGCAATGGTCAAGGACTACGAGGAGCTGCGCCAACCTAATCCCTGAGCGGTTGTTCCACCCAGGCGACTTGCGCCGGAGCGAAAGCTCCGGCGTTTTTTTTGATGTGAGTTTCTGGGAGCGAAAGCTCCGGCGTTTTTTTGAT
>CAWUMH010000179.1:0-3149 GCA_963923565.1 uncultured Alphaproteobacteria bacterium
GTTTTATTCATAATAAATGGTTCGACACGCGCCTTCGGCGCGGCTCACCATGAGGACCGCTCTCGTCATTGCGCGTGGTAGCAAATTTTTATTTCGTCATTGCGAGCGAACGCGAAGCAATCCAGTTGGAGATTCAGAAAAGGCCGTAATGGAACCGTTGCACATAAACGGTAACCATCAGCTGGATTGTTTCGCGCTTATCGCTCAAAACGATTCACAGGATCGTTTTGTTCGCTTCGCGAACCGCTCTTCGCCTCGCAATGACGGACGATGAATCGCTTACGCATCCACCATTTTCTCAAACTGCCCCGCTTTGCGGAAGCGGTAGAGATAGCTCGGCACAATGTTCTCAATCGTTTCGCCCTTGATGCCCATACCTTCGAGAGTCAGGCCCGCTTGAGCGGCCTCCGGCGAGACAACATTGTCAGATTGCAGCAAGGTCACTTGATCACGGGTGAGCTGCAAAGCATGCGGCATAAGGCCGAATGACACCGTGTCCGCGATTTCCATCACACCCGCTTGCAATCGCGCGAGCGGGAAGGGCAGCGGGAGAAGTGCGCGCTTGCGATTGGTGATTTTTAAAACTGCTTCCATCAGCTCGCGGAAGCTCTTTACTTCAGGGCCGCCGAGTTCATAAGGCGCGCCGGGCTTCAACGCGCCATCAACCGCGCGGGCTACGGCTTCAGCGACATCGCCCACAAAGACGGGCTGGAATTTGGTGTGACCGCCGCCAATCAAAGGCAGCGCGGGCATCACGCGGGCCAGAGCGGCGAAGCGGTTGAAGAAATCATCCTCAGGGCCGAACACAATGGAAGGGCGCAGAATGATCGCGTCTTTGATCGCGGCTTTCACCGCTTCTTCGCCCGCGGCTTTGGAGCGGGCATAGGCGGAGGGCGACGCAGCATCAGCGCCGATGGCCGACATCTGAACGAACCGTGTAATGCCGGCGCGGGCAGCGGCGTCGGCAATCGCCTTCGCGCCATTGGCTTGCACTGTGTAGAAGCGCTGGCGGCCTTTTTCAGCAAGAATACCGACGAGATTGACGACCGCATCCGATCCTTGGACGGCGCGGGAGACCGAGTCCGGATAACGCAGATTGGCCTGAACGGCGTGAATCTGGCCGACATTGCCTAAAGGCTGCAGAAAATTCGCGAGATCCGGCCGACGAACCGCGACCCGCACCCGATAGCCGCGTTTGGCGAGCGCCCGCACGACATGGCGACCGATAAATCCCGATCCGCCGAAAACGGTGACAAGCTGCTCGGATGGATGAGCCATAATACGCTCCTTAAAGCCTTCAAAAATTCTGGTCCGGTGATAATCCGGCTTTTCAGATTTGGAAAGTCCGCCGAAAGACCGGCGTTCAGTGCGCCGTCACGAAAAATAGCGTGTCAGAAAGCCACGATAGATCGCTTCAAGTTTAACGATATCGGCAACCGGCACACGCTCATCAATCTGATGCATCGTTTGGCCAACCAAACCGAATTCGATCACCGGGCAATAATTCTTAATGAAGCGCGCGTCCGATGTGCCGCCGGAGGTTGAAAGCTCCGGACGAATACCGGTTGAGCCTTCAATCGACTCAATCGCCATATCGACAAAAGGTCCCGGCGCGGTGACGAATGAATCAGCATTCGAAGGTTCGAAGGTCACCGCGTAACGCACGCTGTTTCCGGCAATAACACGAAGCCTGTTTTCGATTTCCGCTTTAAGTGTGTCTTGAGTCCAACGATCATTGAAACGGATATTGAAACTCGCGCGTGCTGATTGCGGAATCACATTCGACGCTTTGTTGCCGACATCGACAGTTGAGAATTCAAGATTGCTCGGCGGGAAATGATCGGTGCCCTGATCAAGCGGCTCTTCATTCAATCCCGCAATCAGTTTCACGATTCCGCGAATGGGATTTTCAGCCAGATGCGGATAGGCAATGTGGCCTTGCTTGCCTTCAACCGCGAGATGACCGCTCAGGGATCCGCGACGACCGATTTTGATCATATCGCCCAGCGTATTCGGATTTGTGGGCTCGCCTAAAATACAATGATCAAATTTTTCGCCGCGCGCTTTGGCCCATTCAAGCAATTTCACCGTGCCATTCACGGCAGGGCCTTCTTCATCGCCCGTAATCAAAAACGCAATCGAGCCTTTGAAAGATGCACCTTGCTCTTCGATAAAATTCAAAGCTGCTGAAACAGAAGCAGCGACGCCGCCTTTCATATCGGCCGCACCGCGTCCATATAAAATGCCATCAACAATTGCGCCGGAAAATGGCGCTTCTGTCCAGCGCGTTTCATCGCCGGTTGGCACAACATCCGTATGGCCTGCAAACACAAGACAAGGCGCTTCTGTGCCTATTCGCGCATAAAGATTGTCGACATCCGGCGTGTTCTCATCCGAGAAACTCACGATGTGGCTAACGAACCCGTGCTCTTTCAAAACCGCATCAAGCAATCGCAGCGCGCCGCCTTCTTCAGGTGTAACTGAAGGACATTGAATAAGCGCTTGGGTTAAAGCGACGGGATCTTTGGGGTTAATCGACACTGGACTTAGTCGCGCAGTAATTCATTGATGCCCGTCTTCGCACGCGTCTTGGCATCAACTTTTTTCACAATCACAGCGCAATAAAGCGAAGGGCCCATCGTGCCATCGGGCAGTGGTTTGCCTGGCATGGAACCGGACACAACAACCGAATAAGGTGGCACGCGGCCCATATGCACTTCGCCTGTTTCACGATCAATAATCTTGGTTGATTGGCCGATGAATACGCCCATCGAAATCACCGAGCCTTCGCCGACCACAACGCCTTCGACAACTTCCGAGCGTGCGCCGATAAAGCAGTTATCTTCGATAATGGTTGGCCCTGCTTGCACTGGCTCCAATACACCGCCAATGCCGACGCCGCCGGAGAGATGCACATTCTTGCCGATCTGTGCGCAGGAGCCGACAGTGACCCATGTGTCGACCATCGTGCCCGTGTCGACATAGCCGCCGATATTCACGAAGGACGGCATAAGGATCGCGCCTGGCGCGATATAGGCACCCCGACGCACGGTGCAATTCGGAACCGTGCGGAACCCTGCTTTGGCAAAATCCACCGCTGTCCACCCGTCAAATTTCGAGGGGACCTTGTCCCACCAGCTTGAGCCGCC
>CAWUMH010000180.1:0-3109 GCA_963923565.1 uncultured Alphaproteobacteria bacterium
GTGGGACCGACAAGCATGACCGTCACATCACTCGCGGCTACGCGGCGTGCAAGTCGCAAGAGATTGAAAGTTTGCGGATCGCCGGCAGCAACAGCCTGCTCGTCATCAAGAAAGCGAGCGGCGACTTCTGCTGCATAACGCCATCCGTTTTTTGAAGGCGAGAGGCGAAGCACTGAGCCATTGAATTCGCCTTTGAGCTGAAATTTTTCACCCGGCTTATCGACAACAATAATGCGGTCGGCCTTGAGTTTGCGACACCATCCCGGAAGACCGAGCGCATCAGCGGCCAAAATCTTTGCCGCGTCTTGCGAGAGCAAGAGCCCCGTTCGATCCCAGCCATCGGTCTTGAGAGCGGCAAGCGATTTAACATCGCTCATCGCGGTCTCATGGCCGCGCATGTGAAGATGGGTGGTCCACGCTTCGCTATCTGCAAGGTGGTCGGTTAAGCACAATACCATGCTCATAAGGCTGTCTCCCTCGGACATTGCCGGTCGGAAACCCCTGAAAGCAACGATCTTGCCAAGTTTTTGAGTGAAGCACGGAAGGGGCGACGATTGCCCCGTCCGTTAATCAATTAACACTTTGTTAAAATTAGCAAATTTTTAACCGGAAAATATTTTGTAAAATGCGCCGGATTGACCCTTTCGGCAATACTTTCGCAATCAAGGCTCACTATAGGGCTTGTGTAATTCTGCGGCTCAGTCAAAAAATCGACAGCCGGCGTCCGAGGAGTATTGCGTGTCAGGACAGGATTATTCGCGTTTCCTCGATCTTCCGAGTCCGCCGATGCGCGCGGTTTTGGATATGGTCGATAAGGTCGCGCCCCTCGGATCGACAATCTATATCCAAGGCCCTTCCGGTAGCGGCAAAGAAATTGTCGCGCGGGCGATCCATGCCAAATCAGATCGGGCGAATGGTCCTTTTGTTGCGGTAAATTGTGGTGCGATCCCGCGTGATCTCTTGGAAAGCGAGCTCTTCGGTTATGAGAAGGGGGCATTTACCGGCGCGCTCAAAGACCGTGTCGGTTTGATGGAGCTGTCGGGCGGCGGGACTTTGTTTCTCGACGAAATCGGAGACATGCCGCTCGACATGCAGGTGAAACTCCTCCGCATGCTTGAAGAGCGGACCTTTACCCGGATCGGCGGATCAAAACCGATTTCCGTTGATGTCCGTTTCGTCTGCGCGACCCATCGGGACCTTACCCAATTGATCGCCGAGCAGAAATTCCGCGAGGATCTTTATTACCGGATCAATGTGTTCCCAATCATCCTGCCGCCTTTGAAGGAGCGGCTGGCGGATATTCCTGACCTTGTCCGCTTTATTATAGAGCGCTTCGAGGCGCAGGGATTTCCCAAGGCGCCGATCCTGACCGACGGAGCCCTTGAGGCGCTTAAATCCTATGATTGGCCGGGCAATGTCCGCGAGTTGCGTAATATATTGGAGCGGGCGGGCGCGCTGTTTGTGGGACGGGCAATTGATTTTGCCACCATGGCGGGCCTTATCCGGCCTGGCCAGCCAATTGATCGAGCCGAGGAGGCCGAGGCGATTTGGGATGCCGTTGCCGAATTTGCTGAGGATCCTATCGCCGAGAAACCAGGATCAGCGGCCGGTGATGCGCTTGTTACGCCGATAGCTGCGGGACCAGGGGACGATGAGGCCATTCGAACCGTTTTAAGTGACGGCGATGCGTTCAACCTTAAAGATTATGTATCGGCCCTCGAAATCGCATTCATTCGTGTCGCCCTCGAAGATGCGGACGGGTCCGTATCGGCCGCCGCGCGTCGGCTCGGAATCCAACGCACGACCTTGATCGAGAAAATGCGCAAATTTGGGATAGGCCGGCCGGATTAGGCGGCGTTTGTTGCCGGTTTTCCGATCATCGACCAGGCTTCGGCAATGTCCGCCATAGATTTGCGAACGGCTGTGAGGCGTTCGATCGGTTTCGACCGGTTTGACTCAATCAGTTGGACGCGGGCCCATTCATAAAGCTCGCCCAATGTTGTTGCCACAGGTTTGCCGCGTTCGAAATCGAGGCTGCCCGCTAAGGATACAATTATAGTGAGAGCTTTGGATTGGGCCTGGGAACGCGCTGCGAAGTCGTTTGTCTCGATCGCTAGCATTGCGCGATCAAGCGAACCTAAAAGTTCGGTAAATAGAATTTCAATAAGCCGGTGGTTGTCTGCACCTTCCACCATAAAGTCCTGCTCAGCCTGCTCATAAGCTTTAAGTGCGTTCCGGTGCAGCATGGGGTCTGTCCTTGATCCGTGTCCCTCTAAGGAACGGGCAAGGGTCCAGATTTTTTAGGAGCGGCCGGAGCTTCGGCACGGAATTGGCAGAGTGCTCCGTTACCCGGGATATGGCAGGGCCGCGCTTGGCATCCAAGAGAGTTTGGCACGGGACTTGCTATTATGCCTATAGATCGAACCCCATCTCTCGGAGGATTTCATGCTCTCGGTCACTATGGCGGCGCTGAACGCATCGCAAAAGGAAATGAATGTGACGTCGAACAACCTGGCCAATGCCAGCACGGTCGGCTTCAAACGCTCTTATGCCAATTTTGGCGACGTCTTCTCGAACGATCCGGCATCTAACCCGAAAACGGCGGTTGGTGCGGGTGTGCTCTTAACAAGTGTGGCGCGTGACACGAGTGCTGGTGCCTTAAAATCAACCGGTCGCGTAACAGATTTGGCAGTTGATGGTCGTGGATTTTTTGTTACCAAGGACCCTGCGGGCGGAACCAATGCCTCGAATACTTATTCGCGTGCTGGCAATTTCAGTATTGATGCCGATGGAAATTTAGTCGATCCGGGTGGCTTTGTCGTTCAAGGTTACAATGCTACTGTCAGCTCTGATATGGTTGTGCCCGGAACCACATTAGCCGGAATTAACATTCCACCAACGGTTAGTTCGACTACTTGGCCGGCTGGGACTTATTGTGAGGGTTCGACTCCCGTAACGGCCCCACCTGCCGACGGGTCAATTCTTCAGAGCATCTCAATCAGCCCGAAGGGCGAAGTGCAGGCGACATATTCGGATAACAAGACCTATACGCTGCGCTTTGTAGCGATCGCGAATTTCCCAAGCGATCAGGGTTTGAAGGCGATCGGTA
>CAWUMH010000181.1:0-3086 GCA_963923565.1 uncultured Alphaproteobacteria bacterium
ATCCTAGACCGTCTGCTGCTAGGGCGGCAATTAGGCCTTTGCATAGGGCGGATGAGGGCTCTACGACTTGATCTGCGTTAAATCATCCTCTGGATAAGACCGGAAATTTTGTGACCCCCCTCCTCGTCAGCCATCCAATCTTCCACACGCCGCGCCATACCGGGCGGCACCCTTTGGCCATTCGCCGGGTCGGGGCGTTGATTGATTTTCTAAAAGCTCTCGCGTGGTTGCCGCCTGATCAGTATCGCGAAGGCACAGCGGCAGACCGCGAAACACTCCTCGCCT
Source organism: uncultured Alphaproteobacteria bacterium (assembly GCA_963923565.1). Lineage (GTDB taxonomy): Bacteria > Pseudomonadota > Alphaproteobacteria > Rhizobiales > Beijerinckiaceae > CAIUPE01. The sequence continues at coordinate 286 of CAWUMH010000181.1, forward strand.
TTCATGATGCGGCCTATGTCGATGCGCTAATGCGCGCCAATAATCCGGATGTCGATCAAAAGATCCTTCGTGAACACTTCAAAATCGGCACACTCGATAATCCGATCTATCCTGATCTGTTTGAGCGCACCTCTTTGCTTGTCGGCAATGCTATTTTTGCGGCTGAACTCGCGCTTGAAAAACGTCATGTATTTTTCGTACCCGGCGGCACCCATCATGGGCGACCAGATCGCGCGAGCGGCTTTTGCTTTACCAATGATCCGGTTTTTACAATTCATCATTGGCTCGAAAAAGGCCTACAACGCATCGCTTATATTGATTTCGATGCTCATCATGGCGATGGCGTTGAAGATGAGTTTGCCGCTGATCCGCGCGTGCTTTGCGTCTCGGTCCATGAACAAAAACGCTGGCCCAATAGCGGCCTTACACACACGCCCACAGCATTGAATTTTCCGGTACCGAAAGGCTTTGATGATGCGAGTCTCAATGCACTTCTTATGCGTGACATTCTGCCGGCGCTTGATCATTTTAACCCCGAAGCCTTGCTCGTGATGAGCGGCGCGGATGCGCTGCAAGGTGACCCGCTCTGCGGGCTTGCGCTTACAATACCCGCCTTAAGAAGCGCTCTTCTTGAAGTACTGCAAAGAGCTCCCATCGGGGTGATCGTTGGGGGCGGGGGATATAATCCTTGGAATGCGGTCCGGCACTGGGCGGCGCTCTGGGCGGCGCTGCAGGGTTATTCTATCCCGACCGGTCTCCCACCAGCGGCGCGTGAGATCCTCGAAGGGCTTGAGGCCCCGCGTATCCCGAAAGCCCGGATCGCCCCCGAATGGCTCACCCGGCTTGACTGAGGGCCCCGCGCGCGGGTCTGATGGTCAAATGACCCAACCTAACCCCACCTTTGACATTATTGTCTGTGGCAGCCTGCATCTCGACATTATGGTTGATGCGCCCACTTTGCCGCGCGTCGATGAAACGGCGGTGGGGACCGCTTGGGCTTACAAATGCGGCGGAAAAGGAGGCAATCAGGCCGTTATGAGCGCCAAACTCGGTTCTCGAACCGCCATGATCGGCCGTATTGGCGCGGATGATTTCGGCACCCGCCTCACCGCCCATCTCGATGCGGCCAAAGTTGATCGCCGCGAGGTTGGTGTCGACCCCAAGGCTGGGTCGGGCATGAGCGTCGCCATCGTCAAGAGCAATGGCGATTATGGCGCGGTCATTGTGTCGGGCTCCAATCTTGCCCTCGATCCGGATGAGACTGCGAAGGCGTTTAACCGCCTTGGCGGCGCTAAAATCCTGATCCTGCAAAATGAAATTCCGGATCCGGTCAATGTTGCGGTGGCCCGCGCTGCACGGGCATCCGGCGCCCGGGTTATTCTGAATGCCGCCCCCGCCCGACCACTTTCGGCCGATCTTGATGTGCTCGTTGATCTACTCGTCGTCAATCGGGTTGAGGCGGGCATGCTTGCGGGACTTGAAGTCAATTCGGCTGAAGAAGCCGCCGCAGCCCTCGCAGCCCTCGGCCAAAACCGCCGCGACGTCATCGTGACGCTTGGCGGATCCGGTCTGGCTGTCGGCAAAATGGGGCAAAAATCCCAGTTTATTCCCGCAACGCCGGTCTCGGTGGTCTCGACCCATGGCGCGGGCGACTGCTTCATTGGGGCGCTGGCGCGATCCCTCGCCCATCAGGCCCCGCTGGAACGGGCCGCTGAGGACGCCAGCCGTATCGCCGCGCGCTTTGTGTCGCTCTCCGAAGAGCAGCGCACTGGGCCGGATATTTCTCAATTTTTTAATTGATTAAGTGCGCCACAATTAATTGTTTCGCAGATCGGATCGATTTCGGGCTTTCCCGCCATTGACACTAAACTTTGGTCCGATAGCTTATCCGTCTGACGAGCGAAAACAGCGCGTCAAAACAAAATGGGGAGAAGAACTCAATGAAGGTTGATCTGTACAACCACGTCTTCGGCATGAAGACCGATCGCCGTAGCCTCCTGAAGGGTGCTGCTGGTGTTGCGGCTCTTGGCGCAACGGGCGGCCTCGGCGCGATGACCGTTCCGGCTCAGGCTGCTGGCAGCCTGCGCGCAGAGATCTTGAAAATTCCGGGCGTTGGCAAGGGTTCGCCGACCGATGCTGACTGGCAAAAAGTCGGCGAAATGTGCCTTGGCGCGACCAAAGAAGTGGTTAAGCAAGGTGAATTCAAAGGTGTTGAATTGTCCTTCATGGGCCTCAACAACCAAAATCTTCACAACCTCCTCTTCCGTGGCTTCTTGAAGCCATGGGAAGCCTACACTGGCGCAAAGATCAACTGGATCGATCTTGCACAAGCCGATTACAACGCACGTCTGCAACAATCGATTGCAACAGGCACGGTTGATTTCGACATCGTCGAAATGGGTGCGCCGTTTGAAGGCGACGTATGCGGCAAAGGCCTTGCATCGGTGATGCCTGATTGGGTCAAAAAGTCCATCGATATGGATGACTATGTCGGCTATCTCAAAGCGCCGGTTGGCACATGGGAAGGCAAGACCTATCGCATCTCGATCGACGGCGACTGCCATAACTTCAACTATCGCACCGATTACTTCACCGATGCTGACCTCGCCAAAGCTTGGAAAGCAGAAGGTCATAAGGGCGAGTGGGGCGTGCCAAAGACCTGGCAGCAGGTCAATGAAGTCACGAAGTTCCTTAAGGGCAAGAAGATCAAGGGTCAGGATGCTTATGGCTATCTCGATCCGACAAAGGGTTGGGGCGGCTTCGCTTTCTACTTCCTCGGTTCGCGTGCAACGGCCTATGCC
>CAWUMH010000182.1:0-3033 GCA_963923565.1 uncultured Alphaproteobacteria bacterium
AGAAGAAGTAAGGGGCCCATCATGGCGAAGAAATCTGTTGCCACCGATCGCCGTCAGGCCCGTGTGCGCCGTACTCTCAAAGCAGTGGGTAATGGCCGTCCGCGTTTGTCGGTGTTCCGCTCATCGAAGCAGATCTATGCGCAAGTTATCGATGACGCTAAGGGCGTCACGATTGCTGCGGCTTCAACTCTTGAAAAAGATTTGAAGGCGAAGCTCAAGACCGGTGCGGATATCGCTGCTGCAACCGCTGTTGGCAAACTCGTTGCCGAACGTGCGATGAAGGCAGGCGTGAAAGCGATCGTATTCGATCGTGGCGCTTATATGTATCATGGTCGCGTCAAGGCGCTTGCGGAAGCAGCGCGCGAAGGCGGGCTGGAATTCTAATCGTCGGGGGCAAAGCACTTTGCCCCCATTAACTCGAAGCGAGCGGGTCGGTCCCGGCCCGCGTTTTTAGTGAGAGGCCTGAAATGGCAAAAGAACCAAGAGAACGTAAGGATCGCGGTGATCGCGAAGAGCGCGATTCCGAATTCGTCGATCGTCTCGTCCACATCAACCGCGTTGCCAAAGTGGTGAAGGGTGGCCGTCGTTTCGGCTTCGCCGCTCTCGTCGTTGTTGGCGATCAAAAAGGTCGCGTCGGCTTCGGTCACGGCAAGGCGCGTGAAGTTCCTGAAGCAATCCGCAAGGCAACAGAAGCGGCAAAGCGCGCTGTTGTGCGCATTCCGCTTCGTGAAGGCCGCACATTGCATCACGACGTGGCGGGCCGTCATGGTTCGGGCAAAGTCGTTCTTCGCGCAGCGCCTGCCGGTACCGGTATCATCGCCGGTGGTCCGATGCGTGCGGTGTTCGAAGCGCTCGGCATGCATGACGTTGTGTCGAAGTCGCTCGGTTCATCGAACCCTTACAACCTTGTGCGTGCAACGGTTGATGCTCTGAAGCATCAGGACAACCCCCGCACGGTTGCCGCTCGTCGCGGTCTCAAAGTCTCCCAATTGCAAGCCCGCCGTGGTGACACGGATGGTGCCGGCGCTGACGCGTAAGGGAGTGATGACTCATGGCCAAAGCAGCAACCAAGAAAGCCGCGTCCTCAACGGTAACCGTTGAGCAGGTCGGCAGCCCCATCCGTCGTGTGTCTGAACAACGTCAGACATTGATTGGTTTGGGATTGAACAAACTTCATCGCCGCTCGACCTTGCCGGACACTCCAGAAGTGCGCGGCATGATCCATGCGGTTCGTCACCTCGTTCGCGTCGTCGACGGGCAGTGAGGAGGGCGCTATGAAACTCAATGGTATCAAGGACAATGCAGGCTCGAAGAAATCCCGTATCCGCGTTGGTCGCGGTATCGGTTCGGGCAAGGGCAAGACCGGTGGTCGCGGCGTGAAGGGTCAAACGGCTCGTACGGGTGTGGCGATCAAGGGCTTCGAAGGCGGTCAGATGCCGCTCTATCGTCGTCTGCCTAAGCGCGGCTTCACGAACATCCATGCCAAGCACTTCAACGAAGTGAATATCGGCCGGATTCAAACAGCAGTTGATGCGAAGAAACTCGATGCATCAAAGCCTGTAACGATTGAAGCTTTGGTGGCTGCGGGCGTGTGCTCGCGTGCGCTTGATGGCGTGCGTATCTTGGGCTCGGGCGAACTCAAGGCGAAGATCGCCGTTGAAGTCGCCGGCGTCACAAAGACTGCGCAAGCGGCGATCGAGAAGGCTGGCGGCTCGGTAAAGATCCTTGGTGGCGCGGAAGCCTCCGCTTGATTTTCGGCGGCCAAACCCTAGATTGGGTTGACGCCAAGTAGATGTGACAAGCCGGGCGGCGGATAAAAAATTCCGTTAGCCCGGTTTTTCTTTCAGAACGGTATGCGGGAAGGGCAACAGCAATGGCATCGGCAGCGGAGCAGCTTGCGGCAAATTTGAATTTCGGCGCGCTTGCAAAAGCCGACGAGTTGAAGAAGCGCATTTGGTTTACGTTGGGCGCGCTGATCGTCTACCGTATCGGAACTTATATTCCGTTGCCGGGCATTAATGTTGTCGCACTTGCTGAATTTTTCAAACAACAACAACAAGGCATGTTGGGCTTGTTCAACATGTTCTCAGGCGGCGCTGTTGGACGTTTGGCAATCTTTGCGCTTGCGATCATGCCCTACATTTCGGCGTCGATCATTATTCAGCTTTTGACTTCAGCTGTTCCGCAGCTTGATCAGTTGAAGAAAGAAGGCGAGTCCGGCCGTAAAGTCATCAATCAATATACGCGGTATCTCACGGTAGTTCTCGCGGCATTTCAAGCTTGGGGCATAGCGGTTGGTCTTGAAGGTTCGACCAATGTGGTTCTTGAGCCGGGCCTGTTCTTCCGCCTTTCAACAACAATCACGCTGGTCGGTGGCACATTGTTTTTGATGTGGCTTGGTGAACAAATCACGCAACGCGGTATTGGTAATGGCACGTCGCTGATTATCTTTGCGGGTATCGTTGCGGGTTTGCCGAGCGCGATTGCGAATATGCTTGAGCTCGGTCGACAGGGCGCGATTTCGTCTTTCTTGATCCTGGTGATTGTTGTGATGGCGTTTGCCGTTATCGCCTTCATTGTTTTCATGGAACGTGCACAGCGCCGTTTGCTGATCAATTATCCGAAGCGTCAGGTTGGCAATCGTGTCTATGAAGGCCAGACATCGTTTCTGCCATTGAAGCTCAATACATCCGGCGTTATTCCGCCGATCTTCGCGTCATCGCTTTTGTTGTTGCCCACAACCGTGTCGAGTTTTGCTGCACAATCCGGCGCGTCGGGATGGTTGGGCGCGATTGCGACCTATCTCGGACATGGTCGTCCGCTGTTCATGGTTGCTTATGCGGGCCTCATCATCTTCTTCACCTTCTTCTACACCGCAATTGTTTTTAATCCGACAGAGACAGCGGACAATCTGAAGAAGCAGGGTGGCTTTATTCCGGGTATTCGCCCGGGCGAGCGCACCGCGGAATTTATCGACAAGGTTCTCTCGCGTATCACCGTGTTGGGTGCAGGCTATCTCGTGATCATCTGCAT
>CAWUMH010000183.1:0-3027 GCA_963923565.1 uncultured Alphaproteobacteria bacterium
CGTTCGGCGGATTTGCGTCCGGCTGTTGTGATCATGGATGCGAAGGGCAAGATTTTGAAACTCCCGCGCGGCGGCGAGGCTCGTTATCTCTTGCCGGTCGATGCGATTCTTTCGGTTGATCCAGGTGCGAAGATCAAGGCGGGTGATATTCTTGCCCGTATTCCTTTGGAAAGCGCGAAGACGCGCGACATCACCGGCGGTCTGCCGCGTGTTGCCGAACTCTTCGAAGCGCGTCGCCCGAAGGAAGCCGCGATCATCGCCGAGACGTCAGGCACGATTCAGTTTGGTCGCGACTACAAGAACAAGCGCCGTATCTCGCTCATCCCTGATGATGGATCGGATCCGGTTGAGTATCTCGTTCCGAAGGGCAAGCACATCTATCTGCAAGCCGGCGACGTGGTGGAGAAGGGCGATTATATCGTCGACGGTAACCCCGCGCCGCATGACATTTTGGCCATTAAGGGCGTGGAGGAGCTTGCTGCTTACCTCGTCAACGAAATCCAGGAAGTCTATCGTCTTCAGGGCGTGTCGATTAACGATAAGCATATCGAAGTGATCGTCCGTCAGATGTTGCAGAAGGTCGAAATCGACGAAATCGGCGATTCCGAGTTCCTGACCAACGAACAGGTCGACAAGGTCGAAATGGACGAGGTCAATGAACGTCTGATCGCGGATGGGAAGCGTCCCGCAAAGGGTCACCCGGTGCTGCTCGGTATCACCAAGGCGTCGCTCCAGACCCGTTCCTTTATCTCGGCGGCCTCGTTCCAGGAAACGACCCGCGTGCTCACCGAGGCGGCCGTCAACGGCAAGTCGGATGATCTCGCAGGCCTCAAGGAAAACGTCATCGTTGGCCGCCTCATTCCGGCGGGCACGGGCGCGACCATGTCCCGGATTCGCCAGATCGCCACCAAGCGTGACGAGCTCATCGTGGCGCAAGAATCGATTGAAGGTCCGGCGGCGGCTGAATAAGGCGTCTCCGAACCCGTTGTGGTTCGATAGTATTCCAAAAGGCCGCCTCTCGGGCGGCCTTTTCCTTTGCCGTGCAGGGTCTATCTCGAGATTGGATGCCGGAATGGGTGCCCCAATCAAATTATCCGGCAAAAAGGGGTTGACGGGGGTAGGGGGCACGAGTAGACACACCGGACTTCGACGGACGTCGATGGCTTTTGTTGTGTTCGGCGCGCCTAGCGCCAAACCGGGATCCATCGAGACACCGTCGCCTCTCCACCGGCCAAAAGGTCGTTAATTTGGGGCCATGATCGCGGGAAACCGTGATCCTCTGGGAAGTTGTTCGCGCCAAGGGGCAAGGGTCCCGAGGCGTGAATTCGTTTTGCGCGTTTCGATGTGCAGGGCGGAAAATAGGAATTTCACTTAAGAATCCGGCACTTGCCGGGTTCGATCACGGACTGGAACGAGCGAAGATGCCGACCATCAGCCAGTTGATCCGCAAGGCGCGGTCACCTCAAAAGGCCCGGAACACGGTTCCGGCACTGCAAGCCTGCCCGCAAAAGCGTGGCGTGTGCACGCGCGTCTATACGACGACACCGAAAAAGCCGAACTCGGCGCTTCGTAAAGTTGCGAAAGTGCGCCTGACCAATGGCTTTGAAGTGATCGGTTACATTCCCGGTGAAGGCCACAACCTGCAAGAACACTCTGTCGTCGCGATCCGCGGCGGCCGCGTGAAGGACTTGCCGGGTGTCCGTTACCACGTCATCCGCGGCGTCCTCGATACACAGGGCGTCAAGAACCGTAAGCAACGCCGTTCGAAATACGGCGCGAAGCGTCCGAAGTAAGGCGGAGAGAAGAACATGTCCCGTCGTCATAGTGCAGAAAAGCGCGAAGTTATTCCGGACGCGAAATATGGTGATGTTGTCGTCGCCAAATTCATGAATTCCGTCATGTATGACGGCAAGAAATCCGTCGCTGAAGCGATCGTCTATGGTGCGCTCGAAGCGGTTGAAGCCAAGCTCAAGACCGATCCGTTGCAAGTGTTCCGTCAGGCGCTTGATAATGTGGCGCCCGCTATCGAAGTGCGTTCACGCCGCGTCGGTGGTGCAACCTATCAGGTTCCGGTTGAAGTGCGTTCCGAGCGCCGTCAGGCGCTTGCCATTCGCTGGCTCATCTCGGCCGCTCGCGGCCGCAATGACAAGACCATGGTCGATCGTTTGTCGGCCGAATTGATGGATGCTGCTAACAACCGTGGCAGCGCCGTTAAGAAGCGCGAAGATACGCACCGCATGGCGGAAGCGAACCGCGCCTTCTCGCATTATCGTTGGTAATTTTACTTTTACGTCGAGGACTCACCGATGCCACGCTCACATGCCATTAAAGACTACCGGAATTTCGGTATCATGGCGCATATCGATGCCGGTAAGACAACGACGACCGAGCGTATTCTTTTCTATTCAGGCAAGTCGCATAAGATTGGCGAAGTGCATGATGGCGCCGCCACCATGGATTGGATGGAGCAGGAGCAAGAGCGCGGCATCACGATTACGTCGGCTGCGACGACAACCTTCTGGAATGATCATCGTCTGAACATCATCGACACACCTGGCCACGTTGACTTCACGATTGAAGTTGAGCGTTCGCTCCGCGTTCTCGATGGTGCTGTTTGCGTTCTCGACGGCAACCAGGGCGTTGAGCCGCAGACGGAAACCGTTTGGCGTCAGGCTGACAAATACAATGTTCCGCGTGTTGTGTTCGTCAACAAGATGGACAAGACCGGTGCTGACTTCTTCAACTGCGTTGAAGAAATTGTCACACGCGTTGCCGGCAAGCCTGTCTGCATTCAGTTGCCGATTGGTTCGGAAAACAACTTCAAGGGCATCATCGACCTCGTTCGTATGAAGGCTGTTGTGTGGGACAATGAAAATCTTGGCGCGACATTCCGCGACGAAGAAATTCCTGCTGATCTTCTCGAGCAAGCAAAAGAATATCGTCACACGCTTCTCGAAGCCGCTGTTGAGCTCGATGATGATGTGATGTCGGCTTACCTCGATGGTAAAGAGCCAGACGTTGCTACAT
>CAWUMH010000184.1:0-3016 GCA_963923565.1 uncultured Alphaproteobacteria bacterium
CACGGAGGATGTCATGGCGTCTTCGAGCCTGCCCTTACTTGCCGCTGATGGCGGCCTGTCGCGCTATCTTGCCGAAATCCGCCGCTTTCCGATGCTCCAGCCTCAGGAAGAATATATGCTCGCCAAAAGCTGGCGTGAGCATGGGGATTCGGAAGCCGCGCATAAGCTCGTCACTTCGCATCTGCGTCTCGTGGCAAAAATCGCCATGGGCTATCGCGGCTATGGCCTGCCAATTGGCGAAGTGATTTCCGAAGGCAATGTGGGTTTGATGCAAGCGGTCAAACGTTTTGAGCCGGATAAAGGATTCCGTCTCGCCACTTATGCCATGTGGTGGATCAAAGCCGCCATTCAAGAATATATTCTGCGTTCATGGTCGCTTGTGAAAATGGGCACGACCGCGAACCAGAAAAAGCTCTTCTTCAATTTGCGTAAAGCCAAGAGCCAGATTGCGGCTTTGGGCGAAGGGGATTTGCGTCCCGAACAAGTCAAGACGATTGCGACAAAGCTTGGCGTTGAAGAACGAGAAGTCATCGAGATGAATCGTCGCCTTGGTGGTGATGCGTCGTTGAACACGCCTTTGCGCGCTGATGGCGAAGGCGATGGTGAATGGCAGGATTGGCTTGTCGATGATACGCCCTCGCAGCAAACTATTCTCGAAGAAGACGAAGAAGCGAGCTTCCGCCACCAGGCCTTGATGAGTGCCTTGAGTGTCCTCAATGATCGTGAGCGGCGCATTTTTGAAGCGCGTCGATTGGCTGAAGATCCTGTGACTCTCGAAGAGTTGTCGGAAGAATTCGGCGTTTCACGCGAACGTGTGCGGCAGATTGAAGTGCGCGCTTTTGAGAAAGTTCAAAAAGCGGTGCAGGACCATATGGCGCTGCGTAATGTCAGCGTGCCGCCTCTCGCGCTTCCGGGCGCTGACGCCCGCTAAGTAAGCGCCTTATTTCCAAGCCTGGATCGCGTCTTCGAAGACGCGGTCGCCTGTCTTGCCTTTTTCAAACAAGAGCAGGGCGCGTTTACCTGTCGTAAAACGGACCTGGATAAAGAACCAGTTCTGTTTCTGGATGAGTTCGATATTGCGCTTCATATCGGCCGGTAGTCCATTTAGTCCAACCAAAAAGACATTGTCGGATACAGGCACAGGAATACCAGCCAGCGCGACGCCGCGGGTTTTTTCATCCGGCCGTAATTCGGGAATGCTAATATCGCGGATCTTGCCATTCGGCGCGTCACCCACAGATTGAAAATTCACTTCGATCAGATAGGCGTTGGCGGATGAAAGATCGCGATTTTTTCTGAAGAGCAGCGAAGCGGTTAATCCTGTGTCTGACAGATCAATTGTTGCACGCACGCCGAGATCGGCAGCACCGGTTGTACCTGAAGTCAGTGTATCCAGTTTCCAGGTGACACGGCCTTCGGTCTTTTTTGCATCACCAATTCCGCCTGCTTGTTCTTCGATAAAGACCGCGCGCGTGGCGAGCGGATTTGTGCCCGAATTTGCCTGCTCATTTGCTGCCGAACCAGAGGGAGATGTTCCGTTGATTTGTGACTCATCGGGCTCTGCCGGCAGGCGATCGACAAACTTTGTTGGCGAAGAAACTGCATCAGCCGTTTGATCGGGCGTCTTTTGCGACAATTCGCTCTCAGCATTGCGGTTAAGAAATTCAGCTACGCCCGCAACAGCCGCCATAAGGGCAAGCAACACAAGAAGAAGGATCATGAGGCGCAGAAGCGGGCCTTTATAGGGACTTGATTCCGTTTTCTGCTGCGCAAGAATAATTCCTGTCGTGGGCGTGAATGCGCGTGGTTCAGGAACAGGAATCGGAGCGATTTCATTGTCTCGCAACGTATCATCAGCTTCGCTTGCGCTTTCATCGGCTTCGGAAGGAGGAAGCGCTTCGTTTTCTGCGGGTGCGAAAGGTGTATCGAGCGTATTTGGTAAACCTAGAGATTCCTCATTTGGTTCTTCTGTTGAAGTGTCATCAGGTTCGAACGTAGCAGCTGGAAGCGGACGCGCAAAAAATTCACGCGGTGATAAAGGCGCGACCGGCACCTCATCAAAATGTGTTGCAGGCGGTAAGCTTGTTACCGGAATGGGGATCTCTTCAGTTTCGACTTCGCTCGTTTGCTCTTCGAGAGGGGGTTTGTCATGCGATGCCTCGTCAGGCACTGAAGGCAGAGTCTCATCGGGCTCATAATCAAGCGTGCTTGGTTCTTCCTCGAATGATGAGACCGTTTCAACTTCTGGAGCGAGCGGCTCAACCTCTGATGCAATCAGCGTTTCTTCTTTTGGAGTCACAAAACGTGAAAAGCCGGGGATGTCTTTCCGAAGAGGCGTTTGGGTCGGGATTTCGCCTTGCGACAAAATCGTTTCGTCCCGACCAGCGGGAGGCTGTTGCGGTGGTGCGCTGACTATTGGCTGTGTTTTTTGACGTGCGAGAATGTGTCGCTCGACACGGCGAATGGCGGATTCAAGTTCAATGCGCTCTTTGAGAATGCTTTTATCAGTCCGCGGTGGATCGGCCGCGCGCAATTGCTGATCAAGCATATCGACAAGACGACGATAGACAACCTGTCGCTCTTCGGGCGTAGCACCGGCCAAAGGCTCGATCGTCGGGGAGATCAGCGCGTAGTAGTCGACCATTGCGCTTTCCTCACGCGGATGATGTGTCCGCGTCAAGCCTCAAAGGGATTTTGCACCAGGATCGTGTCCTCGCGCTCCGGACTGGTTGATACAAGCGCCACAGGGGCACCGATCAATTCTTCAACACGACGGACATATTTGATGGCTTGTGCGGGCAGGTCTTTCCATGACCGCGCACCGCTGGTGGCATCACTCCAGCCTTCAATTGTCTCATAAATTGGTTCAACCCGCGCCTGCTGCGCTTGACTTGCGGGAAGATAATCGATTGTCGCGCCATCAAGACGATAACCGGTGCAAATTTTGATTTCATCAAAGCCATCAAGAATATCGAGCTTTGTGAGCGCGATGCCATTGATGCCTGATGTCCGAACT
>CAWUMH010000185.1:0-3001 GCA_963923565.1 uncultured Alphaproteobacteria bacterium
GATGACATCAGCGTGCTCCGTTCATTCGTTTCTATGTGCGCGTGATCACGCGCACGCCTTGACGCGTTGCAAGGATTGCACGCTCGGCCATACCGATAAACAAGCCATGCTCAACAAGCCCTGTGACATGATCAAGCGCATCCGCAAGGCGTGCAGGATCAGCAATCGTCCCAAGATGTGCATCGAGAATGAGATTACCACCATCCGTCTTCACAGGCGTGCCCTCCGCCTTCATGCGCAAGCGTAACTCACCGGCACAACCTGATTTTTCGATCACGCGTGTTAAGCGTTGACGCGTTGCTGCAAGTCCGAAGGGCACCACTTCAAGCGGCAAAGGGAATTTTCCAAGCACCGCGACTTCTTTGGTTTCATCGGCAATCACAACAAAGCGCTTGGCCGCAAGCTCGACAATCTTTTCACGTAAATGCGCGGCACCGCCACCCTTGATCAAATTCAACTGCGCATCGAGTTCATCCGCGCCATCTATCGCCAGATCAAGCTCCGGCGTCTCGTCAAGCGTCGTCAAAGGAATGCCGAGGCTTTCGGCCTGCAGGCGTGTGGCTTCAGAAGTGGGGACCGCAATCAGTTTGAGTCCTTCGCGTTTCATGCGCTCAGCAAGGAGATCTACGAATATTTTTGCGGTCGAGCCTGTACCAAGACCGAGCCGCATCCCGCTCTCCACCAAAGTAAGCGCCTCAGCGGCGGCGGCTTTTTTCAATTCATCCATGGACATATTCAGGCCCCATCAAAAACACACTCTTTTATAGGTCTTCCTAGTCGCAATCGGCGTGAAAAGCCAAGACCTTTCCCGGGACCAAGAATTGACGGGAGCACAAAATTCAACCAAGCCTCACCCCATGTCTCAGCAAATGACCCGACCCACGCTCGTTTTCGATCTCGACGGCACGCTCGCCCATACGGCACCCGATATTCTGGGAACGCTCGATCATATTCTTGCGCGTGAGGGCCTACCCCTGTTGCCGCATCAAGACGCCATCGGCCTTGCGGGTGCTGGCGCGCGGGCGCTTTTGAAACGCGCCTTTGCGGTATCAAACATGCCGTTGCCGGACACACGGCTCAACAGTCTTTTCGAGGATTATCTCGCACATTACGAAACGCGCATTGCGGAGCGATCACATCTGTTTCCGGGCGCTGAAAACGCTCTCAAAGCGCTTTCTGCGGATGGTCATATCCTCGCCGTGTGCACAAACAAGACGGAACGTCTCGCGGCCGTGCTCCTCGAAAAGCTCAACGTCGCGCAACACTTCAAAGCGATTTGCGGTCGCGACAGTTTTGCCTTTCAAAAGCCCGATGCGCGACATTTGACAGAGACGATTGTCAAAGCAGGCGGATTAACCCATCACGCCATCATGATCGGCGATACGCGCACCGATATTGATACGGCGCGCAATGCCAATCTCCCCGTGATAGGCGTGCGCTTCGGCTATAGCGACACACCGATTGATGCGCTCGCGCCCGATATATTGATTGATCATTTCGACGAGTTGCGCGCGGCGGTTACGACACTCTCGCAAACCACCGCGCGTTGATTTCAAACAACAATCAATTTGTTGTCGTTGTCGTATGCTGATGTGTTTCGGACGGATTGGCACCCGCCGCTTCAACTTTAAATCCAATCTCGGCACTGCCGGCCTTTTCAAACGTCACGGTTGCCTTGACCATTTCGCCCTCAATAAAGCGCTTTGAAAGACCCATCATCATGATGTGATAGGAGCCGGGCTTTAATTCAACGTTAGAACCCGCAGGGATAAGCAAACCATCCTTCAAGGGCCGCATGCTCATCATGCCATTTTCCATTTTCATCTCATGAATTTCAACGCGCGCGATACCCTCCACCGAAACGGAAACCAGTCGATCATCGACGGTTCCTGTATTGGTGATTTTCAAAAAGCCGCCGGCAACTTCGGCGCCGTTCGGAGTCGCGCGCGTCCAGGGATGTCCGATTTCAAGCGCGCCGAGTTTAAACCCATGGGCTGAAACAAAAGTGGGGACGAAAATAAGTGAAAGGAGCGCAATGATGCGCGAGATCGATAGAAACTGCATAGGAAATACCTTTTAGGACTTGATTGATTTGAATTCTGATAAAGCTGAATCAAGCCCTAAAAGGTGGTGCGCGTGACATGCCCGGCGCAGAGAGAGGATAACCCTCTTGTGTTTCATAGGTCGGTAGAATTTTTGAGATGAACGCGAAATGCGTTGGCGCATTAAAGCCTGAACTACTTGGCGGCAGAACTGCTTGTGGGCCAAAACCCATCGTGCAGCAGGAAAGGTCTTTGTCGGGCCCCTGTGAAGCAGGCATCAGCGGCGTTGAGGCACCCTCTTCGCCCACAGAACAGATCGCCGCGTGAAGAGGATCGAGCGGCTCGCCCTTCGCATGAACCGTATGAGCCGCCGAAAAAATTGAAGCAAAGAACAAGAAATAGGCGAGGAAATAGCCCGCCACCCGGCGCCCTTTCGAGGGACAGCCGTTTAGCACCGCCCCGATCCGGTCCACGCGCTCAAGCATGGGGTCAGTATTAGCGGGAAATCTGACCGAGGCAAAGATGATGGTTTAGCAAAAGTGCAAAACCGCGCTCATTTCGAAAGCTTTTTTAGCACGAACTAAGAAATGCAGATCAATTCTCCGGCGAGATCACATCCGTAAACCGGATACCGAGCGTCTCGCCCATAATCACAATTTCACCGCGCGCCACGGGAACGCCATTGACGAGGATCTTGAGATGCTCGCCCGCAACCGTATCAAGTTCTACCACCGAGCCTACATTTAATTTCAAAAGATCGCGGATGGTGATGAAGGTCGAGCCTACTTCAACCGTCAATTTGGTCTCAACATTCTCGATTTTCTTAAATTGGCTATTGAGGGCATCGGACTCCGACGCGCCATTCTTACCCTCATCGGACATGGCCACCTCCTACGCAACTCTACGCCACAACGCTTTCCGGCAAATATAGCCGGTCATGCTTAGCGTAGGATTAACAA
>CAWUMH010000186.1:0-3001 GCA_963923565.1 uncultured Alphaproteobacteria bacterium
TCGACGCCGCCGTGGCGGCTGCAAAGGCCGCGTTTGAGGATGGCCGTTGGCGCGATAAACCCGCGACAGAAAAGAAGCGCATCATGCTGCGTTTTGCCGAACTCATCAAAGACCACACGGACGAAATCGCAGTGCTTGAAACACTCGATGTCGGCAAAGTGATCAGCAACTCGCTCGCCATCGATGTGCCCTATTGCTACGCGTGCATCCAGTATTACGCGGAGCTCGCCGACAAGATGTATGACGAGATCGCGCCCATGGCGCCGAATGATCTCGTGCAAATCCGCAAAGAACCCCTCGGCGTGATCGGCGCGATTGTGCCGTGGAATTATCCGCTGATCATTTCAGCATGGAAACTCGGCCCCGCATTAGTCGCAGGCAATTCGGTTGTGTTGAAGCCAGCCGAACAATCCCCATTTGCATCCCTCTATCTCGGCCAACTCGCGCGTGAAGCAGGCATTCCCGATGGTGTATTGAACATTGTGCCGGGCTTTGGCGAGAAAACAGGTAAACCGCTCGCACTGCATATGGATGTCGATATGGTGACCTTCACCGGCTCGACCGAAGTCGGCAAGCTGATGATGCGTTATGCGGGCGAGAGCAATATCAAACGCGTGGCGTTGGAACTTGGCGGCAAGAGCGCACAAATTGTGATGCCCGATGCCGATCTTGATGCAGCAGCAGAAGCGATTGCCTGGTCAATCTATTATAATCAGGGCCAGACCTGTCATGCGGGATCGCGCGTGCTGGCGCATCGCTCGATCCGCAAACAATTGATCGAGAAAATTATCAAAGTGACGGCAGCGCAAATTCCACAGGGCCATTCTTTTGATCCCGCCGCGCAAATGGGCGCGATGGTCGAACAGAAACATATGGAACGCGTGCTCGATTATATCGCCATTGGTCAGAAGGAAGGCGCGAGCCTCGCGCTTGGCGGCAAGCAGATCATGCAAAATTCCGGCGGCTTTTATGTCGAGCCGACGATTTTTGATGATGTGAAGCCCAATATGCGCATTGCGCAGGAAGAAATTTTCGGACCCGTACTCGCGGTCATTCCGTTTGATACGGAAGAGGAAGCGGTACGCATTGCCAATGGTACAGCGTTTGGTCTTGGTGGTTCGGTGTGGACGAGCGATATGAATGTGGCACATCGTGTTTCAAACGCTGTGCGCGCCGGAACAATCTGGGTGAATTGCTACGACAAGTCATCACCTGTCACGCCATTCGGCGGCTTCAAGCAATCGGGCTTCGGCCGCGATCGCTCACCGCATGCGGTTGATAAATATATGGACTACAAAACAATCTGGACGGTTTATAAGTAATCGTCATTGCGAGCGGGAGCGAAGCAATGACGGATTCCCTACTCCCTCTCTTTGGTAAAATCACATGACCAAAATCACCGGCATTGACATCACAACACATCGCCTGCCGCTCGATCCACCCTTCCGTGCGAGTTGGGATACGCAACCGCGCAAGCATTTCGATGCATGCATTGTGCGCGTGCATACCGAAGATGGCGTCACGGGTATCGGCTCCGGTGATTTCATGGTCGGCTTTCAGGGTCATGAACATCTTTTCATCGGCCAGGATCCGCTCGCGATCGAACGGCATTATCGTATTCTCGCGAATATCCAGTTTCACTATGGCCGGTGCTGGCCGCTTGATCTCGCGCTTTGGGATCTCGCTGGCAAACTCACTAAGCAACCGGTGTGGAAACTTGTCGGCGGACTTTCGAACAAGGTCCGTGCTTATGCATCATCGGGCACGTTGCGTGCACCGAATGAATTGGCAGATGCCGCCGAGCGGTATCTCGCTGAAGGATTCAAAGCGCTGAAAATTCGTTTTCATCGCGGCGATTGGCGCGCGGATATCAAAGCGCTTGAAGCGGTGCGTGCGCGCGTTGGCAACAAGCTTGATCTGATGGTCGACTGCAACCAAGGCTGGCGCATGTCGTGGGATCAATACAAGCCGTGGACGTTGAAAGAAGCGATTCCCGTCGCGCGTGAACTTGAGAAGCTCGAAGTCTTCTGGATGGAAGAGCCGCTCTTCCGCTCCGACCGCGACGGCATGAAACGTTTGCGGCAGATGGTTGATATCCGCATTGCGGGTGGCGAGATGACGCGCGAGCTTTACGAGTTCCGCGATCTGATGGTCGACGGGTGTCTTGATGTCATTCAACCCGATGCGGCGCTTGTCGGCGGTATTACGGGTCTGCGTCGTGTCGCGCTGATGGCGGAAGAACATAACCTCATCTTCACGCCGCACACCTGGACGAACGGCATGGGCGTGGTGGCGAATGCGCACCTAACGGCAGGCCTCGTCGAAGCGCCTTATCTCGAAATGCCCTATGATCCGCCGGAATGGAGTCTTGACCGTCGCGATTTCATGATGGAAAAGCCGCTCGGCGTCGACAAGGAGGGCTGGGTCGTCTTGAGCGATGCACCCGGCATGGGCTATTCTCTCGACGAAGACAGGCTCGCCGCAACCCGCATCGGCTAAGCCTTATATCGGGGAGAGCCTGCTTTGGATCGCAAATGGTTGCCGCTTAACGCGCTGCGCGCTTTTGAAGCCGCGGGCAAACATTTAAGTTTCACGGCGGCGGCCAACAGCCTCACCGTCGCGCAAAGCGCGGTGAGCCGCCATGTGATCGTGCTTGAAAATTTCTTGGGCGTGCCGCTCTTCGAACGTCGCCCGCAACAACTGGTGCTCACCGAAGCGGGTCAGCATTTGTTGCCCGTCGTCACCAAAAGTTTCGACCGCATTGATCAGGCGCTCTCAGATATCATCAAAGAAGGCCGCTCGCCACGCCGCGCTTTGAAAGTGTCATTGCCTGCCACCTTCGCGCATCAGCTCGCCGTGCCGATCCTGAAAGATTTCCGCGCTGAGCATCCGGCGATCACGCTCGATATCGAAAGCGATATGGGCCATGGCGCCGACACCGAAGCCGATGTTGCTGTTGTGTACTCGGAACCCGCTGTCACCGACACAGTGCTTGATTTGT
>CAWUMH010000187.1:0-2975 GCA_963923565.1 uncultured Alphaproteobacteria bacterium
CCTTATCGCCGTCGACTTTTGCAACCGCGGTAATCTGTCCCCCACGCGGAATGGCCGTTGCTGCAATCATCAAAAGATTCAAAAACATCTTCACTTGGTTTTTCGGCAATAAAACGCGGGGCGCATCCATCGATAGTTTGATGCGCTCATCTTCGATGAAACCCTTGGCGATCTGCGCCGCATCACCGAGATCAATCGCCGCGCCCGCTGAACCCGCCGCACCAAAAGCTAGACGCGCAAATTGCAATCGTGCTGAGGCCTGCTTTGCGCTTTTGCGGATCAAATCCTCGGCGAAAGACCGCATGCTTTCGTCTTTCTCCTCCTCGAGCACTTCGAGACCATTGACGATCGCGCCCACGGGGCTGATCACGTCATGGCACACGCGGCTGCAAAGCAATGCCGCGAGATCGAGAGCAGAGAGAGAGACATCCGTCATTTCAAACTTCCGTATTCCAGTGGTGTGCATAGCGGGTTCAGGACAAGATCTACGCAAGGGCCGCGTGAACCCATAGAAAGACCCGCCGTGATTCTGCCCCATTCATCAGATGATAACTGTAAAAATCTAGTAATCATCTGTCATACAGGCAGAAACATCATTGATTGTTATGGTCGATTCAGATTCAGACTAATTTGTTTAGGCGTGATTCGCTGCCTCATGACCAAGGGGGCGACCGGAAAAAAGGGGACATCCATGAGGCTCTCTCACATTGCGGTACTTGCCGCTCTCATCGGCGCCATTTCGGTCACACCGGCTTTGGCGCAGCAAAGCAAACCCCAGCCCCCCAAGACATTGGGGTCGTCGGCCAATCAAACGCCTGAAACATTCAAGACGGATGATCTCGTTAAATCCGGCCACACGTTCTTCGGCAATGTCTCGCAGGGTTTAGCCTCTGTCATTGAAGCCGCGGTGAAGCGGTGGGGCCAACCCAATGGTTATATTCTCGGACAAGAAGCCTCGGGCGCGTTCTTTGGTGGCTTACGTTATGGCGAAGGCACGCTCTACACAAAGAATGCCGGTGACCGTCAGGTCTTCTGGCAAGGACCATCCGTCGGCTTTGATGTCGGCGGTCAAGGCGCGCGCACGATGATGCTCGTTTATAATCTGCCGTCGACAGAAGCGATCTATCGTCGCTTTGGTGGTGTTGACGGCTCGGCCTATTTCATTGGCGGCTTCAATGCGACGGCACTCGCCTCAGACAATATAGTTGTTGTACCGATTGCGTCCGGCGTGGGCGCACGTTTGGGCGTGAATATGGGCTATTTGAAATTCACGAAAGAATCGACCTGGAACCCCTTCTAATATGAAGCGATGACGAGCGGGTTTAAGCCCGCTCGAGTGCCTGCACCAGATCGGCAATCAGATCGTCGGGATGTTCTAGCCCGACAGACAAGCGCACAAGCCCGTCACCAATGCCCATTTCAGCACGCGCTTCAGGTGTGAAGCGTTGATGCGTTGTGGTTGCCGGATGTGTGACAAGGCTCTTCGCGTCACCCAGATTGTTTGAAATCCGCACAAGCGAGAGCGCGTTCAAGAAGCGGAAGGCTGCATCTTTGCCGCCCTTCACATCAAACGCGATCAGAGTTGAGCCGCCCTTCATTTGTTTGGCAATAATGTCAGCCTGCGGATGATCTTTGCGACCACAATGGATCAAGCGCGAGATTTTGCTGTTTGACGCCAACACATCGGCAATCGTTCCGGCGCTGCGCGTTTGGCGCTCAACACGGAGCGGCAATGTTTCGAGGCCCTTTAACAAAACCCATGCATTGAAAGGCGAGAGCGCCGGACCTGTTTGCCGAAGTGGCGTTTTGACGTGATCATTAATGAATTGCTCGGAGCCCAAAATCACACCACCGAGGCAACGTCCCTGACCGTCAATATGTTTTGTCGCCGAATAAACAACGCAGTCAGCACCAAGTTCAAAAGGCTTTTGTAGAAGTGGCGTTGCAAAGACATTATCGACAGTGAGCTTTGCACCGGACTCATGCGCAATATCAGCCACTTTACGAATATCAATGATTTCGAGTGTTGGATTTGACGGTGTTTCGAGAAAGAGCACTTTCGTATTCGGCCGCACGGCTTTTTTCCAGGCGGAAATATCAGTTCCATCAACAAGCGTCGTCTCAACTCCAAAACGCGGCAACCATTCTTCGATCACATAGCGACAAGAACCAAACAGCGCGCGTGCGGAAACAATATGATCACCCGCTTTCACTTGCCCCATAAGCGCCGCAGTGACAGCGGCCATACCGGTTGCGGTGGCCCGAGCGGCCTCGACGCCTTCCATCGATGCCATGCGCGCTTCGAACATTGAGACCGTCGGATTGGAGAAGCGCGCATAAATATAGCCAGGCAGCTCATCCTTGAACCGCGCCTCGCATTCCTCAGCCGAAGCATAGACATGGCCTTGGGTCAGAAACAGCGCTTCCGAAGTCTCCCCGAAGCTTGAACGGAAGGATCCGTCATGAACCAAGCGGGTTTCGGGGTGTAAATTGCGGGAGGGAGAAGAAGATTCCGCCATGATAGTGCTCCGGAAGAAGAAATTTCCCTTTTCATATCTCACTTTTTTTCGTTCTTAAAGACGAATTTTCGTTCTTTGTATCGAAATTTATCCTTGACGGGGAACTTTGACCAATTATACATGTAAATCTGTGAATAAATTAATTATCTATTGTTTCTGTAAATAAGATTTATTTGCCGGAATTCCGTGTTATATAAATAGATAACAAATTTAGGTCTCGAGGTTCAAAACTATGAGCAAAGCCCAGCCCCTGCCCGCCATCGTCATCGCCAATGACCTCTTGAGCGGCGATGTGATTTTTCTGGGTCATAATGGATGGGAGCTATCCCATAACCGCGCCGCCGTGGCCTCCGATCAAAGCGCCGCCGATGCCCTTTTGGCGCGCGCGAAAGTGGATGTCGCCGCCAATCGTATCGTCGATCCCTATCTCGCTCAGGTTCAGATCGGTGGAGACGG
>CAWUMH010000188.1:0-2928 GCA_963923565.1 uncultured Alphaproteobacteria bacterium
ATTCCCCGCATTCTTCCTCATCAGAAAGATGCGCTATTCTTGACCAAGGATCTGGTCTGCCTGAATGTTCCCGAACTCGAGTGGTTGAGCACAAATTATGGAATGATTTGGCGACGAAACCGCTCGCTTAGCCCAGCCTTTGAGGCCTTCGTCAAGCAACTGCGCCTTGTCGAGGCTTCGCTCGTCAAGGAAGAGGCCCGCTTAGCAATCCCCCCCGCTTAACCACTATTCGTTGACAAGCGGAAGCGCGCGCCCTTAAGAACCCCTTAATGCCCAGGTGGCGGAATTGGTAGACGCGCTGGTTTCAGGTACCAGTGATGCAAGTCGTGGAGGTTCGAGTCCTCTCCTGGGCACCAAATCCGAAGCGTCCGATCGCTCTAAGCGCGGACATCTAGTTTCCTTCCGGTTCATAGCCGGATCTCTGGCCCTCATGGGACATTCTTGCGTATGACCATCCGTCTTCATAAGGGCGATCTGCCCGCCGATCACGCTCTCGGGCCCGTTGTCGCCATCGACACGGAAACGCTCGGTCTCAACCCGCATCGCGATCGGCTTTGCCTTGTGCAGCTCTCACGCGGAGACGGTAGCGCCGATCTTGTTCAAATACCGGCGGGTGATGCGCCTGCACCCAATCTGCAAAAACTTCTCGCCGATCCGAAAGTCTTGAAAATCTTTCATTTTGGCCGCTTTGATATTGCCGTGATGCTGAAGCGCTTCGGCGTCAGAACAGCTCCGGTTTACTGCACCAAGATCGCATCGCGGTTAGTGCGCACCTATACCGACCGTCACGGTCTGAAGGATCTCACGCGCGAACTCCTCGGCATCGATCTTTCAAAACAGCAACAATCCTCCGATTGGGGCGCCGCGGAACTCACCGAAGCTCAATGCGCCTATGCCGCTTCTGATGTGCTTCACTTGCATGACCTCAAAGCGAAGCTTGACATATTGCTTGAACGTGAGGGTCGCACGGCGCTTGCCCAGTCCTGCTTCAACTTCTTGCCGGCTCGTGCTGCGCTCGACCTTGCAGGTTGGGACGAGATCGATATTTTCGCGCATAGCTGACGCGAACCCTCATCGAGATCTCCTCGGTCGAAAGGCCCTCTCTTCATGTCCTTGGGCGCCGCCCTTCCCCTTCGTTCTCCTGCGCGCCGCGAGGCGGCGTTCAAGGCAGCGTGGCGCCATACGAAATGGGTGCGCTTTCTCCGCTTTGCCCTGCCGACCTGCGCGGCGCTGGCAATCCTCGGTCCGGTCCTTTTTGTTTATCTCGAGCCGATGAAATCCCTTCCGGCCGACATTGATATTGGCTCACTCAACTTGGACGGCAGCAAGATCACGATGGATCGTGCCAATCTCAAAGGGTTCAAGGATGGCGATCTGCCCTTCACCATCAAAGCTGACCAAGCCATCCAAGATGTCAGCACGCCTTACATTGTCGATCTCAACGGCTTGAAGGCTGACGTAACCATGCCGGACCGCTCATTAGCGAAAATCTCGGCCGATCATGGCGTGTATGACAGCCAGAAGGACGTGCTCACGGCGCGCGGCAATGTCGATATCAAATCGCCGCGCTATATGATCACCATGCGCTCGGGCGTAATCGATTTCAAAACCAATCGCGTCACCTCGAAAGAGCCTGTCACGGTGACCATGAAGGGCGGCACGATTGACGCCGACAGTATGAATGTCTTTGATAATGGCGATCGCGTGCAATTCGGAGGCCGCGTCCGCTCGGTCTTCCGCAGAGC
The DNA here is from genome assembly GCA_963923565.1 of uncultured Alphaproteobacteria bacterium. Lineage (GTDB taxonomy): Bacteria > Pseudomonadota > Alphaproteobacteria > Rhizobiales > Beijerinckiaceae > CAIUPE01. The sequence continues at coordinate 1,746 of CAWUMH010000188.1, forward strand.
TGGCGCGCCCATGAGTGAGGGGGAGACAGCGCCATGATCAAGCGGTTTATCGCAGTATCTTTGATCGGCCTGGGGCTCGCGGCCGCCCTTACACCCGCTTCCTTTGCCCAAGAGGCCAAAGGTAAACCGAGCGGTCTTTCCAAAAATTCGAAAGACCCCATCAATATCGAAGCCGATAGTCTCGAAGTTTTCGATAAAGAAGGGAAAGCCATCTATTCCGGCAATGTCATCGTGACCCAAGGCGAAACGGTGATGAAGGCCAAAAAGATGCAGATTTTTTATGTCCGCAGCGAAGAAGGCCAAGCAGCTCCCGCCGAAGGCGAGGCCGGCGCGGCGATCAAGCGCGTCGAAGCTGAAGGCGGAGTGATCATCCTCGAAAAGGATCAGATCGCGACCGGCGACAAGGGTGTTTATGAGGCAACAACCGACGTCATGACGATGACCGGCAATGTCGCCTTGAGCAAAGGCCAGAATGTCACGAAGGGCCAAAAGCTCGTCTATAATCTCGGCACGGGCGTCGCCACCGTCGATGCGGGCGGTACGGGCCGCGTATCGAGCAGCTTTGTTTCAGGCGGCGACACCAAAAAGCCGGCCACGCAGGGGAAAACCCCCAAACCATGAGTTTCGATGGCTCCGTTCGGGACACCGATCCCACCGGTTGGCTAATCGCCACCGGTCTGCAAAAGGCCTATCGCGGCCGCCGTGTCGTGCGCGATGCGTCGCTTGCTGTCAGAAGTGGCGAAGCTGTCGGTCTTCTCGGCCCCAATGGTGCAGGCAAAACAACGATTTTCTACATGATCACCGGGCTTGTACCCGCTGATGGTGGCCGTATCACGCTTGATGGTCACGACATCACGCCCTTTCCGATGTATCGCCGCGCACGGCTGGGCATCGGCTATCTGCCGCAAGAAGCCTCGATTTTTCGCGGGCTCTCGGTCGAGGACAATATCCGCGCGGTTCTCGAACTTGTTGAAAAAGACCGCGATCGGCGCGAGGCCGAACTCGACCATCTGCTCGAGGAATTCGACATCAGCCGCGTGCGTAAAAGCCCCGCCATCGCGTTGTCCGGTGGTGAAAGACGACGTTGCGAAATCGCGCGCGCCCTCGCCTCACGCCCCTCCTTCATGCTGCTCGACGAGCCCTTTGCCGGCATCGATCCGATTGCGGTCGGCGATATCCGCGC
>CAWUMH010000189.1:0-2894 GCA_963923565.1 uncultured Alphaproteobacteria bacterium
TCAATTTACTCTCCTGATGGTACTATCAAGATAATAAATTTCCATTATGGTCAAGGGGGTGGCAATCTCCGCCCCATGACACGCAACGATTTTCACAAACTCTTCAAATCGCCTGGCCCTGTTGTTCTGCCGGTGATCCACGTCACTGACAATGATCAGGCGTCCCGCAATGTGGCGATCGTGATTGAAGAAGGTGCCTCTGGCGTCTTTTTGATTAATCACGATTTTGCCTATCAAGAATTTCTCCCCATCATCCGTCACGTGCGCAAGCGATACCCCTCGCTTTGGCTCGGCGTGAATTTCTTGGCCGTCACCGGTCGCGAGGCCTTTCCGGTACTGGGCCAGTTGGCGCGCGAAGGCGTTCATGTTGATGCGTATTGGGCGGATGATGCCTGTATCAATGAACATGAAGCACTCGATGCTCAAACAGAAGCTGGTGCAATCAAAAAAATCCGTGAGACCTCAGGCTGGAATGGTCTCTACACCGGCGGCACCTGCTTTAAAAAGCAGCGTGAAGTAGCGCCTGAGCATTATGCCATCTCCGCCAAGATTGCGACGCATTATATGGATGCGGTTTGTACATCTGGTGTTGCAACCGGTCATGCCGCAGATCTCGATAAGATTGCGACATTTCGCGAAGCAATGGGCGATGCGCCGCTCACACTCGCCTCCGGCATCACGCCCGAAAACGCCCATAATTATGTTAAAGATGTCGACGGCTTCATGGTCGCCACGGGCATCAATTTTAAAGACGATTTCTACAATATCGACCCGTCGCGTTTACGCGCCCTACTCACGCTATGCCGCAAAGAAGGAGCCAAGTCATGACAAGAGATAAAGGACCTCGTGACAACCGCTGGTATCTATCCATTATGGCGCCCAACACAAAGGGGGCAAAATTTGCGTGGCTTGATCCAACTTCAATTTACATCAATGGCGAAGCCTTTAATGACTTACTCGACGATCTTGTCGCTGACCTTGATGGTCTCACTGTCGATGTCGTTGCTGGTCTCGACGCGATGGGCTTTGTCCTCGGCTCGGCGCTCGCAACACGTTTAAAAGTTGGCTTTCTTCCCGTCAGAAAAGCGGGCAAGCTCTGCGTCGACACAGACAAAGTCGAATTTAACAATTACTCGGGCCGTACGCAGGATATGGAATTGCGTAAACCTGCTTTTGCACCGGGTACAAAAGTGCTGGTTGCTGATCAGTGGGTAGAAACCGGAGGCACTATGGACGGCGCAATCCGTCTCATCGAACGCCAAGGCGGAAAAGTTGTCGGCCTTGCCGCGGTCGCTATTGAAGAAAATGCGGCGACCGATGGCTATCGCGAAAAATACCGCTGCGTTTCAGGTGTCGTGCAAGGCTCACAGTGGCAGAAAGAGTGTAATGCTCAGCAACTTTCGAGCTTCAAGACCTATAAGCCCGAAATGGCTTTCCCCCGCATAAAATAAAGACACGCCGATGGCCCTGCACATCAAGCTCATTGCCGGCAATTCCAATGCACCGCTCGCCAAAGCAATCGGCGATCATCTCGCGGTGCCGCTCGTCAAAGCCCAAGTGCGCCGCTTTGCGGATATGGAGATCTTTGTTGAGATCCAGGAAAATGTGCGGGGGCAGGATGTGTTTATCATCCAGTCCACAGCCTTTCCGACGAATGATCATCTCATGGAACTCCTGATCATCTCGGATGCATTACGTCGATCTTCTGCTAAACGCATAACGGCGGTGATCCCCTATTTCGGCTATGCAAGGCAAGATCGTCGCGCGTCTGGCCGCACACCGATTTCAGCCAAGCTCGTTGCAAATCTCATCACCGAGGCAGGCGTTGATCGTGTATTGACGGTTGATCTACACGCGGGCCAGATTCAAGGTTTCTTTGATATACCAACCGATAATCTTTTTGCAGCGCCATTGATGGCACGAGACATCAAAGAGCACATGAACACCTCAGATGTCATGGTGGTTTCACCAGATGTCGGAGGCGTTGTCCGCGCGCGTGCCTTGGCAAAACGTATTGATGCGCCGCTCGCGATTGTCGACAAACGCCGGGAACGCGCCGGCGAATCCGAAGTGATGAATATCATCGGGGATGTCGCCGGTCGCTCATGCATTCTCGTTGATGATATTGTCGATTCAGGAGGCACGCTTTGTAACGCAGCCGAAGCGTTGCTCGCAAAGGGCGCTAAGGAGGTCTATGCCTATATCACGCATGGCGTTCTCTCAGGCGGCGCGGTAGCACGCATTGCAGCTTCCAAACTCAAAGAGCTTGTGATTACTGACTCAATTCAGCCGACCGAAGCCGTAAAAGTAGCCAAAAATGTTCGTGTGATCTCGGTGGGCCCATTGTTGGGTGAAGCAATTGAACGCACCGCGCTTGAGACATCCGTATCAAGCCTATTTGACTGACCACGATTTAAAAAAATCAATATCCAAAGCGCGTCCTAACTCCGCAAATCTTCCACAAGAGTTTTGGAGTTTTCACTATTTACTCAACATTGGCGGGCACTGAGTGGATCATAGAGTTTCGTGGCATGGTGCGTTGTCATAGTCTTTCGGAAAACCGCAACATTGATGTTCCGCTCAATAAGCCTCCGCAACTATTTGTCGAGTATCAGTGTCGGCAAACTAGGAAATCACCGAACTCCCGATATTCATGGTGTCGGCTTTGTTGACATTGACCATCCGAATGTTCGTCAAGCCACCAAGAGCCTCGCGGATCGCGGAATAAAAGTTGTCACTTTGGCGTCCGATATCCATCATGTGCCGCGCGTGGCCTATATCGGTATCGACAACCGCGCGGCCGGTCGGCTTGCGGGCTATTTGTTGAAGCGCTTCATGCCCGGCAATAGCGGGGGAAAGGTTGCTCTCTTCGCGGGGTCCTTGTCCTATCGCGG
>CAWUMH010000190.1:0-2893 GCA_963923565.1 uncultured Alphaproteobacteria bacterium
GCTGGGATTAAATGTGATCCGCATAGAAGCCGCCTATTCGCTATAGCGATAAGAACGGCCGCATCGGGTTAAATTATAGCAGGGCGCAAAAAAAGGCGTTGTTTAGTACAAAAAATGCCCAAAGTGATCATTTTTGCGGGTCTATTCACAATTCGAGATCAAAAAGGGGCATGTTGTGTTTGAAGCGGATTTCCTTGGATCAACAATCTTCCCATTGTTAATTGTCCTAAACGGGTTTGCCTTGAAGCGCGGCATAGCGTGACAGGTGGTGCTTCAAGAATGCGCCATCGGTCTTCACGCCCATTATACGGCCATCTACAGCCACGACTAACCTGGTAACATCTCCATAACACAATTAAAAACGCTTATCGGATTTGGTCCTTCAGTGTGATTATAAATTAATGCTGGACTTTGCTCTTACTTCAAATTGCGGAACATCGAGATAATGACAATCATCATCTGTGCCGGCTTCATGAATGAGCATGGCAAAGTGGCTTGGACCTTCGAGGGCCGCCATCCCCGTGTGCCACGTATCAGGACGATAGACGACCCCGAGCCCAGGCGGGATGATAAAAGCTTTGAGCGTTGCTAAATTCGGCTTTGTCTCATGATCGGAGCGCGCAACAACAAGGAGAGAGCGTGTTGTGCCAAGAGGTAAGAAGGTCTGTTCGGAATAGGGATGGCGTTCCAGAACATCATAGACGAAAGGTAAGGCAATGAGTGGCGCATGAATAAGCGCAAGATTCAATCGAGCGTTAGACCGTTCATTGACAAAATCAACACAGAAATTGAGACGCGGATTAGCCTGAGACGCATCGAGAATTTGTCCATAGGGTTGGAAATTTTCGGGTGTAAACTCTTCAATAAAGACAGTTTGCATCACTCGCTCTCAGAGTTACAAAACATTTACACGATCTCTATTCACTTCCGCACGAAGGCCATTTTTGGTGATAGAAAAAAAGGCGTGAGGTAGCCGGCGAGATTGCTGAGCGGAAGCGTTTCGGGTTTTAGAATTATTCCTAAGGTGTCGGCCATAAAGGCCCGGCGCGCTTGAATTCTCTGCCAGGCATCGGGATAGGCTTCAGCAAAGGCAACGCGCCCTTTCTCATCAAGAAGCACAATACCGTCTTCAATATTTGTTGTAAAATAGGCCGACCCCGTTGCGGGAATAATATCGAGTTGAACAGCTTGATGTGAATGTAAGGTCTCGGTGCTGTTACGATAGATCGGCGTGTTCATCCATTCATCGATATGAATGAGATGACCGGGATTGAGAATAAGTCCGAAAAAGGGATCGCCCAATCTATTCCATACCATGCCGTAGAGATCACCGCCGGAAACGCCGATGCCCATCATTTCATACCAAGCGGCGGCCGTATCGAAATAGGGTGCCGCCAAGCGGGAGACATAATCACGCGCTGCTTCGGGTAAATCATCAGCAGACTCTGCTACCCATCCTGCGCGCGCCGTTAGACCACCCCACAGACCGATGGCCATTGTAATCGGGTCGCCTTTGTTGATGACGCGATCACCGGGCGATTCTAATCCGGCATAGGCGCGTTTGCCGGATGACAACATCGGGTGAGCACTGAGCGGATATTGGCCCAGCGCCATGATGCGTGCGGCCTCCATCTCGCGTAGTCCCGGACGAAGGCCGAAGAGAACGCGCTTGATCGCTTCAGACGCATGGCTCGCCGCAAATTCAAACTGCGCTATTTGATCAATATCGTTTATCGCGCGTAAGCCGGTTTCACTCTCCATGAAAATCCGGCCCGCATTCACAACGCGTCCGCTTTCGCTAACAAGGCGGCGGAGCGTATCGATGATGAAACTCGGCACTTCGCTCCATGTTTCGAATTCCGGAGTTTCATCCGAAATGAAATATTTCCAGCCTGCAACGCCAATGACCTGTCCTTTGCCGAGACCTGTATCGGCCAAGAGATCATGCAATGCGGGGGTTTTGGTTCGGTCTTGTCCCAAAAGGCCGAAGGGCGGGTAGAGGAGAGCACTTCCGCCGGTCTTGGACTCCCGGGCACGACCGAGATTTTCCGGACCGGTTACAATCAGAGGATCGCGACCTTTAATAAGGATGAGGATTGCTTCCTCAAAGCGCGGATCAAAGCCGGTTAGAAATGTGAAATTGGCCGTGTGCTCGCGATCAGCATAGACAATTAAAGAGTCCAAACCCGTTTGCGTCATTCGCGTACGCAGTTGTTCCAAGCGGGTCTGATAGACACTGTCTTTGATGACCGGAATCTGATTCGGGACACCAAAGTCCGGTAATTCGATCTGTTTCAGCCGCACCCGATTCATGACGCCCTCTTTATTCCTTCTTTTGACTGCGCAAAGGATAGGGCAGGCGTGATCTCAGGACTAGGGGTCTTTTCCCTCCACCTATTACTGATCATCGATGAAAAGTTTGACTTCACGCCCCTACTTGGCCGTGCCAATCTAAGACACCGGCCGCTCTCTTGGATATAGCCATGCGGCTTCAGGGCGTTATCATGTTGGGCGCCGGACAAATCCGGCGCAAGCCATTTAGGCTTTGCACGAATTGATGATAATTGTCTTGTTCCTGGGGTTCATTGGTAAAGCCAATAATCCAAAGCCTCGGGCTTGCCTTATGTGAAAGAATCTAATGGACGCTCCCCTTAAAGCCCTTTTCGATGCGGCCGATAAAGTTGCTATGAATGCCTATGCGCCCTATTCAAAATTCTGTGTGGGCGCTGCTATTCGCACATCAACAGGTCGTGTCATCGCTTCTTGTAATGTTGAAAATGCGGCTTACCCCGCAGGCACATGCGCTGAAGCCGGTGCAATCTCGGCGATGGTAGCGCAGGGCGAAACAAAGATCGTCGAGATCGCGATTGTCGGCGTCAAAAATAATCCTTGT
>CAWUMH010000191.1:0-2893 GCA_963923565.1 uncultured Alphaproteobacteria bacterium
GTAAAATCACGCCATTCGGGCCCTGCATCATGATCTACATAATTTTGAATGATACAGGTTTCACCTAAAACACACGCAACAGGAAATGAGAAACGAGGGGCATCAGATGCAAAAACAGTACTCCCCGAAACAATGAGGGTGCCGACTAAAATAGCGATATGTTTAAACATGGCCCGACCCTGACCGATCCCGCAGCAAAGGTCGAGCAAAAAGTGACGTAGCGTCAATAAAAGTCAAATATGGCGTGCAAGGACTTTGCGTACCGCCGCGACCATCTCGGCTTCCGGCACGGCAAACTGCGCTTCTGCCTGTTGCTTCAAATAGGCATCGCGATCAGGAGCCGAGGAAAGTGTAGCACCGAGGACAAGATCCTTGATGAGCACTTCGCCTTTTTCGCGCTCATCCGAGCCTTGAATGACAACACAGACGGAGCCGCGCTTATCGGCATATTTCATTTGCGCTTTCATACCCGCGCCACCGAGATAAAGCTCGGCGCGAATATTGTTCTGCCGCAATACCGATACGAGGCGCTGATAGGATGCCGTCTGATCCTTATCCATCACGAGCACAACGACGGGACCTTGCTGATCACTTTCGGTGCCTTTTTTGCCGAGGATGGAAAGAGCAGCCAACAACCGCGACACACCGACAGAAAAGCCGGTTGCGGGAACAGGTTCACCACGAAACCGCGCAACGAGTCCATCATAACGCCCGCCACCCGCAACAGCGCCGAAACGAACAAGTTTGCCGTCTTCATCTTTCACTTCGAAAGTGAGTTCAGCCTCAAATACAGGGCCGGTGTAATATTCAAGACCACGGACAACGGAAGGGTCGATGATCACACGGCCGTCGTTATATCCGCCCGCTGATACAAGCGATGCGATCTCTTCAAGTTCGTTGACCCCTTCAACACCGCGTGCCGAACCTGCGACAACAGTGTGAAGATTTTTAAATGTCGCTGCGAGCGTATCTGCGCGGGCCGCAGTGAAAGCGAGAATGGTTTCAATCGCTTTTGATTCAAGCCCCGCACCTTTCGTGAAATCGCCCGAGGGATCCATGCGGCCTTTGCCGAGTAAATCGCGCACGCCTTCCGGCCCCACTTTATCCAACTTATCGATAGCGCGCAAAACGATCAAACGACGCGCGGTATTCTCATCTCCCGCAAGGCCAATCGCTTCCATTACGCCGTCGAGCACTTTGCGGTTATTGACCTTGATCACATAATCGCCGCGCGCAATGCCGACAGCTTCTAATGTATCAGACATCAGCATCGCGATTTCAGCATCCGCCGCGACGCTTGGCGCGCCAACTGTATCCGCATCAAATTGCATGAATTGACGGAAGCGGCCCGGACCCGGCTTTTCATTTCTGAATACGAAGCCATTGCGATAAGAACGATAAGGCTTCGGCAATTTATCAAAATGTTCGGCGACATAGCGCGCGAGTGGCGCGGTCAGATCATAGCGCAGCGAGAGCCATTGATCATCGTCATCTTGAAATGAAAACACGCCTTCATTCGGGCGATCTTGATCCGGCAAAAATTTGCCGAGCGCGTCCGTATATTCGATGAAAGGCGTTTCAACGGCCTCAAAGCCATAAAGCTCGAAAGTGCTACGGATTTTTTCGAGCATGCCCCGCATAGCCGAAAGCTCATGGGGCCCGCGATCCGCCAAACCACGCGGCAACCGCGCCTCGACCTTGCGGGCGGCTGTCTCTTTGGGCGCGTCGGCGGGAGCGGTCATGACCTTAAAAACCTTGGAAATTTCAGAAACCTTTGCGCCTCGTAGCGCGGGAGCCTTGGTCCGGCAAGTCTTACGGGCAAGCCCCCACTCAACGCCTACCTGCCACCTTGTCCGAAAATCTTGAATAGACTAGTCTATAGACCAGTCTATTGGAGGATTGAAGCCATGTCGAAACCCATCGAAATCGGGGCCTATGCGGCCAAAACCCACCTGCCCCGCCTACTTCGCGAGGTGGCGGCCGGCCAAAGCTTCACGATCACCGTTCGGGGACAGCCCGTAGCGGAGTTGAAGCCGTCAGGTCTTCTGAAAAAGCGAACCCATTTGGAAGCCGTCCAAGCAATGATCGAGTTCATGGATCGCCCTGATCGGCCATTCATTAGCGCGGAAGATCTTAAAAGCATGATCGATGAAGGGCGAAAATAGTGTTCTTCGTGCTCGACGCCTCAGTCGCCTTACGGTGGTTAGCTGATGACGGAAGCGCCAAGGATAGAGAATATGCAAAGCAGGTTCTGCGAAGCATCCTCGGAACTGACGTCATCCCCTATGTACCGTCGCATTGGTCTATGGAAATAGCCCATGTGCTCGCCCGGAGCGAACGTAAAGGCGTCGTGACATCTGATATGTCAAATGATTTCCTCAATACGCTCAATGCAATCGAATTCATAACGGACTTCGAAACGAGCTCACTCGCCCTTACATCAGTGTTAGACCATGCGCGTAGCTATGGATTATCGAGTTATGACGCCGCCTATCTCGAGCTCGCTTTGCGGCTCGATTGTCCGCTTGCGACATTAGACAAGGACTTACGCAGCGCAGCCGAAAAGGCCGGTCTTAAGGTCCTTTAACACGCAATCACAACGTTAACTCGTAAACAAAAACAGCTAAAATTTTGGACTACTGTTAATCAGGAGTTTTCTTATTTCCTGTCAATCAGTCTGTTACGTTATTGCCTTCGATCCCCAAGTCATACATATCGAACGAAAGGGATAACTTGCGCGTTAAATGTCAATCGGCCTATGTTAATGGCGAATACAACGCGCACTCGCCTTCCGGTTGTATTCTGCGTTTGCGTTGATTTTGTTGCTTTGAGTAGATCGTGCGACGCGTAGTGCCGCCAATGGCGCTTGTCATTCAGCGAGAGAACCCTGTCC
>CAWUMH010000192.1:0-2885 GCA_963923565.1 uncultured Alphaproteobacteria bacterium
GGAGTAGCGCACCATGGGCACCATATCATCGCCATGACCACCGAGCGTCATTGCGGAAACGTCCTTGACCGAGACTTTGAATTCTTCGGCGAGGAAGTGACGGAAGCGTGCGGAATCGAGCACACCGGCCATGCCAACAATTTTCTTCGGGTTCACGCCCGAAAATTTCTGCAGCGCCCACACCATCGCATCGAGCGGGTTGGTGATGCAGATCACGAAGGCTTTCGGTGCATATTGCTTGATGCCGGTGCCGACCGCTTCCATGACCTTGAGATTGATGCCCAAAAGATCATCGCGGCTCATGCCGGGCTTGCGCGGCACGCCGGCGGTGACAATCACCACATCGGCGCCCGAGATGGCCTCATAATTTGAGGCGCCAGAATAAGCCGCATCAAAACCATCAACCGGAGCGGATTCAGCAATATCCAGGCCCTTTCCCTGGGGTACGCCATCGGCAATGTCGAAGAGGACGATGTCGCCCAACTCCTTCAGGCCGGCGAGATGGGCGAGCGTGCCGCCGATTTGTCCCGATCCGATCAATGCAATTTTTTTGCGTGCCATGTCCCAAAGTCCTTCCATCTCTTTTGTTATTGCCGGGCCCGAGGATCCCGAAGTCACTTCTTTTATGAGCGCGTGTTACCGAGGGGCCCCTCATCCGGCAAGTTCGCCAAAAGACGGAATTTTGGGCAATTATCTGCCTCTCATATGAGAACCGCGTCGGCATGGCGTATATTTCAATTATATTTCAATAACTTAAATGATATCACTCAAATGAGAGCGGCCACGTTAATCAATCGAAATTATTATTACAAATTACAAATTTTGAAATTTGTAACACAATTTTTAGGAGGATTTGGCACCTCTGCGCCCCAGCTGATCCAATACAGCGGTTGTAACGACTCCAAGCCGCAACTCGAGTGATCGGCGCGGCGTCTCTGCATCAAGCCGCAGGGATGAGGGGTTTAGAAAGCGATAGAGCGCATCGAGAACAAAGGTGAGGCTCTTTTCCCGCCCCCCCAATGTAAAGGCACCGCCGCTCTGGCCTTCTTCTAAAATACGATCGATCAACATGCGGATCTTGGCCCGGTGTTGCCGAGCGGGCGGACGGCTCGCGTCGAAAGCCGCCACGAAGAGATCGAAGAGGCGCGGCTCATCATCAAGCCGGTCCCGATAGGCACGCAACAATGCGAAAATGAGTCGCTCAAGCTTATCGCGTGCCGGATCAGGCGCATCGGCAATTTCACTCAACCGCGATTCAACGCCGCGCAACCATGTCGACGTGATTGCATCGAAAAGCGCTTCTTTTGTTTCGTAATGCCGATACACATTCGCATGGGTCATGGCGGCGCGGCGAGCAACCGCTACGACCGTGACACGATCAATGCCATAAGCACGTACTTCCTCAATCGCCGCGGAGAGAATACGTTGAGCTGTTGCTTCGGTCGCGTCTGTGTCACCCATGATGATAATCGCTCATGCTTCATTTCCGCCTAAGGACGCGCCAACGGCACGCAAACCGTGAGGCAAGGCATGATAGAGCTCGGATTGCATTTCTATCAATCTCGAAACGGTTCGATCAAATTCAAATGCCTCACGTCCATCTTCCGCACGATAGAGAAACTCTGGGCGCGCCGCAGCGGTGATGTAGATTTTAACGCTGCGATCATAGAGGGCATCAATCAAAGCAATAAACCGCTTCGCTTCATTATGATTTTCGGATGAGATAATCGGTACATGATCAATGAAGATCGTATGGAAATAGTCACCGATCGCAATAAAATCATTGGCGCCCAGCGCTTTCTGACAAAGATCAGTATAATGAAAACGCGCAACACCATTTGCCGATTGAGGAACAATGAGAGTATGTCCCAAAACGTCGAGTGATATGGATTTAATGTCCTTGTCTTGAGTCAGCAAATCAAAGCGCGTATTGAGTGCCTGCGTTGCCTCATCATCGTCAGGACAAAAATAGCTTTGAAAGCCCATGACTTTATCAAGCCGATAATCGTGTGGTGCATCGAGCTCAACAGTCACCGTGAAGGAGGTTAGTATGTCTATAAAAGGTAGAAACAGCGCGCGGTTTAACCCATTTTCGTAAAGCCGAGCGGGCTCTATATTTGATGTCGTTACAAGAACTAAACCATTTTCAAAAAGAGACTTGAATAAACGCGCCAAGATCATGGCATCGGCAATATCGGTTACAGAAAACTCATCGAGACAGAGCAACGTGATCTCATCCGAAATAGCTCGAGCAACGGGCGGAATCGGGTCACTGTCTTTCGTGTCTCCCTGTTTGATGCGCATACGGTAGTCGTGGATACGGTGATGAACATCAGCCATAAAGGACTGGAAATGCATGCGGCGCTTTTGCTGCAAGGGCGCGCTCTCAAGCATTAAGTCCATCAACATAGTTTTGCCACGACCCACGGAACCCCAAAGATAAAGCCCCTGAGGCATGCGTGGTTTCCGACCAAACAACCAGCCGAGCCCTGCTTTTCGAGAAGGGAGGGCGGCGAGGTCATCGCAAAGACGATCGAGATGCTTAAGAACTTCGACCTGCGCGGGATCGCGATCAATTTCGCCGAGGCCGACAAGCTGCTCATAGGCTACGCTGGGCCGTTTATGGGTAATGCGACTCATTCATCCCGTCCCTGATCGCGCCGGATCATGCACGCTGCGCCGCGTGGAGCAAGTCACTGGCGCGATTTATCGCTGACATGAATAAGTCGGTGAACTAGACCCGTCTAAACCGCGTAAATTGCGCTGACTGTAGAGGAGTTTAATCGATGCCGATCGCCGCCTGGTGCCTTCTTGCTGTAACGTTGATGCCGGTTCTTGTCGTGGGTTATGCGAAAAGTGGCGGTCCCTATGATAACCACAAGCCG
>CAWUMH010000193.1:0-2882 GCA_963923565.1 uncultured Alphaproteobacteria bacterium
GTTCTGGGATTCGGCTGACAACACGAAATCGGGTCTTCTCGAAAACGGTGTCGTCATCGGCCAGACTTGGGATGGTCCTCCGCTCGGCCTCAAGAAAGCAGGCAAGCCTGTCTCCTATATGGCTCCGCAAGAAGGTGCGATCACATGGCTCGACGGTTGGGCTCTGTCGAAGGGCGCGAAGAACATCGACCAGGCTTATGCTTGGTTGAAATATGTTCACTCGAAGGAAGCGTCGGCGAAGGTTGCCGACGGCTCTGGCTATAACCCGGTTGCTAAGGGCGCCGACGAGCTTCTTTCGCCAGCAGCGAAGAAGAACTTCCAAGAAGCCTATCCTGATGACGCGTTGTCGCGTCTTTGGCAGCGTCCGCTCGAGCCTTCATGGTTCGCCGAACTTCGCACGCAATATGCCGAGAAGTTCAAAGCCGCTTAATAGAGCTTTGTATAAATCAACAAACCCCGGCGCTTTGCGCCGGGGTTATTTTCCGCCGGTCGTTTTTTAATCGGCGCAGTGTCACGAACATAATGGATGCACAATGACAGCCGCTGTTGAGATTGATCACCTCACGGTCCAATTTGGACTTTTTACGGCGGTGAAAGATGTATCGCTGCAGATTCGCCAAGGCGAGTTTTTTAGCTTTCTCGGACCATCGGGTTGCGGCAAGACAACAATCTTGCGCACAATTTCTGGATTTCAAGAACCGACGCAAGGCGTAGTGCGCATCGGCGGCCAGGATATGAATGGCATTGGTCCAAACCAACGCCCCACCGCATTGATTTTCCAAAATCTTGCTCTTTTTCCTTTGATGACCGTTGCCGAAAATATCGGTTATGGCCTGCGCGTGCGCGGCGTACCGAAAGCTGAACGTGATCGCAAAGTTGATGAGTTGTTGAATCTCATTGCGCTGAGTGATCAAGGCAATAAAAAGATTGAAGAATTATCAGGTGGACAAAAACAACGCGTCGCAATTGCACGGGCTTTGGCTGTCGAACCAAAAGTATTGTTGCTCGATGAGCCGCTTTCCGCACTCGATCTAAAGCTGCGCCAACATATGCGCAATGAATTGCGCGCGATCCAACGTCGTGTTGGCATTACCTTTATTTACATCACCCATGATCAGGGCGAAGCCTTGACGATGTCCGATCGTATCGCTGTGATGAATCGTGGTAAGATCGAGCAAATCGGCAATGGCCGTGATGTTTATGAGCATCCGCAGACGTCATTTGTTGCGTCATTCGTTGGCGAGAATAATGGTTTCTCCGGAACGATCGCAAAGGTTTCAGGTGATCAGGCCGAGATTGAAACTTCCGTTGGTCGTTTGACGGGTCTCAATAAAAAATCGCTCGCGGTTGGCGCGAGGGCCACCTTGTTTGTTCGTCCAGAATTGGTGCGCTTTGGCGCACAAGGCGAAAACAATTTGGCAGGTAGCGCTGCTGATGCCGCTTATGAGGGCATGACGACACATTTAACGATGAAAGCGCCCGATGGGTCGAGTGTCGTTGCAACTTTGACCGGTACACCTGCGCGCGAGTTTCCGTCAGAAGGGTCTCCTGTCTCTTTTGCGTTCTCGACGAGCGACGCCATCATTTTGCCCGCGTGAGTGCTTGAACAATGTTAAGCTCTACCGGCCATCCCTTCATCTTCCTGCTCCCGGTTCTGGCCTTCGTCATTTTTTGGGTGATGGCCAAATTCGAACCGAAGCCGGTAGGCGTTACGAAAAAGAGTTTCTTTGAACGCAATGGAACGCCGGTCGCGATCTATCTGATTGTCGCGGTCGCGTTCTGGGCCTTGTTCATGATCGTGTTACCGCAGCTCTTCATGGTCGAAATGTCATTTCGTCCAAAATTGCCGCCGGTTGAGATGGGTGGACCGAAAGATCTCTACACCTTCGAAAATTATCATTACTTTATTTACGGCTCGACAACGAGCAGCGATGCGATCAACTGGGTTCACATCAAGGCGTTCTTCCTGACAATTCTTGCCAGTCTTTTGGTGGCCTTGTTCAACTTTGCCTTATGCTATCCGCTTGCGTATTACATGGCGCAGGCCGCGCGCCCGACACGTGTACGTTTCCTCCTGCTGCTTTTGATTGCTCCTTATTGGGTGAATGAAATTCTGCGCGCGTTCGCGTTTCGCATTATTTTTTCGAGCGGCGGCCTCATCAATAAAATGCTTCTTGGTGCGGGCTTTGTTGATCAACCGATTGATTTCATCGGCAATGATATCGCGCTCTATGCCGGTCTCGGCTACGCCTATATGTTGATGATGATCTTCTCGCTCTATAATGCGATCGAAACGCTTGATCATGCCCAGATCGAAGCCGCGCGCGATCTTGGCGCACCTTGGTGGCATATTCATTCTTTCATCGTTATTCCTTTTGCGAAGCCCGGCATCGCCTCCGGATGCACGCTTGTCTTTATGTTGAGCGCCGGTTCGCTTGCCGCGCCGCTTGTTCTCGGTGGGCCTCGTTCGTTGTGGTTTACGCCGATTCTCTATGATCGCTTCTTCCAGGCGTTCAACTGGCCGCAGGGTGCCGCCTATGCCTTCATTCTGTTGCTTGCCTGCGTCAGCTTCGTTCTGCTCGTCTTACGCTTAGGACGCCTCTCTCTTGGGGAGATTGCGAAATGAGTTCAAAGACCGTCATGAATATGATGCTGGCCTTTTATATGGCGATCTTCTTCGGGTTCTTGTTCGGCCCGTTGATTGTCATGGGCATCTCGTCTTTCAACACTTCGACTTACCCGCAGGTCTATCCGATCGAAGGCCTTACGCTGACCTGGTTCGAAAAACTCCTGAATGACCGTGATATGGTTTACGGGATGAAAAATAGTTTATGGATCGGCATGTGGGTTGTTCTGCTCTCCGTGCCGCTTGGCCTCGCCGC
>CAWUMH010000194.1:0-2874 GCA_963923565.1 uncultured Alphaproteobacteria bacterium
GGCTCAGATCTCCTCTTTTGATTTTTAGGATGCGCAAGGCGCTGTTCGCCGGACGGTCCTAACAAATCAGATTTAATGAAGGATTGCTTCACTAGCGGAAATGCGCGGAAAGTACGGGGAAGTCAACCGAGGGGCGGGATCATACGCTCTTTTTTGCGCATCCGTGTTTTTACGACACAGGGTCTTACATGTCTCGCTTCAATGAAGGCTCACGGTTTCGAGATCATGTTCCCAAGCATTGGCCATCGCGGTATCGCGTGAATCCGTGATCATGATCGGCATGCCATTGGCAGCCAGAAGCACAAAGAGGTTGAGCCCCGGCGCCACATCCGGTGCGCCCGGAAAAATCCGGCCAAGATCGTCCGATTTGATCGGCTTCAAATAAGCGAGCTTGCCTTCGCCCCACTCGGCGAGGGCTTTAATGGAGAGCGTGTCCTCTCCCGTTTCGATGATCATTTCTTTGTTTGCGTCAGTCATGTCACCCTCCTTGAGCGGTGTTGTCCTGTTCGTCACTTATGTGTCTCAGTCGCGTTCCACAATATCGATGCGGCGCACGATTTTTTCCGGCTCTGGCCGCGCGAGATCAACGGCGAGAAGGCCATTGGTCATCGCTGCCCCAATCACTTCCATGCCATCGACAAGCAGAAAGCTTTTCTGGAATTGCCGTGCGGCAATGCCGCGATGGAGATAGATGCGGGTTTTGTCATCGGTTTGGCGACCACGGATCACGAGCTGGTTTTCTTCGAGCGTCACATCGAGCTGGTCGCGGGTGAACCCGGCAACCGCCAACGTGATGCGCAAAATTTCCGGTGTCGTTTCCGTGCGCGGTACGCGTTCGATATTGTAGGGCGGATAGCCGTCGGTCGCCGTTTTGGCGATCCGCTCAAGCGCCCGCTCGAATTCATCGAACCCGATGAGGAAAGGCGAGGTCAAAGTCGTCATACGTGTCATAGTGCGAAGCCCCATTAAAAAAGGCACTTCGGAGAAGGAGCCTCGGGATTGAGCACTCCGGGGTCTTTCGGCCTTGCTCGAAATATGGTCATGCTCGATCCATCCTGCAAGTTCCCGCGATCAAGGAGTTTTGGGCTTTGACGGCGATGATCGATATCTTGGCCATTGGCGAACCGATGGTTGAATTCAACGAGGACCGGTCAGGACCGGAGCCGGTCTATCGGCCCGGTCATGGCGGTGACACCTCAAACACGATTATCGCGGCGGCGCGGCAGGGTGCCCGCACTGCCTATTTCACGCATCTTGGGGATGACGCCTTCGGGCGGCAATTTCTTGATCTCTGGGACAAAGAAGGCGTTAGCCGTGACGCGGTGAAACTTGTCGCGGGGCAGCGAACAGGAATTTATTTTGTGACCCATGGCCCGGAGGGCCATGAATTCAGCTATTATCGTGCGGGATCTGCGGCGAGCCTTGTGACGCCGCAGGACCTGCCGACGGGTCTCGTTGAATCCGCGCAAGTTCTGCATGTCTCCGGTATCAGTCAGGCGATTTCAGTGACCGCGTGCGACATGGTGTTTGACGCGATGGCGCGCGCCAAAGCCGCAGGGCGGATAATTAGCTATGACACGAATCTGCGTTTGCGCTTGTGGCCGATTGAACGTGCGCGCGCGATTATTCATGCCACCGCGGCGCAAAGCACCATCCTGCTTCCGGGTCTTGATGATGCACGTCAGTTAACGGGCCTTGAAAGCGCGGAGGCGATTTGTGATTTCTATCTCGCGCTCGGCCCTACTATTGTGGCGCTCACCATGGGGAAAGACGGCACGCTGGTCGCCACCAAAGACGCGCGCCAGCATGTGCCGGCACGCCTTGTAAAAGCCATTGATGCAACCGGAGCGGGTGACACATTCGATGGGGCATTTCTTGCCGAATGGCTGAAAACACGTGATCCCTTCGCATCCGCCCATTTTGCCAATGCGGCTGCCGCATTATCGACGCAAGCCTATGGTGCAGTTGCCCCTATTCCGCGTCGCGCGGCGGTCGAGGCCTTTATGGCAAACTGAATTCGTTGAGTCTGCGTAAACGCGTTACTAGCCCGATTGCCGCTCCCCTTTATGGTGATGGAGATACGCATGACAAAAATTTTTGGTCCTAAAATTCTTTCATCCGAAATCACGCCGCGTGATGTTTATCTCTCACGCCGGCATTTTATGGGCGGCACACTCGCGGCGGGGGCATTGGCTGCTTCTTCGGCATGGGGTGCTACGCCCGCGCAAGCGCTGACCTTCTCGCAAACCGCATTTCCGAAGCCCGCCGATGCGGTGACAGATCGTGCACTCGCCACGACCTATAATAATTTCTATGAATTCGGTACGTCGAAAGCGGATCCCGCGCGCAATGCCGGAAAACTCATTACCAAACCATGGACCATCGAGATTGGCGGTGAAGTTGCTAAGCCGAAGACCATCGGTGTTGAAGAGCTTTTGAAATTTGATCTCGAAGAACGTGTCTATCGGTTGCGCTGTGTCGAAGCATGGTCGATGGTGATCCCGTGGATCGGTTTTCCGTTGTCAAAACTTCTCGCGCAAGTCGAGCCGACCTCAAAAGCGCATTTTGTTAAATTCACAACGGCGTCTAAGCCCGATGAAATGCCGGGCCTTTCTTATCGCGTGCTTGACTGGCCCTATACGGAAGGCTTGCGGCTTGATGAGGCGATGCACCCCTTAACATTGCTGACACTTGGCATGTATGGCGAGGTCTTGCCTAATCAAAACGGTGCGCCGGTGCGTATTGTCGTGCCGTGGAAATATGGATTTAAAAGCGCAAAATCGATTGTGCGCATTGATCTTGTTGCCGATGAACCGAAGACCGCGTGGAATAGCGCGGCACCGAATGAATATGGATTTTATTCCAATGTGAATC
>CAWUMH010000195.1:0-2848 GCA_963923565.1 uncultured Alphaproteobacteria bacterium
TTACCCGCCTTGTGTCGGAATCCCGACGAAATCGCTCAATTTGACCGTCTCGCCCCCATTTGAGGAGGGTTTGGCGGTGGTTTGAGACTGTAAAAGCAAGGGGTATGCCAGCGATAAAAATTTTACCGGCTAAACACAATCGGCACGGAATTTGCTGAATGAGTTTTGACCCATTTCTCGATGCCGGGGTTACGCCTCGGGCGTAATCCTGAAGCCTGCAAAGGATGTACCGCTGTGAAACTCTCTCGTCTTGCGCTTTTCACCACCCTCGCTTTCTCAGGCGCTTTGCTCTCCGGCTGTGCCACCGCGACTGATAAAACCAAGATGGCGGCGGCAACGCCGGCTGCAACGAATACAGCGACGGCGGCTCCGGTTGAGACGGGTGCCATTCGCGGCATCGGTTATGCTGCTATTTCCATCCAGCCCGGCCGCACCCGGGTGCAAAAGCAATTGATGGCGATCCGTGCCTCACGCTTGATGGCAATGCGCGAACTTGCCGAGAAGATTTATGGCCTCGATGTGAATTCTTATGCGTCGCTTTCAGAAGGCGTGATGCAGGCTGATACGCTGCGTGGCACGGTCGCCGGCATTGTGCGCAGCGCGCGCACAGTATCGATTGGTCCGATCAAGAGCGACATCTACGAAACGATTTTGGAAATTGATGCGTCGGATGCTGCCGCAATGGTGGCGCAGGGCGCCCCGAAATATAAGTGAGCTTCATGATGCGGCGCATTGGTTCCACTCTTGTTGTTGCTGCTTTTGCTCTTCTGATTTGTGATCAGGTGATGGCAGGTACGCGGCTTGTTCACGCCATTGGACGTGCGGCCATTGCCAATGGCGATGTCGCAGGTGCGCGCAAGTCCGCCCTTGCTGAAGCACTTTATGATGCTGCCGGCCAAGTGCGTATGTCCGTGCGTGGATCAACCATGGTGTCAGACGCGGGAACTCTCCGGGAAGAGAGCGGCATTGTCGTCTCGGGACAACTAAAGGGCTATCAGGTTGTCGATGAGCGTCGCGAAGGTAGTCATTTCGTTGTCACTATTGATGCGCTTGCAGAGACAGAGGACGGTGAATGTGTTTCATCAAAAAAATCCGATATAGCGATTGGAGCCATTGATATTCGCGTTGCGCCCGGTTTGACTGGCCGTGTTGAGCGTCAAGGTCGTGAAGGTGTTGAGCGGCTTTTTTCAGTTTTGAATGAAGAACCATCCTTGCGCGCGGTTGATGATCGTCGATTCAATCCCGTTACGCGAAGTGCGAATGCGGTGAAACAAAATCTATCCTATTTGGCCGTTGTTGAAAATTATCGCCCTACGCCGGGTGTATTGCGTCTTGATGGCATTGTTAAGCTTGAGCGTTCGCGGATGGGTAATGCATTGATTGCAGAAACGGCCATTCAGGCCACAGCTGATCTCCAAATTGTTGATACGATGACGGGTGCCGTGCGCGAACGCATTGTTGAAACGGCGCAGGTTCCCCTTGAATCGCGTATTTGGGGTACGGAAATTTCGTTGCCATCCAATGTTACGGGGAGCTTTGATGAATTGTGGCATCAAGTTGCTGCTCGTGTTGCGGAGCATGTCGGTTGCGACACTGTTCGTGCAGTTGTTACTTCGGTGTCAGGCAATCAGGCAACCATTTCTGCAGGCGCTGCCAATGGTGTGAAGCCTGGAGATTATTTCTTAGTTGAACTTCCTTCAGAAACTAAAAATTCTTGGCAGATTATTCGCGTTGAATCAGCTGGTGCCAATCAATCTGTTGCTCGTCTGATGAAGCCAAAGCCGGCGATCCGTGCTAATTCAGCTGCGGTGCTTTTACAATGAGGGGACATATTCAGAGCCTCATTTTGAGTACCTTAGTGGCGTCCCTCTTCGTGCCGTCGGTCTATGCTGATGACGTGAGCTGGAATGCTGAGGATATAAAAGTAATCATCCGCGATTATTTCATCGCAAATGGTCGCACGCTTCCGCCAGATGCGCGCATTGGACCTCTTGATGACCGGATGAAAATTGCGGCCTGTTCAACAACTCCTCAAGTGCAACCCCGTAGCATCTACAGTTCAAGTCTTGTCGTGTCGTGCTCAGATCCAACACCGTGGAGCTTTACGCTCCGTGTCGATGGGATTGATATGCCGGCTGCGGTGACTGCGCAGCGTGCGTTAACAGCTAGTGGTCCGGTTAAGCAATGGTCCGTTGTCGTGCCTCGTGTAGCCCTTGCTGCCGGGACGATTTTGACACGCGATATGCTCGAAGAACGTTTGACCTCTCAACCTCCAGGCGGCGCCTTGATGAAGGGGGTCGAAGAGGCTCTGGGTTTGCGTCTTGTAAATGCCCTGCAACCGGGCAATGTTTTGACAACACGCAATGTTGCGCGCGCACCCACAGTGATGAAGGGTGAAACTGTAACATTGGTGGCCGAAGGTGATGGCTTTTCAATTTCGGCGACGGGTCGAGCCGAAGAAGATGGTTTTGAAGGTGATCTCGTGTCAGTTCGCAATGTTAAAAGCGGAATTGTCCTATCAGGACGGGTGGCACAGAGCGGCACTGTGATGATTCGTTAAATCGGGATGATGTCGTGGAACAAGTGGGGGATACGGGATTTCTTGACGCGGTCAGCCGTACGGCCGAGATTCTCGCAGCGATCGAACGATCGATCATGGATGAGAACCGCGTCGCGATAGAAGGTCTTACGCTTGATCTTCATGCTGAATTGTCAGGCTTTGCCGGACGTAAACCCGGTTCGCCCGAAGATCATGCCGCTATTATTAGAATTCACGAAACGACCTTAAAACTCGAGAAATTGCTTGCCGATCGCATGGCTTCCAAGGATAGTGTTTCCGTTCGGCGGA
>CAWUMH010000196.1:0-2822 GCA_963923565.1 uncultured Alphaproteobacteria bacterium
CATGTTGATTGCGGCGACAATGTCATCGTCATCAATGCGGATAAGGTGGTTCTCACCGGCCGCAAGCGTGACCAGAAGGTCTATTATCATCACACCGGTTATCCGGGCGGCATCAAAGAACGGACGGCAAAGTTCATTCTCGATGGTCGTTTTCCGGAGCGTGTTGTCGAGAAGGCGGTTGAACGCATGTTGCCGCGCGGCCCGCTTGGCCGTCAGCAACTCGGCAATCTCCGCGTTTATGGCGGTGCCGAGCATCCGCATGCTGCACAGACGCCCGTCGTACTCGATGTCGGCGCGATGAACCGCAAAAATGTGAGGAGCGCCTGATCATGGCCGCATCGCTTCAATCTCTCTCCGATCTTAAGGGATCGCCCGCCGCGCAAGCCGAAGCTCCGCGCCATGTGCAGAAGCTCGACAAGCAAGGCCGCGCTTATGCCACAGGCAAGCGTAAGGACGCGGTTGCTCGCGTCTGGATCAAGCCTGGCAAAGGCACAATCACCGTCAATGGTCGTGCGCTCGAAGTGTACTTCGCGCGTCCGGTGTTGCGCATGATTTTGCAGCAGCCTTTCGGCATCGCGTCACGCGTTGGCCAATATGACGTCACCGTTGATGTTGCCGGTGGTGGTCTTTCAGGTCAGGCCGGTGCGGTTCGTCACGGTCTCTCGAAGGCGCTCACTTATTATGAGCCTGAGCTGCGTGGCGTCTTGAAAAAGGCCGGCTTCCTCACCCGCGATAGCCGCGTGGTCGAGCGTAAGAAATATGGCCGCAAGAAAGCCCGTCGTAGCTTCCAGTTCTCGAAGCGTTAATCGAAGCCTTTTTCCGGTTTTCAAAATTCAAAAGCCCGCGGGTTCCGCGGGCTTTTTCTTTGTGAGCACATTTGTTGATTGCGAACGCGTTTATTTTGGTGCGCGTGCTTCGCCTTTAATCGGTGCGAGGCTCTTGAGGTAAATCGCCATCGCTTGACGGTCTGGATCGCTCAGCGCTCCGGTGTTGTGAACAACCTCTGCCATTGAACCGCCGACAGAGTCATAGTCAGGCGTGAAGCCGTCCTTCAGTAAGGTCACGATGTCGTCTTCACTCCACGCGGCCAATCCGGTTTTATCTTGTGTGAGATTGGGCGCGCGGCCTTTGCCTTCAGGATTTGGACCGCCCGAGAAGCGCTTGTCCGAGATGATGGCACCAAGCGCATTACGCGGTGAATGACATTCCGCGCAATGGCCGGCTGTCTCAACGAGATAACGCCCGCGATTCCATTCGAGCGATTGCGCCGCATCAGCTGTCATCACAGTGCCTTTGAGATAAAGCAATTTCCAAAGCCCCACGCCTTGCCGAATGGAATAAGGAAAAGCCAAATCATGCGGCGCGGCTTTGCCTTCTGCTGCGGGGAGTGTTTTCAAATAAGCGAACAGATCCGCCACATCATCGGGCGAGAGGCCGCGATAAGATGTATAGGGAAAAGCGGGATAATAATGTTTGCCCTCAGGTGACACGCCTTCGCGCATCGCGCGGATAAACTGCGCTTCGGTCCATTGACCAATGCCATCTTTCGGATCGGGCGAGATATTCGGCGGATTGAAAATGCCAAACGGCGTTACAAGCGGCTTACCGCCTGAAAGTGTCGTACGGCTCTCATCATCAGGCTTTGCGTGGCATGATGCACAGCCGCCTCCATTAAAGAGCGTTTTGCCATTCTCGAGATCACGAGCGCGTGTGGTGTTAAACGCGTTATCACCGCGCAAGGCAGAATAGGCTTTGGGGTGTGTTGTTATAAAAAATGCGGCAGTCCCAAGGACCGCCGCAATGAGGAGAGGAGATATTAAACGACGCATCAAAGTGACATCAATCTTTCAGACGATATGACTCGTGGCACGCGCCGCAATTTTTCAAGAGCGCCGGGATTGCCACCTTAAAGCTAGCTTCGTCTTTAATTGAAGCTTCTGCGGCAGCAATTTCAGTTTTGAATTTTTCATTCGCAGCTTTGAAACCGGCAGAATCGCTCCAGATCTTTGGCGAGGCTTCAGTGTTTTCACCCTTGTTTGAGCCAGCCGGGAATAACGTCACAAATTTTGCATTGCCTTCCGCGTAAACGGCGAGGCTCTTTTTGACTTCATCGAGCGCGAAGGGCTTCTCGCCTTTGAGCATGGCGGCAAGCGGCTTTGTCGCGCCACCAAAACTTTTCATGATGGCCTGGCGTTCGGCAATCGGTGAAGCCGCCAAAGCAGCGGTGGCAAGGAGAAGGGCGGAGCCGGCGAGGACAAAACGATGGATCATGATTGTGCTTTCATGGAAGCGGTTGACGGTACATTCCACGCAAGGGGATTGTGGAATAGGTGTGGGATGATGGCGCTTTGTGGCTTTTTGACGGCCCCGACATCGTCGTCTAGGAGAAAGCTGACTATAGTCGACTAAGGTTGAAGTTCGGTTAAGTACGAAGTGTCGAAGGGGAGCGTTGAATGCCGGATCTAGTTACATTGTTACGCGACGGCTCAACTAATCTCTGGTTGTTCATTCCTACAGCGATTCTACTCGGTGCCTTGCATGGGCTTGAACCGGGGCACTCGAAGACGATGATGGCCGCCTTTATCATCGCGGTGCGTGGTACGGTAGGGCAGGCGGTTCTGCTGGGTCTTGCGGCAACTCTATCGCATACTTTGATTGTCTGGCTCGTGGCGCTGCTCGGCCTTCATTTCGGATCAGCCTATGCCACGGAGGCGGTCGAGCCTTGGCTGCAACTGATTTCCGGGATCATTATCATCGCCATTGCGCTTTGGATGATGCGGCAGACTTTTGCAGAACATCATCATGATCATCACCACGATCAT
>CAWUMH010000197.1:0-2821 GCA_963923565.1 uncultured Alphaproteobacteria bacterium
CCATGACAAACTCCACAAAATTCCACCCCTTGCTTCCCGACTCACTGTTTTAAGCGTGAGCTTGAGGATGCGATTAGATAGTCAACGCTAAAAATTAGGCAGAGTTCCGTTATTCACAAAATATATTTGAACTTTATCATATAAAGACAAAAGGGCCCCGATGGGGCCCTCTGCGGTTGTGGCCCATATGGCGGCCTCGCCTCAATTATCCAAGAAACTCCGCAACTTACGCGAGCGGCTGGGGTGTTTCAGTTTCCGAAGCGCCTTGGCCTCGATCTGACGGATACGTTCGCGGGTGACGCTGAACTGCTGGCCGACTTCTTCGAGCGTATGGTCGGTGTTCATGCCGATACCGAAACGCATACGGAGCACGCGTTCTTCACGCGGCGTGAGAGAGGCGAGCACGCGGGTTGTGGTTTCACGAAGATTGGACTGGATCGCCGCATCAATCGGCAGGATCGCATTCTTGTCTTCGATGAAATCGCCGAGATGTGAATCTTCTTCGTCGCCGATGGGTGTCTCAAGCGAGATCGGCTCTTTCGCGATCTTCAACACCTTGCGCACTTTTTCCAAAGGCATGGCGAGCTTTTCAGCCAATTCTTCTGGCGTCGGCTCACGACCAATTTCATGCAGCATCTGGCGCGAAGTGCGCACGATCTTGTTGATCGTCTCGATCATATGCACCGGAATACGGATGGTTCGCGCTTGGTCAGCGATTGAACGCGTAATCGCCTGACGGATCCACCACGTCGCATAGGTCGAGAATTTATAGCCGCGGCGATATTCGAATTTATCAACCGCCTTCATGAGGCCGATATTGCCTTCCTGAATGAGGTCGAGGAACTGCAAACCGCGGTTTGTATATTTCTTCGCAATCGAAATCACGAGACGCAAATTCGCCTCGACCATTTCTTTCTTCGCTTGCCGTGCCTCGCGCTCGCCCTTCTGCACCATATGGACGATCTTGCGGAATTCCGGAATTTCCAATCCGGTTTCCGACGCAAGCAAATGAATTTCCTGACGGCTCTCGCGAATGCGGTCTTTTTCCTTCGCGACAAAATCTTTCCAGCCGCGCGTGCCGAGTTTTGAAACGCGCAACAACCATTTCGGATCAAGCTCCGAGCCTTGATAATTGCGCAAGAAGTCGTCGCGGCTCACGCGATGGCTTTCCGCCAATCGCATCAAACGACCTTCAAGACCAATCAAACGCTTATTGATGTCATAAAGCTGCTCAACCAAAGCTTCGATACGATGCTGATTCAAAGACAGTGATTTCACATCGGCGATGATTTCTTCTTTGAGCTTTTTATATTTACGCTCTTGGGCGGGCGAGAGCTTTTCATTCTGCAGTTTTGATTCAACATTCTGCTCTTGCAGACGGCGCAATTTTTTATAAGCAGCCGCGATGCGATCGAAAGTTTCAAGCACTTTCGGTTTTAGTTCCGCTTCCATTGCGGAGAGCGAGACATTGTTCTCGAGATCATCATCATCGAGATCACCTTCAGGCGGCGGCATCTCGCCGTCTTCGCCTGTGGCCTGTTGCTGTGGTGCGGGTTCGAGATCGGATGGCACATCAACCTTCGGTACGCCTTTGCCTTCAGGGCCGGCATAAGTCGCTTCGAGATCGATAATGTCGCGTAAGAGAACTTTACCTTCGTTCAACTCGTCGCGCCAAATGATAATCGCTTGGAAGGTCAGCGGGTTTTCGCACAAGCCCGCAATCATCGCTTCGCGGCCGGCCTCGATGCGCTTCGCAATCGCGATTTCACCTTCACGCGATAAAAGCTCTACCGAACCCATTTCGCGCAAATACATGCGCACCGGATCGTCCGTTCGATCAGTCGGCTCTTTTGTTGTTGTCGTTGCGGGCAGAGCGGAGCGTGTGGCTTCGACGAGATCGCCGCCCTCTTCCTCTTCCTCGGCTTCGGCTTCCGCGGCTTCGGCTTCCGCTTCTTCCTGCTCGACAACATTGATGCCCATTTCATTGAGCATCGCAAAAACATCTTCGATCTGGTCGGAGCTGACTTCTTCGGAGGGGAGAACTTCGTTCAATTCTTCATGGGTAACAAAACCGCGCTTTTTCGCGAGCTTGATCATCCGCTTGACGGCGGCATCGGAGAGGTCGAGCAAGGGGCTGTCGGTTTGCGGCGCTTCTGTCGCTTCGCCGCCCTTTTTATCCGATGTCTTCGTCGCCATGGATCGTCCTACTCCGCTCACTCCAGGCGTGCCGATCCGCCCAGTCCTTAAACGCGCAAAAAAGGCGTGCCGCGTCCTCTTATCGAGATGCGATGCGCCCTTTCCCGCTTTGATATCCCAAACCCGCCTCTAGCGCCCAATGGCCTGCCGATGACCTCGCCGGGACCGTGCTTCTACCGAAAACCGGACGGCCTGTCGAGCGATTGTGACGGCTCGGGTTCAGGCTCGGCCTCGGTGCCGTCAATCGCCATGAGCTGGGCCTTGAGTTCGGCCAGCAGGGCAAAATTCGATTCACTCGGATCCTCAGAGAAAGCGCGTTCGGCTGCGCGCAATTCCGTATGTAGGACGAGCGCGCGGCGATGCAAGGTCATGGCCTGATGAAGAAGCAAATCCGTGTCGATTTTTTTCGCGTCTGACCCGGTAAATCGGTCGCCGGGGCGTAAAGCGGCCACGACACGGCGGAAAGCGGGCTCCAAACCCTTGCGTGCAACCTCAGCCATCAGAAATTCGGCGGTGAGCGCACGATCCTCGGCTTCCGCCCGCGCCAGCGTATCCAGCGCCAGCCGGGCGAGCGCGGCTGAATCCTTATGCGCGAAGGGAATGGCATCGAGCATATCGGCGTGGC
>CAWUMH010000198.1:0-2801 GCA_963923565.1 uncultured Alphaproteobacteria bacterium
ATGGTCGAAGCACTGCGTAAGCCTTCGCAACTGGCGATTCATCCTGCCGATCTCATTGCGCTCTTTAAGCGCGGCGGCATTGATATGATCGCGGTGGACTTGAAAGCAGAAGAGCACTTTAAAGCGGTTGAAAGTTTGGGGCTTCATTTCGCACCGGGCTCCGGCAAGCGACCGGTTCAAAAGCCCATCGTGTCGGCACGCCCCAAAGCGGATCGACCCTTATCCGACCTCAAATCGATCTTTGAGGATCACCATTCGGATGAAATCATGCAGGCGATCGAGCTGCGTCCCGCAAGCCTGCGAGAGCGTTTACAGCGCCGGTCCGCTTGACAGCTGGAGGCTAAGCGACGATAGCCCGCTCCTCAAAGATTTCGTGGAGCATCGCGTATCGTGTCGTCGTCAGCCACCCCCTCAGAGCCTCTCATTGCCGGCCTTTCAACCATCGCCTCATCTTATGATGTGATTCTTTGCGACATCTGGGGCGTTCTTCATAACGGGATTGAAGGCTACCGCGCGGCCTCCGACGCGCTTGTAAAATTTCGTAAGCAGGGTGGCCGCGTTATTTTGGTATCCAATGCACCACGTCCCTCTTCCGATATTGTCGGTATGCTCGACCGCTTTTCTGTGTCGCGTTTGGCCTATGATGGAATAGTGACATCAGGCGACGTGACGCGCGCAGTGCTTCTCGAAGGGCAATGGCGTAGTTATCATTGGCTCGGCCCGGAACGTGATGGCGGATTGTTCAAAGATCTGCCGCTCCCCAATGTCGATCTTGATCAAGCCGATGTGATCGTTTGTACCGGCTTACATGATGACGATAATGAAACGGCTGAGGATTATCGTGACTTTGTAACGAAAGCGCTTAAGCGCAAACTG
This sequence comes from uncultured Alphaproteobacteria bacterium, assembly GCA_963923565.1. GTDB lineage: Bacteria > Pseudomonadota > Alphaproteobacteria > Rhizobiales > Beijerinckiaceae > CAIUPE01. Next base: position 877 of record CAWUMH010000198.1, read on the forward strand.
CCGATGCTTTGCGCCAATCCCGATATTGTTGTTGAGCGCGGCAATCGCTTGATCGATTGCGCCGGTGCGATTGCCAAACTCTATGAAGACGTAGGCGGCACGACACTTTATGCCGGAAAGCCTCATCCGCCGATTTACAAAGCCGCGCTCGAATTGGCGTCATCACTCACAGGCAAAGCGCCGAATGCCGCGCGGACCTTGGCCATTGGCGATGCCATCCGCACTGACATTGCCGGCGCCGTGACATCGGGATTTGGTGCACTCTTCATCATGAATGGCATTCATATGCATGAGCTCGAACTTTCCGAAGGCAGCTTTGATAATGGCCGCTTCGACGCTTTTCTTGCAAAAGTCTCGCACAAGCCCGATTTTTCAATCGCCCATTTGGCGTGGTGAGCTCGTTCGACGCAGACGAATTTGATCGAGTTTCAAGGCCAGCGTTTCGACATCAAACGGCACCAAAGCATAGGCATCAGCGCCTGCATCTGTAGCTATGATAAATTGAGACGGATCGGGATTGCCGGTGACAACCATCACCGGTGTTGACGCCAGAGCGACGTCTGCACGTAGCGATTTAATAAACTCGCCAGCATCCATCGGTTCCATCGCCCAATCGGTAATGACGAGTCCAAAGCGTTTTTCACGCAAAGAGGAAAGCGCGTCGACCGGCGTAGTAACGCTTTCAACAGGTCCCCAACCGAGTTCGGTTAACATTGTCGTCATCACGCGCGTGATGATTCCTGCAGGATCAATGATCAAAACATTTTGGATGATATTGGCTTTGGGCATGGGGCGATCGGCGCGAAATGGAAGGGCGTTCCCAGATAGGGAAGCACCACCCCATGCCATGACGGCGCTTAAAGGCCGGTATCGCAAATCGTTCAAATCTTCTGGACCTGCCACCCGAGGCTCTTGACCCTGAGGCCCGAAGCCGCCACGGTCCCGCCGATTTTGAGCCTGAAAGACCCGATGTCCCACGCGTTTCACTTGATCCACGGCCCGACATTACCCGCCGATGTCGCGCGCCCTGTTGTCGCGATTGGCAACTTCGACGGCCTGCACCGCGGCCATCATGCCGTGATCGATGCCGCGCGCGCTCTTGGCCGAGAACTCGGGCGGCCAGCAGCGGTTTTGACCTTTGAGCCGCATCCGCGCAGCTTTTTTAAACCTGATGCGCCGCTCTTTCGCCTGACGCCCGAAGCGGTGAAGGCCAAACTGCTTGCCCGGTTCGGGATGGATGCGATGATCGTTCTCCCCTTTGACGGGACCATGGCCAAGACTTCGGCTGAAGAATTCATTGGAGAAATCCTTTTCGAACGCCTCAATGTCGCGGGCGTGGTGGTCGGACATGATTTTCACTTCGGCAAAGGACGAGGCGGAACGCCGCATTCCATTGCCGAGGCCTGCCTGAAGGCCGGTCGCGCCGCACGCATTATTGAGCCGTTGTTGGAACAAGGCGCGCCCGTGTCCTCAAGCGCCATCCGCGCAGCACTCGCTGAAGGCGATATGCCGCATGCCAATAGCTTGCTGGGCTATCGCTATCTCTTCCAGAGCGAAGTGCGGCATGGCGAAAAAATCGGCCGCACACTGGGCTATCCGACAGCCAATTTACGCCTTCCCGAAAATTCGGTGCTGAAACAGGGCATCTACGCCGTTCGCGTAGCGGTGGGTGATCGCGTTCATCAAGGCGTAGCGAGCTATGGCCGCCGCCCCACTTTCGACAATGGTGCGCCTTTGTTTGAAGTGTTTCTCTTTGATTTCTCCGGCGATCTTTACGGCCAGACGCTCACGGTCGAATGTGTGGCGTGGCAGCGCGGCGAGGTGAAATTCGACTCGGTCGATGCGCTGATTGCCCAAATGGACAAGGACGCCGCCGAAGCCCGCCGAATTCTCGCGGAAGGCGAAAGCCCGGACGCGCCGAGCCT
>CAWUMH010000199.1:0-2775 GCA_963923565.1 uncultured Alphaproteobacteria bacterium
GACTTGCACGCCGCGTAGCCGCGAGTGATGTGACGGTCATGCTTGTCGGTCCCACAGGCACCGGCAAAGAAGTTGTTTCAAAATTTCTTCACCGCGCATCAAAGCGCGCTCGCGAAGCTTTTATCGCCGTGAATTGCGCAGCTGTTCCCGACACAATGCTCGAAGCCCTTTTGTTCGGCTATGAGAAAGGCGCCTTTACAGGTGCGCATACGCCGAACAAGGGTATCTTCCGCGCAGCCGATGGCGGGACATTGCTACTCGACGAAGTCTCGGAAATGGCACCTCATCTGCAGGCAAAGTTCCTGCGTGTGTTGCAAGAAAAAGAAGTTACACCTCTTGGCGGATCAAAATCGGTTGCGATTGATGTACGTGTGATTGCGACTTCGAACCGTTACATGATGGACGAGGTTAAAGCTGGTCGCTTCCGCGAAGATCTCTATTATCGCTTGAATGTGTTTCCGCTTGCAACGATGGCGCTCTCTGAGCGTCCCGGCGACATTCTGCCGATTTCAATCTCATTACTTGCCAAACACACAGGCGGCTTCCCGACCATTCCTGAAATGACGGATGAGGCAATCGACAAACTCGAATCCTATAACTGGCCGGGCAATGTTCGCGAACTCGAGAATGTTCTCCAGCGCGCTCTCGTTCTCTCGGGTGGAACACCAATCGAGGCCGATCATCTGATGATCGATATGCACGAGCATATTGCCAATATCGAAGATTTTGAATCAACGCGCCGTCGTGTGGCTGCCCGGTGAACGCTTTGTTGAAAGAAGGAAAGACGACAATGGTCAAGATCAACCCAACCGCACTTTCAACGGATATCCTTACAAAAGCGCAACCAAAACTTCGCCCCTTCGAAAATGCCGGCGGCGATGATTTTGCGAATCAGATGACAAAAATGCTCGGCGAAGTTGCCAAAGTACAAGCCGAAGCTGATCAAGCAACAAAAGCGTATCAGGCCGGCGATGAAGTCGACGTCACCAAAGTGATGCTTGCGCGTGAGAAGTCGTCGCTTGCTTTTGAAGCGACAGTTCAGATCCGTAATAAGCTTTTGAGTGCCTATAAAGACATCACCACGATGCCGGTTTGATGACTCAATAAAAAAATACTGAAGGCAAAACAGGATATCGGACAATGACTGACGCGAATGTTGTGACTGTAACGCAAACCGTACCCGTTGGGGCGCGCCTAAATCAGGGCCTTGCGGCATTCCGCAGTTTCTTGCGCCAGCCGGCTGTTGTGCGTTCAATGCCAATGATCGTCGTTGCTGCGGTAATTGCAATCGGTCTCTTGGCTATCACCGTTCTACGTGAACCCGCCTATGTCGTTCTCTTTCCCCAACTCGAGGAAAGCGACAAAGCAGCCGTTCTTCAAACACTGACTGACAAAGGGATCAAAGCCCGACTCGATGGCACCACAGGCCAGATGACGGTTCCGCGTGCTGATTTCTATCGTGCAAAAATGTTGTTGGCCTCAGCGGGCCTGCCAAAAGCATCAAGCTCTGGCTATGATCTTTTGGGTCAAATGCCGCTGGGCACGAGCCGCTCGGTGGAAGCGGCAAAATTGCGTCAAGCGCAGGAAACTGAACTCGCGCGTTCAATCATGGAAATTCGTGATATCGAAAGTGCGCGCGTACATTTGGCCGTTCCAGAACGTTCTGCTTTTGTGCGTGATCAGGTGCCCCCATCAGCTTCGGTTGTGTTGAAACTCAGCCCCGGCCGAGCACTTGGTCAGGGTCAAGTCCAATCAATTCTCCATATGGTGAGCTCCAGCGTCGCCTTTATGCCCGTTGAAAACGTCACCGTGGTTGACCAATTCGGCAATCTTCTTTCAGGCCCAAAACATGACGCCGATATCGGCCTCACCTCGCAGCAGCTCGACCACAAGATGCGTGTCGAGAAACTGCTGCGTGAACGGGTCATGAATTTGCTCGTTCCTATTGTTGGTGAAGGCAATGTGAATACTGAAATTAACGCCGATCTCGACTTCACACGTATCGAACAGACTCGTGAGATGTTCGATCCGCAAGCACAAGCCATTCGTTCGCAGCAAGATTCACTGCAGGAAAGCGCTGAAGCACGCGCCAAAGGCGTTCCGGGCTCCACATCAAATCAGCCGCCTCCGGCACCAAATGTTTCGACAACCCAAAGTGCTGATGCCGCCGCGTCATCCGACGTGAATAAGAACCGGTCTTCAACATCAACGCGCAATTTCGAAGTAAGCCGTGAAGTAAAGTCGGTTCGAGCTGCGCTGGGCGATATTAAGCACCTATCGGTCGCGGTCGTATTGCGTTCACAAATGACCACTGACGCCGACGGCAAGCCTGTTGAAAAGCAGATGACCGACGATGAGCGTAAACATATGACCGAAGTGATCGAGCAAGCGATCGGCTTCAACAAGGAACGCGGCGACAAAGTAACGCTCGTGCAAAGCTCCTTCGCTCAAGAACTTCCGGCACTCGAGCGTTCATGGTTCGATGCGCCCTGGCTCGAAGACGCGATCAAGCAGATCGGCGTGCTCGCAATCCTTGCGATCATTGTCCTCGGTGCACTGCGTCCATTCCTTACTCGCTTGCTCACGATGTCCGACCTTGTGTCGTCGCCTGATGAAGCCATGCTTGGCGATGGTGAAACGGTACAAGTGCGCGAAGGCGAGACTTTGGAAGAAATCAAGGCGCGCCTCAAGCCGAAGAAGGGTGGTATCTCGGTCGATCTTCTTGACACGGCGAATACCTATGACGACAAGATCGCCCTTATCCGTATGCTCGTT
>CAWUMH010000200.1:0-2773 GCA_963923565.1 uncultured Alphaproteobacteria bacterium
GGAAAAAGGTATTGATGTAGGTTCCATAAAATCACCCCTCCCCCTTGTGGGGAGGGGTGAGGGGTGGGGGAGCGGTCCACTAGCAAATTCCATCATCATGCTCGATGAACCCACCGGCAAAGCAGCTCTCAAAGGCTTTGGCCTTACCGTTCCTAAAAGCGAAGTGGTTTCGATTACCGAGGCAGCGCATGCCGCCGAACGCATCGGCTTTCCCGTTGTTGTGAAAGCCGTCTCCGACACGATTGCACACAAGACCGAAGCGGGCGCCGTAAAGCTTAATTTGAAAACACGCTCGGATGTTGAAGCGGCAGCATACGCCATGGCGCATCTTTCCGATCGCGTTCTCGTTGAAGCGATGCAATCCGGCGTCGTAGCGGAAATGATCATTGGCGTGACACGCGATCCGCTGTTCGGTCTGACACTGACATTCGGATCGGGGGGCATTCTCGTTGAATTATTGAAAGACGCGGCGTCATTACTTTTACCCACCTCGCGTGAGGACGTGACGCGCGCTTTCGATCAATTAAAACTCGCGCATCTTTTGGACGGATTCCGAGGCCGCGCGAAAGGTGATCGTGCAGCGGCGATTGATGCGATTCTAGCGGTTGCCGCCTATGCTGAAACTCATCGTAATGATCTCGTTGAGCTCGATGTCAATCCGATTCTGATTCTTGAACAAGGCGCGGTAGCGGTTGATGCGATGATCAGAAGATCTCGCGCATGATCGCGAAAAAGGGATTGCCGGTTTTTCTTTAACGATCATGCGCAAATAAAGGAATTCAAAATGACCAATTCCGTCACAACCAAGCGCGATGGCGCGGTGTTTGAAATCACACTTGATCGCCCCAAGGCGAACGCGATCAATGTCGAAACGAGCAAAGCGCTTTATGCGGCATTCGCAGAGTTTCGCGATGATCCATCCTTGTCGGTTGCGATTCTTTCTGGCGGTGAAAGCCGTTTTTTCTCAGCCGGTTGGGATTTGAAAGCGGGCGCGGAAGGTGAGGCGGTTGATGCCGATCACGGTCCCGGTGGTTTCGCAGGCCTCACCGAATTATGGGATCTCGACAAGCCCGTAATCGCGGCCGTTAATGGCTTAGCCTTTGGCGGTGGTTTCGAATTGGCGCTTGCCGCTGATCTCATCATTGCAGCCGACACGGCGGAATTTGCCTTAACCGAAGTGACACTCGGCATTATGGCAGATTCAGGCGGCGTGTTGCGTTTACCAAAGCGCATCCCCTTGCCCATCGCGATGGAACTCTTGATGACCGCGCGGCGCATGTCGCCCGAGGAAGGCGCGCGCTGGGGGCTGATCAACAAAGTCGTGCCGAAAGATCAGTTGATGCAAGAGGCACGCGCATTGGCAGCCACCATTGCCGCGAATGCGCCGCTTGCATTGAAAGCCATCAAAGCCGTGATCAAAGCGACGATGCCGCTTGATGTGAAAGAGGGTTACGCGCTCATGCGGTCCGGTGCAATCCCTGCATACACGCAGATGATCAAATCGGAAGATGCACTTGAAGGGCCGCGTGCCTTCGCAGAGAAACGTAAGCCTGAATGGAAGGGTTGCTAGAGCATGCTGCGAAAAGGTGGAATCCCGCTTTTCGCGAAAAGCATGCGACAAACTAAAGAAATAGAGCAAGCTGAGTTTCGATGAAACCGCAGCTTGCTCTAAATGGATTTATGTTTGCGTTCGCCCAAAATTTGATACACGACGGCACCGAGCACGATTAATCCACCGATGATCGCACCGTCGGCCGGACGTTCGTTAAAAATCATAAATACCCATAGAGGTGCGATCACCGTATCGAGAAGTCCAATCAATCCTGCCTCTGCCGCAGGAATACGCGCAACGCCACGCATATAAAGCACATTGGCGACACCAATCGTGATTGAACCCAAAACGCAGAGCAGAATGAGATCACGAATTGTTACATGTGAGAAATCGCTCAAAGGCCAAGCGACAGCGGCGCAAAGTATACCTGATAAAATTGAATGCGCGGGCATCGACATTTTCGGGTGACGACGGGCCAGAATGACAAGCGCCGCGAAGCTCAAAACCATCACGAAACTTGCTAGATCGCCTTTCACATTGCCGGCTTGATAGGAGCCGCCGACCATGAACATGACGCCAGACAAGGCAATCGCGCTCGCAAACATGGTGCGCATCGCAACGCGTTCGCGAATCCACAACCATCCTAAAAGCGCGACGATAAAAGGCAGGGTTGTATAGACGATCATCACATTGGCAACCGTCGTCCAATTCAAGGCCTGCATATAGGCCATCATGCCAACCGTATTAATCGGCACGATCACAAAGCCCGCAAAGGGAATGGTGGCGAAAGGGCGGATGATATTGTCGCGATCAACCCACGCAACATAGATGAACAAAGACAAGGCGCCGAAAAAGGCGCGGCCGCATTGGATGGTCCAGACATCGAGCGTGAGATAGCGCACCCAGATACCAGCAGTGCTCCACAAAAACGCAGCCACGGCGACATAAATAATCCCGCGCCAGCGCGAACGCCGCGCTTTACGGTCATCAATCAAGGTAGGATGAGCGGCGTTGGCAGTCATGTTAAGCGAATCGGGGCCATCGGAAGCGATCGTCATGCTTTACCGCGTGGCGCCCGTCGGTGCCTCCTCAAAAAGGACATGGTCCCCCCGCGAAACGACATGGTTGATGCGCTAGAACGCGCCCCGCCTCGGTCGGGCCCGATCAAATCGCTGTCGCGCCAAGACTTTCCTGAACGCCACGCATCGGCGATAGTCAGCC
>CAWUMH010000201.1:0-2752 GCA_963923565.1 uncultured Alphaproteobacteria bacterium
CAAGAACGTCGAGACCTTCTTTGAAGTTCGAGATGATCGGCGTCTCAATGATTTCGCCTGATGGCTTGGCCATAAGACCACGCATCGCCGCAAGCTGACGCATCTGTGTGGGCGACCCACGCGCACCGGAGTGACTCATCATATAGATCGAGTTCACCGGCTTTGTGCGGCCCGTATCGTCCTTCTGGACAGCCGAAATGCGACCCATCATTTCTTGCGCGAGTTTGTCCGAGCACTTCGCCCACGCATCGACGACCTTGTTGTATTTTTCGCCCTGCGTGATGAGACCGTCATTGAATTGCTGCTCGTAATCTTTAACGAGCGCGCGTGTTTCGCCAACGATCTTGGCCTTCGTGTCCGGAATGACCATGTCGTCCTTGCCGAACGAAATGCCCGCCTTGAACGCATTGGTGAACCCGAGCGACATGATGCGATCGCAGAAGATCACCGTCTCTTTCTGACCGCAGTGACGATAGACGGTGTCGATTGTGTTCGAGATCTCTTTCTTCGTCATCATCTTGTTGACGACGTCGAACGTGATCTTTCCGTTCTTTGGAAGAAGCTGACCAAGCATCGCGCGGCCAGGCGTCGTGTCATAGATTTTTGTGTAAGGCTTGCCGGCCTCATCAACGCCCTGATAGCGATATTTGATCTTCGCATGAACGGTGACAGACTTTGACGCGATCGCATGTTCGATTTCGCCCATATCGGCGAAAAGCATGCCCTCACCGGGCTCCTTATCGGCCATCAATGACAGATAATAGAGACCAAGCACGATATCCTGCGACGGCACGATGATCGGCTGACCGTTTGCCGGATGCAGAATATTGTTGGTCGACATCATGAGCACGCGTGCTTCCAACTGCGCTTCGAGCGACAGTGGTACGTGCACAGCCATTTGGTCACCGTCGAAGTCGGCGTTGAACGCCGCGCAAACGAGCGGGTGAAGCTGAATGGCTTTACCTTCAACGAGCACAGGCTCGAACGCTTGAATGCCCAAACGATGGAGCGTCGGTGCGCGGTTCAGCATCACGGGATGTTCGCGAATGACTTCGTCAAGGATATCCCAAACTTCGGGTTTTTCCTTTTCAACAAGCTTCTTGGCCTGCTTCACAGTGGCCGAAAGACCCTTTGCATCGAGACGCGAATAGATGAACGGCTTGAAGAGTTCGAGCGCCATCTTCTTCGGCAAGCCACATTGATGCAGCTTGAGTTCTGGACCCACGACGATAACCGAACGACCCGAATAGTCGACGCGCTTGCCGAGCAGGTTCTGACGGAAGCGGCCCTGCTTGCCCTTGAGCATGTCAGCGAGCGACTTCAGCGGACGCTTGTTGGCACCCGTGATGACACGACCGCGACGGCCATTGTCGAACAATGCGTCAACCGATTCCTGCAACATGCGCTTTTCGTTGCGGATGATTATATCCGGCGCACGCAGTTCAATGAGGCGCTTCAAACGATTGTTACGGTTGATGACGCGGCGATAGAGATCGTTCAGATCCGACGTCGCGAAACGGCCGCCGTCGAGCGGCACGAGCGGACGCAGATCCGGCGGGATCACCGGCACAACTGTGAGGATCATCCATTCCGGCTTGTTGCCCGACTGGATGAACGCTTCGATGATCTTCAAACGCTTTGCGAGCTTCTTCGGCTTCAGTTCCGAAGTCGAAACAGAAATCTCGTGACGCAGATCGGCTGCGGTCTTCTCAAGATCAAGCGAACGCAGAATTTCGCGGATTGCTTCGGCGCCGATCATGGCTGTGAACGAGTCTTCGCCATATTCGTCTTGCGCACGAAGATAATCGTCTTCAGAGAGCAATTGACGTTCCTTGAGAGGGGTCAGACCCGGCTCAATCACGACATAGTTTTCGAAATAGAGAATACGCTCGAGATCTTTGAGCGCCATATCAAGAAGAAGACCGATGCGGGACGGCAACGACTTCAAAAACCAGATATGCGCAACAGGAGCGGCCAATTCGATATGGCCCATGCGCTCGCGCCGGACGCGTGACAAGGTCACTTCAACGCCGCACTTTTCGCAGATAACGCCCTTATACTTCATGCGCTTATATTTGCCGCACAAGCATTCGTAATCCTTGATCGGGCCAAAGATCCGCGCGCAGAAGAGACCGTCGCGTTCAGGCTTGAACGTGCGATAATTGATTGTCTCTGGCTTTTTGATTTCACCATAAGACCATGAGAGGATCTGATCAGGGGAAGCGATCGCGATCTTGATATGCTCAAAGGTCTGCGGCTGGACCACGGGGTTGAAGAGATTCATGACCTCTTGATTCATCGCCGTCTCCTTACATTCGGATCTTGAAACGCCCTATCGGCAAAGATCCATAAGTCAAAATTCAATATCGAAAAGCGCACTCTTCGACGCGAAGAGGTCGGCACGCCTGAGCGCGCCAACCTTCTTTGATCACTCTGCAGCTTCTGCTGGCGGCAATTCGTCAACGGGCTTCGCTGACGCCGTCAATTCAACATTGAGGCCAAGCGAACGCATTTCCTTGACGAGAACATTGAAGCTCTCCGGAATACCGCTTTCGAATGTGTCGTCGCCACGAACGATCGACTCGTAGACCTTGGTACGGCCGGCGACGTCGTCCGATTTGACAGTGAGCATTTCTTGCAACGTGTAGGCTGCACCATAGGCTTCGAGTGCCCAGACTTCCATTTCGCCGAAACGCTGACCACCGAACTGCGCTTTGCCGCCGAGTGGTTGTTGCGTAACGAGCGAATAAGG
>CAWUMH010000202.1:0-2736 GCA_963923565.1 uncultured Alphaproteobacteria bacterium
AATGCCGCCATTCTTGAAATACTCGATCTCGTCGAGCGTATCGATGCGGCAGATCACCGGAACCTTTGTAACCTTGCCTTGCGTATCCGTGATCACGAGTTCCATTTTCTGACGTGGCTTCACCGAGGTGAGACCGGGTATCGACACGGTTTCGTCACCTTTGAGGCCAAGCGTCTTCCAGCTTGTTCCTTCTTCGAAGACAAAAGGTACAACGCCCATGCCCACGAGGTTTGAGCGATGAATGCGTTCGAAACTTTGTGCAACAACCGCACGCACGCCTAAGAGGTTGGTGCCTTTAGCAGCCCAGTCACGTGACGATCCATTGCCATATTCGACACCCGCAAACACGACGAGCGGTGTGCCGTCTTTTTCATACTGCATGGCGGCGTCATAGATCGACTGACGCGTGCCCGTTGGATAATGCACCGTCAAACCACCTTCCGGTGTTGAGCCATCCGCATCTTTCACCATGAAATTCTTGATGCGAATATTGGCGAAAGTGCCGCGCATCATGACTTCGTGATTGCCGCGCCGCGTTCCGTATTGATTGAAATCGGCAGGATCAACCTTGTTGGCGAGAAGATATTTTCCAGCGGGTGATGCCGCTTTGATCGATCCCGCGGGTGAGATGTGATCGGTTGTGATCTTGTCACCAAAGAGGCCGAGAATGCGTGCATTCGCGATATCGCTCACAGGCTTTGGTGACTTCGTAATGCCGGTGAAGTAAGGCGGGTTCTGCACATAGGTCGATGCATTCTCCCACGCATAAGTCTGGCTGGTCGGTGCTTTAACCTTGCGCCAGTTCACATCACCGCGGAACACATCGCCATATTTCTCTTTGAAGATTTTCTTCGTGACATTTTTGGCGATGAAGGTTTCGATTTCCTTATTCGTCGGCCAGATGTCTTTGAGATAGACCGGCTTGCCTTTTTTATCCGTGCCGAGGGGTTCTTTGGTCAGATCGATTTGAACAGAACCCGCAAGCGCGTAAGCCACAACGAGCGGAGGTGACGCGAGATAATTGGCTTGCACATCAGGCGAGACACGACCTTCGAAATTGCGGTTGCCCGAAATCACAGCAGCCGCAACGACACCATTGTCATTGATCGCTTTTGAAATCTCGGTCGGAAGCGGTCCCGAATTTCCGATGCAGGTTGTGCAGCCGAAGCCCACAAGATTGAATCCGAGTTTATCGAGATCCTTTTGCAGCCCGGCTTTCGCAAGATATTCCGCAACCACTTGCGAGCCTGGTGCAAGCGAAGTTTTCACCCAAGGCTTTACGGCGATGCCCTTCGCAACGGCATTACGGGCGAGAAGACCCGCGCCAATCAGCACCGACGGGTTTGATGTGTTGGTGCAAGAGGTGATCGCGGCAATTACAACATCGCCATGGCCGATATCGAAATTCTTGCCTTCGACTTTGTAACGTGCCGAGAGTGTTTCAGCCTTTTTATATTCCGCTTCCATCGCGGCAATGAAGCCTGTCTTTGCATCGGTCAAAGCCACGCGTCCTTCGGGACGTTTTGGTCCAGCAAGCGATGGTGTGACAGAACCGAGATCAAGATCAAGCGTATCTGTGAACACCGGATCAGGCGATGTCTTGGTGCGGAAGAGGCCTTGCGCCTTTGCGTATTTTTCAACAAGCGCGATGCGTGCAGATTTCCGGCTTGTCATGGTGAGATAATTCAACGTCTCTCCATCAACGGGGAAGAACCCGCAGGTCGCGCCATATTCAGGCGCCATATTCGCAATGGTTGCACGGTCAGCAAGCGTCATCGCGTTCAAACCGTCACCATAGAATTCGACGAATTTGTTGACGACGCCTTTCTTGCGCAGCATCTGCGTCACCGTAAGCACGAGATCGGTGGCGGTAATGCCTTCTTTCAATTTGCCCGTAAGCTTGAAGCCGATCACTTCCGGCAACAACATGGATTGTGGCTGGCCGAGCATCGCGGCTTCCGCTTCGATGCCGCCAACACCCCAACCGAGTACGCCCAAACCATTCACCATGGTTGTATGAGAGTCTGTACCGACGAGCGTGTCAGGATAGGCGAGCTCAACCGTCTGTGTGCCGGTGCGCTTTTTGATTTTTTCTTTTTTGGTCCAAACCGTCTGCGCGAGATATTCGAGATTTACTTGATGGCAAATGCCGGTATCCGGCGGCACGACGGAGAAATTCTCGAACGCCTGTTGGCCCCACTTCAAAAAGCGATAGCGCTCGCCATTCCGTTGATATTCGAGATCGACATTTTTCTTGAACGCTTTGGCCGAACCAAATTCATCGACAATCACCGAATGGTCGATGACAAGATCAACGGGGACAAGCGGATTGATTTTTTTCGGATCACCACCGAGCGTTTTCATTGCATCGCGCATCGCGGCCAAATCGACGACAGCCGGAACGCCGGTAAAGTCCTGCATCAACACGCGCGCCGGACGAAACGCAATTTCGAGCTCCGATTTACCGCGTGTCTTTAGCCAACCGACAGCGGCTTTGATATCCGCTTTGGTCACCGAGCGGCCATCTTCAAAGCGCAAAAGATTTTCAACGAGAACCTTCAGCGAGAAGGGCAATTTAGATAGGCCTTTGAGGCCGTTCTTCTCGGCAGCGGCGAGCGAATAATAATGATAGGTCTTGCCGCCAACTTTCATCGTCTTGCGGCATTTGAAACTGTCGAGTGAGGACATTGCGTGTCTCCTACTGGGGTTTTCATCGGTCGCAATCTGCTCGAGAGC
>CAWUMH010000203.1:0-2735 GCA_963923565.1 uncultured Alphaproteobacteria bacterium
TGGGTGTGAAGCTCACTTTGCATCCGGATGATCCGCCCCGCTCGCTTTTTGGATTGCCGCGCATTGCATCGACGGCGGTCGACTATGCGGCCTTGTTTGATGCTGTACCAAGTATTGCGAATGGCATGTGCTTTTGCACTGGGTCTTTAGGCGTGCGCCCTGATAATGATCTCGCCGCAATCGCTTCCCGTTTTGCGGAACGAATTCATTTCGTGCATTTGCGTTCGACCAAGCGTGACGCAGATAATCCGCTGTCCTTTATCGAAGCCGATCATCTCGATGGTGATGTCGATATGGTCGGCGTCATCAGCGCGTTAATCCGTGAAGATCGGAAGCGCGCAAGTGGCGCGAAGATTCCGTTTCGGCCTGATCATGGTCATCGCATGTTGGATGACGTGAATAAAACCATTACGCCCGGTTATGCAGGCATTGGACGGCTCAAAGGATTAGGTGAATTGCGTGGCGTCATGCGCGCGGTAGAGAGGCTTTCGTGACACGCCTATCAAATGCAACGCTCAATCGTCTACCCGCCTCCATCATCAAGCCAAACTATGATCGTTCGAACATAAAAGTCGGCATCGTTCATCTTGGCATCGGTGCGTTTCACCGCGCCCATCAGGCCGTCTATACAGATGATGTTTTAGCATCAGGCGATCATCGCTGGGGCATTCTGGGTGCGAGCTTGCGGTCGGCGGAAACCCGCGATGCGCTATTACCGCAAGACGGACTTTATACGATAGCCACACGCAGTGCTGCCGGCGCTGTGCATCGTGTTATCGGCTCAGTCATTCGCCTCTTGGTCGCACCCGAAAATCCAGAAGCATTAATTGCTGCTATGGCGGACCCCCACGTCAAAATCGTTTCGCTCACAATAACTGAAAAAGCCTATTGTCTTGACCCCGCGACGGGGCAGCTTGATATAGAGCATCCGGATATGCGCCATGATATCGCAAATCCCGATCAACCGAAGACGGTGCCGGGTTACATTCTCGCAGCCCTTCATCGTCGCCGTGCTTTGGGCTTAAAACCTTTCACCGTCATGTCATGCGATAATCTGCCATCGAATGGCAAAAAGCTCCATGCGATTTTGGTGAAACTTGCAGGATTAAGAAGCACGGAGTTTGCTGATTTCATCGAAACAGACGTCGCATGCCCTTCGACAATGATTGATCGCATTGTGCCACAGACGACTGACGGGGATCGCGTCCTTGCCAAAGCCGCGTTGAATCTTGAAGACGCCTGGCCAATTGCCACCGAGCCTTTCACACAATGGGTGATCGAGGATCATTTCCCTGAAGGACGTCCCGACTGGGATCGATTTGGTGCAGAGCTTGTCGATGATGTTGCGCCCTATGAGGCAATGAAACTGAGACTTTTAAACGCCTCGCACACAATGCTTGCTTTTCTTGGCTCGCTTGCGGGCTATCGTATGGTCGCTGATGCAATGAATGATAAAGTTATTGGCAGTTTTATCACGCGGTTTATGGAAGAGGATGTCATTCCGGTTTTGACGATCCGTCCCGGTGGCGATGTTCAAGCCTATGCGGCATCACTCCAAGAGCGTTTTCGCAATCCGGCTTTGAACCATCGCTTGGAACAAATTGCATCTGATAGTTCACAAAAAATTCCGCAAAGATTTCTGGGCACAGCGCAAGATCGCCTTGCGCAAGGACGTCCGCTCGGACGTTTGGCCTATGCTATCGCTGGCTTTGCGCTCTATGTTCTTGGGCGAGATGAGGCGGGGCAGACGCTCGCGCTTAATGATCCCATGGCAGAGAGGCTTCGCCAAAGTCTTGTTGCTGCAGGAAATGATCCGGAATCAATCATCCATGCGCTTCTCGGCTTTACCGCCATCTTTGGTCAATGGGGGCGGGATCGTCGATTTGTTGATCCCCTCATCCACGCCCTAAAAACGTTTCAAAGTCACGGCGTGAGAGCAAGCCTTCAAGCTCACGTCAATCGGAATTAGCAATGAAGAGTGAAGGTGTTTCGACGCACATAGACTCGTAGCCGCCAGAAATTATCGCGCCGTTTGCCCTGTTCCATAAATAGCAAAGGCGAATATCAATCCCGATGAGCAGATGAGGGCGCCGGTTAAAGCAAGTATAGGATAGCTGAAGTGATGATCAATTAGCATGCCGCCCACCCATGCGCCGCCGGCATTGCCAAGATTAAACGCGCCAATGTTCAAAGCAGAGGCGAGATTGGGTGCGCCTTTCGCGGCATTCATGATTCCGATTTGGAGAGGTGGAATTGTGCCGAAGGCAGCAAATCCCAACAGGAAGATGGTAACACTTGCTGTCCAGACATTTGTCATCGCGAACGCGAATAGAGCCATCAAGATAACAAGTGCGCCGAGCGTACCATAGAGTGAGAGGCTCAAAGATTTATCCGAAAGCCGGCCCATCACATGGTTGCCGAGTGTCAATCCAATTCCATAAATGAAGAGCACAAGGGTCATTATGTTGGGTGATAGCCCCGTCGCTTCACGAAGAATGGGGGCAATATAAGTCCAGACAACGAAGACGCCACCAAAGCCAAATGTAGTTGTCGCAAGCGCAAGCCACACACCCGGTCGTTTGAGCACGGATAATTCCTTTGCCACGGCGCCTGTTTGTTCAGGCGCTTGAGTCTTCAAGGCAAAGAATAAAAAGGCACCTGTGATCAGTCCGAGTAAACTGACAAGGCCAAAGCTCACGCGCCAACTCAGATATTCTCCGATAGCGGTTCCTAGC
>CAWUMH010000204.1:0-2728 GCA_963923565.1 uncultured Alphaproteobacteria bacterium
GTCTTCAACGCCGCAATAATATCGTCTGTCAAACGATCAATCTCTTCCGGAGGCAATGCGGAAGGCGCAGCGATCTCCGTCTGGTTTGGCTTTTCCTCAAGCGGCGGAGCGGCATCATTCATTCTCGTCTCTCCCGCGTTTCAAGAAAACATCGCTTGCGCTTTGCGCAACGCCTCTACAAGCGCATCCACTTCCGCCTGCGTATTGTAAAACGCAAAAGATGCTCGGCATGTAGAGGTGACACCAAAGCGCTTCAACAAAGGCTGCGCACAATGCGTGCCTGCGCGAACAGCGATGCCTGAGCGATCAATGATCGTCGCCACATCATGCGCATGCGCGCCTTGCATTTCAAAGGCAACAATCGCGCCCTTGCCTGGCGCTTTACCGAAGATGCGCAGCGAATTCAATTCAGACAAACGCTCCATCGCATAGTGAGCAAGCGACTCTTCATGTTTTAACGCCGCAGCGCGATCCATCGATTGCATGTAATCAAGCGCCGCGCCCAGACCAATGGCTTGCACAATCGGCGGCGTGCCCGCTTCAAAACGATGGGGAGGCTCGTTGTAAGTGACAGAGTCTTCGGTCACCACGCTGATCATCTCCCCGCCGCCATTAAAGGGCGGCATTTTTTCAAGCAAAGCACGCTTGCCATAAGCAACGCCAATACCTGTGGGGCCATAAAGCTTGTGACCCGTGAAGCAATAAAAATCGACATCAAGTAAGCGCACATCGGTCGGCACATGGACCGCGCCTTGGCAACCATCCACCATGACATAGGCGCCATGTTTGCGCGCAATCTTCACCATCTCGGAAATGGGATTAATCGTGCCCAATACATTCGACATTTGCGAAATCGCAACGATCTTTGTTTTTGGCGTGAAGAGCTTTTCGTAAGCCTCAAGATCAAGCACACCGCGCTCGTCACAGGGAACCCATTTGATCACCGCACCGTTACGCTCGCGATGAAAATGCCATGGAACAATATTGGAGTGATGTTCCATCACCGAGAGAATGATCTCATCACCCTCTTGCAAGACCATGCGCCCCAGAGAGGCGGCAACAAGATTCATCGCTTCCGTGGCATTACGTGTAAAAATGATTTCATCGGTGGAGGCCGCGTTGATGAAGGCGCGAACCGTTTCCCGCGCATGTTCAAACGCCTCTGTTGCCGCATTCGCTAAATAATGAAGCCCGCGATGAACATTGGCATATTCATGCTCATAGGCATAGGTCATGCGGTCTAAAACCTGCTTCGGCTTTTGCGCGGAAGCGGCGTTATCGAGATAGACAAGCTTTTTTCCATAAACCTCTTTCGAGAGAATCGGAAAATCCGCTCTTACTGTCTCGACATCGAAGGTTTTGGTGTGAGCATTCATGCGCTACGTGCCTTGAGCCACTGTTCTGCAAGCGCTTCGAGCGTATTACGGATCACATCATGCTCGATCTTCTCAAGAGCCTCGCCGACAAAGGCCTGCAACATCAGCGCTTCGGCTTCTGTCTTTGGCAATCCACGTGCCCGCAAATAAAAGAGCAAATCTTCATCCAGCGCGCCAACGGTAGCGCCGTGGCCGCAGGCGACATCATCCGCGAAAATTTCAAGCTCGGGCTTGTTGTTCATCGTCGCGCCGTCTTCAAGCACGATAGCACGGCTCATCATCTTGCCGTCTGTCTGCTGCGCGCCTGGGCGAACAATGATCTTGCCTTGGAACACGCCGGTCGACTCGTGATCAAGAACATGCGCAAAAAATTCGCGACTTTGGCATTCGGGAACAGCATGATCGACAACGAGTGTCGTATCCGCATGTTGTTTCGCGTTGAGGAGGCTTGCGCTCGCGATTTCAGCCTTGGACTGCTCGCCTTCAAAGCGAAAGAAAATCTGATGTCGTGAGAGTGATCCGCCGACAACAAAATTATGGCCGCGATAAAGGCTCTCTTTGCCCATCGCGCCGCCAAATGTCGTGAGCACCGTGGCGGCTTGAGCGACCAGATTAAGTCTCAAATGATCAAAGGTGACGTGATCACCCATGCGCAATTCGAGAACACTATCAATCAACGAGCCCGCAGCTCCACCTTCATGGCTTTCAACGATGAAGGCCTTGGCGTGATCGCCGACACTCACACGCACGCGCGGATAGGACGCATGAGCGCCTGTTGTGACGAGGCGAATGACAAGAGGTTTTTCGATTTCAGCCTTCGCCGCAATCGCAATATCGAGCACACTGTCCGAGAATGCCGCGTTCAGCGCGATCACGGGATCAACGCTCAAGAGCCCCTTCTCGTTTGAGCCATCATCAGCCAGAGCAGATGAAGCCGTAACCGTCACACCCGCGGGCGCCGCATTGCTCGATGCAACATAATGACCGTCAACAAGAGTCAGGACATAAGCATCAATATCTGCGAGCGGCGACGTCACCGCCACTTTGCCGCCAGCCTTCGCCGGAGGCGGCGCACTTTTTAACAAAGCCCGGAGATCTGTGTAGTGATAGGCCTCGACACGGCGATGCGGCAAACCTGCTTCAGCAAAACGCGCGAAGGCCGTTTTGCGATCTGCAGCGACGCTCGCGCCTTGCGCAATCAACGCCTGCTCGGCTTCCGTTTTTAAGGGCATGATATTCGACATGATCAGTCCTCACGCCGCCGCGTTGGTCACGTAGTCAGCATAACCATTGGCTTCGAGTTCAAGTGCCAATTCCTTGCCACCGGTGCGTACGATTTGACCCTTCGACAT
>CAWUMH010000205.1:0-2703 GCA_963923565.1 uncultured Alphaproteobacteria bacterium
TGCCCATAAAGGGGAAGCGGCCGATTTTGAGCGTATATCCGGCCTCTTTGGCCTTCGCTTCCGTCAAGCCGACAGAGGCCACTTGCGGATGGCAATAGGTGCAACCCGGGATTTTCTGCTTGTCCATCGGA
This sequence comes from uncultured Alphaproteobacteria bacterium, assembly GCA_963923565.1. Lineage (GTDB taxonomy): Bacteria > Pseudomonadota > Alphaproteobacteria > Rhizobiales > Beijerinckiaceae > CAIUPE01. The sequence continues at coordinate 132 of CAWUMH010000205.1, forward strand.
TGGACGTGAAGGCCCTTGATGCCTTCGACACAAATGACACCCTCATGCTCGGCCTTATGCGCGAGCATCGGGGGGCCCGCGACGTCACCAATCGCATAAATGCCCGCAACATTGGTCTTACCCAAACCATCGGTCACGATGCAGCCGCGATCGGTCTTGATCCCCAGGGCCTCAAGTCCCAAGCCTTCGATATTGCCGACAACACCGACCGCAGAAATCAAGCGATCAGCGGTGATGGATTGGGTGGCGCCCTTCTCGTCTTGAATGGTTGCGGTCACACTGTTGGTTGATTTCGAAACGCCGGTCACTTTAGCGCCGGTCAAAATCTTGATGCCTTGTTTCTCAAAGCGCTTCCGCGCAAGAGCAGCGATTTCCGCGTCTTCGACGGGCAGAATTTGCGGCATCACTTCGACAACGGTAACGTCCGCGCCCATCGTGCGATAGAAGCTCGCGAATTCGATACCGATAGCACCAGACCCCATAACGATAAGCGATTTCGGCATTACATCCGGAACCATCGCTTCGAAATAAGTCCAGATGAGTTTTTTATCGGGCTCGATTCCGGGAAGCGCACGCGGTCGAGCACCTGTTGCGATGATGATATGTTTCGCCTGATATGTCCCCTCACCCTGAACGCCTTTCGGAACCGGATGTTGCGGTTCAACAGCAGGCTTTGAGGATTTGCCGACAACAACTTCACCGGGCTTTGTAATTTTGGCTTCACCCCAAATCACATCGACTTTGTTTTTCTTTAAAAGAAAACCAACGCCGCCATTCAATTGACCTGAGACTCCACGCGATCTCTTGATCACATCGGCGATGTTGAAGGTCATTTTGCCTTCAAGCTTCAAACCATAATCAGAGGCATGCGTAGCATAGTGATAAATCTCAGCCGAACGCAATAAAGCTTTGGTGGGAATACAACCCCAATTCAAACAAATGCCGCCAAGATGTTCGCGCTCGACAAGTGCTGTTTTGAAACCCAATTGCGCCGCGCGAATGGCGGTCACATAGCCGCCCGGACCACCACCAATGACGAGGATATCATATTGCGTTGCCATAATGAGGTCCTCGCTTAAACCAACATTGAAACTGGATTTTCAATCAAGCCTTTAAGAGCCGAAAGCAGTTCAGCACCCAGCGCACCATCAACCGCGCGATGATCAGTTGAGAAGGTAACCGTCATCACGGTTGCAACTGTCAATTGACCATTCTTAGCAACTGGTCGCTGCTCACCAGCGCCAACAGCAAGGATCGTCGCATGCGGTGGGTTCACAATCGCTGCAAATTGTTTCACCCCGAACATCCCAAGATTTGACACAGCTGTCGTGCCGCCTTGATATTCTTCCGGCTTCAATTTGCGGCTACGTGCGCGCGCCGCAAGATCTTTCATCTCGTTCGAAATTGCCGAGAGTGATTTCAAATCAGCCTTTCGAATAACGGGTGTTATCAATCCACCCGGAATCGAAACAGCAACGCCTATATCAGCATGTTTGTGTTTCAACATCGCCGATTCAGTCCAAGTCACATTGGCCTCAGGCACACGCATAAGCGCCGCGGCCAATGCCTTGATCACAAAATCATTGACCGAAAGTTTGTAAGCCGGCTTTCCATCAGCGCCCTTCGGCGCATTGGCATTGATCTCTTCACGCGCTTTCAAGAGTGCATCGAGCTCGATATCGGCCGTGACATAGAAATGCGGAACTGTTTGCTTTGACTCCAAAAGGCGCCGCGCAATCGTCTTACGCATCGAGTCATGCGGGACTTCTTCATAAGAGCCCGCTTCAAACAATTGCTTGATGACGTTATCGGCCATTCCCGTTGCAAGCGGTGTAGAAGGTGCCGCAGCACTTGTTGAGGCCGATGCCGCACGCAGTGCGGTTCCACCCGCAATCGCGGCCTTCACATCACGTTCAATGACGCGACCATGCGGACCCGAACCAGCAATTTTTGAAATATCGACGCCCGCATCTTTCGCGATACGCTTTGCCAAAGGTGAGGCAAAGACCTTCGCACCATGGGCAGCGGCAGCAGTTGGTATTTGTGGTGCTGCTGTTGTTGGCGCTGGAGTCGCAGTTGCCGGAGTGATTACAGGTGCTGCTGCTTTTGGTGCAGGAGTTGCCGAAGCACCGCCTACCGCAACACTGGAAACATCTTCGCCTTCATCAGCAATCAGGGCGATCACTTCATTGACGGCGACATCTTGCGATCCCGCAGGCACGAGAATTTTCGCAAGGATACCTTCATCAACCGCTTCAACTTCCATCGTCGCCTTATCGGTTTCAATCTCAGCAATGATATCGCCCGACTTTATCTTATCGCCTTCCTTCTTAAGCCACTTGGCGAGATTGCCCTTCTCCATTGTTGGAGACAGAGCGGGCATCAAAATCTTGACGGACATGAGTGCCTCCCGCGTTTAACGATAACAGACGGCTTTCACCGCCTCGACAATTTCACCAACCGTCGGCAAAGCCAGCTTTTCGAGATTGGCAGCATAAGGCATCGGCACATCTTTGCCGGTGATGCGTTTGACCGGCGCATCAAGCCAATCAAAGGCATGTTCCATGATCTG
>CAWUMH010000206.1:0-2689 GCA_963923565.1 uncultured Alphaproteobacteria bacterium
TTTCATTTTGTTCTCATCGGGCACAACCGGCATTCCGAAATGTATTGTCCATGGGGCAGGGGGAACTCTCCTACAGCACCTAAAAGAACACCGTTTACATTCGGGCAATGGTGAAGGCGATCGTGTGTTCTATTTCACGACGCTCGGATGGATGATGTGGAATTGGTTGGTGTCTGCACTCGCGTGCGGATCAACATTGATTTTGTTTGATGGCTCGCCTTTTGCTCCGCGTCCAACTGTTCTTTTTGATTACGCTGAAAAAGAGCGTGTGACATTTTTTGGTACTTCGGCAAAATATCTCGATTCCTGTCGCAAGCTCGATCTCAAACCGATTGAGACGCATGATTTGTCTTCCCTGCGCGCTTTGGCTTCAACCGGATCACCACTTGCTGCTGAAACATTTGAATGGGTCTATAACGCGATTAAAAGTGACCTCCATCTCGCTTCGATTTCAGGCGGCACGGATATCGTCTCCTGTTTTGTGCTCGGTGATCCGACTTCACCTGTTTATGCGGGCGAGATTCAACGCGCCGGTTTAGGCATGGCGGTGGATATTTTTGATGATGATGGTCATTCTATATCATCGGGCAAAGGCGAACTTGTTTGTAAGAAAGCTTTTCCCTCGATGCCGATTTCATTCTGGAATGATCCGGAGGGTAAAAAATATCGCGCTGCCTATTTCGAACGGTTTCCGGGGCTTTGGCATCATGGTGATTTTGCTGAATGGACCGCGCATGGCGGGTTGATCATTCATGGTCGTTCGGACGCGACACTTAATCCTGGTGGCGTTCGTATCGGCACTGCAGAAATATATGCGCAGGTCGAACAAATACCAGAAGTCATTGAAGCGCTCGCGATTGGGCAAGACTTCGCCGGTGATGTGCGCGTCATTCTTTTCGTGCGGCTGCGCGAAGGCGTGACGTTAAATTCCGAACTGCAGGGCCGGATACGCAAACAAATTCGCACGGGGGCCAGCCCGCGTCATGTGCCACAAAAAATTATTGCGATTGGGGATATACCGCGCACCAAATCCGGCAAGATTACCGAATTGGCGGTACGCGACATTATTCACGGTCGCGACGTTAAAAATCGTGAAGCCCTCGCTAATCCCGAAGCGCTGGATCTTTATCGAGATCTTCCAGAATTAAGGTCTTAAGCGCGCTAAGCCGCCATCGCCTGTTTGGCGCGCACGGCAGGGCGGCGCTCCGGCAATGACGGATCGCTCCAATTCGGTGTTTGTCCGATCAGAAGATCAAGAAACGGAATTGCGTAATCGGGGTTGTCGCGAATATTTTCGCGAATGCTTTCCCACACGCGGCGATCGGTGCTCGCGTCAGATAGCGGAGGCGCGCCATCGAAATCCTGTTTCAAAACTGAAAGCGCGACACCTAAGCAATAGCTCGCATAGATAGAGCCTTCAGGCCATGTTGCAAGATCGGGATCAACTGTGTCAGTGACATTCGAAAGCGAAAGCGGCGCGTGACGGAAGAGTTCCGCCAACATGCGGCCTGCGGCATAGCATACGAAATCACGACGGTCCGCTTCGGCAATTTCACGTGTCACATGAAAATTATCGACCCATGCAAGAAAAGCGGCGTGAAGTTTTGCGCGATCTGTTCGACTGGTGATGCCGGTATTTTCTAAACGGAGCGCGAGATTGCGGCGAAACGAGGCTTCAAAGAAACGAAGCTCACGCACGCGATGGCGTACATCTTGTTCTCGCGCTAATTCTGGCAAGATCGGCAAACGCATCGCTCAAGCCTCGACAAGATGAGGAGCTAAGAGTTTTAATTCAGCCGCCAAAGCGGCAGCCGGATCAAACCCGTCCATGATTGCGTCAAATCTACCTTGGCGCAAGGCCATAACTTCAGCGGCAATCTCAAGCGCGCCCATAATAGCGGCACTGTCATGGTTTGGCGATAAAGAGAGAAGTGCTTCGGCGAGCGCAAGCGCTGAGAAGATGCGGAAGGGAGAGTGTCGATTGTCGGATTCAGCAATCGCTCCCGATTGAGCTAAGCGCAGCGCTTGGTCTGCGAGATGCGCAAAATGGGTTTCGGAATTTGCGCTGTCGTCAGACGACCATTGTGCCGTCTCGGCCCAGACACGCGCAATCGGGCGTTCGAGAAGAAGTTCATCGGCATAACCCATACGCTTCATGAGGTATCGCGTGGCTTGATAGCGCGCCTGAACATAGGTCGCGCGATCAGCGTGTCGCCCCTCAAGGAGGGCTAACAGTGCATCATCTTGTTGGGGGTCGATAATATCGCGGGCAAGTGAAGAGCCAAATTTTGCGGCTTTGCGTGTTTCGCGCACAAGTTCGGCGGCGAGAGCCAAAGGGGAGGGCGGCAAAGGGAAGGGCGACACAGCTGCATTTTGGGCAAGCGTTTCCAAATCGCGTGTCGGATCGAGCTGCTTGAGGTTATGACGAAGACCACGCAGAAGATCTTTGACGAGACGCGGTGCCTCCTCAAGAATTTCTGGAAAATGGGGTCGTGACCCTGTTTCGGGTCGGGTCATGGGTGCAACTCACGGGACGAGAAACTCAATAGGGCGATTATAGCCATGTTCCGGATAGTGCGCATCCCATGATTTATGGCTCCGCCCGCGTTGCTCGGATAAATGGTGATGAAGGGATTGGCTGGGGGACCTGGATTCGAACCAAGATTAACGGAGTCAGAGTCCGCTGTTC
>CAWUMH010000207.1:0-2684 GCA_963923565.1 uncultured Alphaproteobacteria bacterium
TTTGCCGAAAATAGATAATCCTTCTGTCCTAAGAAGTTAGAATTATTTTGCAATATCAATGATTTGGAAGGCAAATTCCCATAAATGTTGTTTTAAATAAAAATCCGATCTGAGGCCGAAACTTTAAGCTATCCTGATCCGGATCTCGCTTGCAAGGTGTCTTAAACACCCGCTCTTCGAGATCGTTATAAATGTTCAAATTATAGGGGCTGAAACGGCCCGGCTTGAAAACCAGAAATTAGCGGCTAATAATGCAGGAGGGAGTTTGGAGTCTAAAGCGAACAATAGTAAGGCTTGCTCGGGCCCGCAAAAGGGCTGTTGCGCGGAAAGCATTATATATTGACCATCACGAGAGATGACCACGAATTTAGTGCTGCAAATTCCTTAGAAAAAAATGATAAAACCACTGATTTTAATAACCAATAGAAAAGGTGAGGAACAAATGAATAGACGTCAGACACTAAAACTCTTGGGCGCGACAGCACTCGTCGGCGTAACTGGCCTGCCGCATCTCGCAAATGCTGCTGGCCAAGAAATGGTCGTAGTCTCCAAGATCGCGGGCATTCCGTGGTTCAACGCTCTTGAAGTCGGCGTAAAAAAAGCAGGCGGCGAATTCGGCATCAACGCATCGATGATTGGCCCGTCCACAGTTGACCCAGCACAGCAAGTGAAACTCATCGAAGACTTGATCGCAAAGAAAGTCGCTGTCATCGGTCTTGTGCCACTTGATGTGAAGGTTACAGAGCCTGTGTTGAAGCGCGCGCAAGCCGCGGGCATCAAGGTTATCACACATGAAGGCCCGGAACAGGCTGGCCGTGACTGGAACGTCGAATTGATCGACTCGATCAAATTCGGTGAAGTGCAGATGGAGCGTCTTGCTAAGGATATGGGCGAAGACGGCGAATATGTTGTTTACGTTGGCACGCTGACAACCCCACTTCATAACATTTGGGCAGATGCGGCAATCGCTTTCCAGAAGAAGAACTATCCGAAGATGAAACTTGCTACCGACCGTTTCCCCGGCGCGGACGTGACGGATGATGCTTATAAGACCACGCTCGACGTGATCAAAGCCTATCCGAACCTTAAGGGTATTCTCTGCTTCGGTTCGCAGGGTCCGATCGGTGCAGGTAATGCTGTGCGCGAAAAGAAACTCGGTAAGAAGATCGCTGTCGTCGGCACAGTTCTTCCGTCCCAGGGCAAGTCGCTCATCGATGACGGCATCATCCGTGAAGGCTTCCTCTGGAACCCGACAGACGCCGGTTACGCCATGGTTGCTGTCGCCAAGCTTGTGCTTGACGGCAAGGAAATCAAGGACGGTGTTGAAGTCCCGGGCCTCGGCAAGGCAGCCGTGGACGTCGCCAACAAGCAGATCAAGGTCGATAAGATCATGCGCATTAACAAAGACACTGTTGATGCTCTGATCAAGGGCGGCCTCTAATCGGCACTGACCGCGTAAACGCTGCGCCCCTCAAAAAAAGGGGGGGCGCAGTCTTTGCTTCATCACGTGCGCGATTAAGGACAGGCACTCGTGGCGACATTTCTTGAACTCAAAAATATTTCGAAGCGTTTTGGCGGCGTGCAAGCGCTGACTGATGTTGATCTGACCCTTGAGGCAGGTGAAGTGCATTGCCTCGTTGGTGAAAATGGTTCGGGCAAATCGACGCTCATCAAAATTATTTCTGGCGTTCAGCCGCCGGAATATGGTGGCCAAATCATCATCGAAGGGAAGAGCTATACGCACCTCACGCCCGTGGAGAGCACACGCGCCGGCATTCAGGTGATCTATCAAGATCTGTCGCTTTTCCCGAATTTGACGGTCGCCGAAAATATTGCGGTCGGCCAGCATCTTGGTGGATTTCATCCTGTTGACTGGGCAGCCATTCGTAAAATTGCGGAAGCTGCAATGGCGCGCATCAATGTCCAGCTTGATTTTGACGCGAAGGTCGAAGACCTCTCTATTGCTAATCGGCAGCTCGTTGCGATCTGTCGCGCGATGGCCGCTGACGCAAAGCTTGTCATTATGGATGAGCCGACAGCATCTCTCACCCGCCACGAGGTTGATGCGCTCTTGTCGCTCGTACGCGAACTCAAGAAAAAAAACATTTGCATCGTTTTCGTCTCGCATCGTCTTGATGAAGTGTTGGAGGTTGCCGAACGCGTTACGGTTCTGCGAGACGGAAAAAAGGTAGGCACCTTTGATGCAAAAGAGGTGAGCGATAAAAAGCTTGCTGTCTTGATGACGGGAAAAGAGTTCAGCTATGATTTGAAAGCCACAGAACTTTCGAACCGAAAGAAGATCCTATCGGTTAAAAATCTTTCCCGCACGGGCGATTATAAGAATATCAGCTTCGACCTCAGAGAAGGTGAAATCCTCGGGATTACAGGATTACTCGGTTCAGGCCGAACAGAATTAGCACTCTCATTGTTTGGCATGAACCCTCCGGATGAGGGCGAGATTAAGCTTGAGGGCAAGAGTCTCGCATTGAAGTCAAACCGCGAAGCCATCGATAATGGCATCGCTTATGTGTCGGAAGATCGCCTGACACTCGGCCTCATACTCGAACAACCGATTGCGGCAAATGCGATTGTCACCATTCTCGACAAGCTCAAAGCGGCATTCGGCCTCATCCCGCACAATGCGCGCGAGACAACTGTTGATCGCTGGGTGAAGGATCTCTCGA
>CAWUMH010000208.1:0-2665 GCA_963923565.1 uncultured Alphaproteobacteria bacterium
GGGTGAAACGGTGAGTACTGTACTCAATAACGTTTCATGGCCGATAGCGATAAATTGTTCATAAGGCATGGTATCATAATCCGCGCGTGAAACTTTCAACCAAAGAATTCAGCGTCAATGACCAGCCATCGACAATGACAAACATCAAGAGCTTGAAGGGGAGGGACACCAACATTGGTGACAACATCATCATACCCAGTGACATCAAGATACTTGATACAACAATGTCGATGACGAGAAAGGGAAGAAAAAGCAAAAAGCCGATCGTAAAAGCGGTACGCAATTCACTGATCAGAAACGCAGGCACAGCAACAACGAAGGGCACATCGGCTGCCGATTGATAACCTTGATCACCACGGAGTTCAGCGATCATCGAAATATCGCTCTGTCTCGTCTGTTTGAGCATGAAGCCTTTCATGATTGCTGCCGTTCTGACGCCCGCTTCTTCGATCCCGATTTGACCGTTTGAATAGGGTTGAAAGGCTGCATCATTTGCCTCTTTAAATGTTGGCGTCATAATAAAGAGTGTAAGGAACAATGCGATGCCGACAAGTACCTGATTGGGGGGCGTTTGTTGTGTACCGAGCGCCTGGCGCAGAATAGAAAGCGTGATGATGATGCGCGTAAAGCTTGTCGTGACGAGGAGCATTGACGGCAAAATCGTCAATGCTGACATCAAGATGAGAGTTTGTAGAGAGAGCGAGAGCGATTGGCCGCCGGAGGGAAGATTTTCGAGTTTTAAAACCGGAAGATCAAAGAGCGACGAAGGTGCGGCGAGAGCGACGTTTGCCCCCAACGCAACAAAAAGTCCAACGAGACACAGAGACAATGTGTGGCGGATCATGAGGCTTCGCCCTGATGCGGAGGTCGAGGAAGTAGCGTGATTGCACCAACACCTTGACGGCCGATACCACATAAAACGTGCTGCCCTTCGACTTCAACCAATGCGAGACGTGAGCCGTCACCAAGATTGGCGACGCTCTTTATTGTGATTGGGCCTTTTACAAAGGCTGTATTGAGCTTGTCACGGTACCGTCTGAGTAGCATTGCGGCGGCCACGAGGCCGCCGAGGAGTAGAATGACCGATAGAACGGATGTTATATTCGCCACTAGATGCTCCGTAGGCGTTGTTCAGGCGAGATGATTTCGGTGAATCGAATGCCGAGGCTTTCTCCGATCAGTACGATTTCGCCTTTGGCAAGCAGCGTTCCGTTCACAAGAATATCAAGATGTTCGCCCGCTAGACGATCGAGCTCAACGACAGATCCCTCATTCAATTTCAGAAGGTCTCGAATGATAATGCGCGTGCCGCCGACTTCGACAGTAAGCTTCACTTCGATGTTTTCGAGAAGCTTCAGATTTTGGGCCGATGCCTGCGGAATCTCACCTTGATCCGTCTTTTCATTTTCAACTGATGACATAGAACTGATCCGTTTCTGATCTTACTCAATGATAGAGACGGCCATCTTGCCGTCTTTCTCACCAATACGACCGGTGAAGAGGGGATGACCTTCAATATAGATAGGTATGTCGTTGAAGGCTTCGATGGCGATAACAGCACCGGTTTGCAGGCGTAAAAGTTGTGTCAGATTGACAGTGGGCTCTGCAACCCGAGGGGCAATGATAAGCGGAATTTGGAGCACGGCAGTTTGAAGACGTGTTGCCCAGTTTTCATCGCGATTTTCACCAATCCGCTGCACTTTCGAGCGCAGGAGCGGCGCAATGAGTTTCAGCATCTGTAGCGGATAAACGAGCTCAATCGTTGCGGGCTTCGCAAAGGGCAATTGTACGACGAAGGAACAGATAACGACTTGCTCATTGCCTTCGATGAAGGAGAGGAAGGCAGGATTCATTTCGCTTGTCATGACCTCGAAATTGGCCTCGTAGACTTCTTTCCAGGCATCAGAGAGCGTTTTGGTAGCGCCTTCCATGACAATCTGGATGATGCGCTCTTCGGTTGGTGTGAATTCACTCGTGCGTGTTACGCCGCTGTCGCCACGACCGCCAAAAAAGGAGTTTACGAGAATGCTGATCAACCGCGCAGGTACGGTCGCAAGGATCGAGCCCTTGAGTTCATCTACCCGCAGCGTGGTGAGGCTCAAGAAGGATTCGAGGCCGGAAAGATACTCGTCAAACCGCTTCGTTTCCGGCGGCATGGTCTGCACGCGCGGGGCGAAGCGGAGCATGGGCAGAAGAATATTGCGGAATTGGCGGCCAAAACGTTCATTGATCAAGCGCAGCGTGTAGAGGTCGCCGAGCAGGTTCGCGTCGTCATTGCCCAGGGCATAGGGCTGATATTCTTTGCCCGGTAGCACGCCCGTTCCAACGTCGAGCGCGCCGTCCTCGAGGCCTTCGAGGAGGGCGGCGACTTCTTCGTTACTCAGTTTACGCGAACTGGACATGACTCAACTTGAAAACAGAACTGACCGGTTTACTGCATAACCAGAGTGGTAAAGAAAACGTTTTCAATTCCGCCAAAACGCTCCCGTTCAGTCAAAATCGTGTTGATTCCGTCGCGAATTTTGTCCTGAACCTTCTTTCGGTTCTCGATTCCGATGAGATCGGCCTCTGTCTGGTCCGCAAGAATTAGGAGAACCTCCGAGCGGACAGCCAATTCATGCTTTTTCAGATTTTCGATCACGCTCGCGTCATATTGCGTGCCGAT
>CAWUMH010000209.1:0-2649 GCA_963923565.1 uncultured Alphaproteobacteria bacterium
CGAGAATTTCGAGGGCTTCGGCAGAGGCGGTCATCGACATGGCATGGTCCTGAATAAGAAGCGGCGCTTTTGCGCGCTGTTGTTGACGGCTCTCACTCTATCGTCCGCGATGGGCGCCGACCAGAGAGGGAAGAGACCCGATTAATTCCCCCATTTTGGGAATGATGTTCGAATAAATTCGGCCTTGCAAATCATGATTTGGCAGAACATCATGAGTTTTAGTCATGAACTTACCTCGTTCCCTCCTCCCCTCCCTCGCGGCGCTTCAGGCTTTTGAAGCCTCCGCGCGGCATTTGAGCTTCACCAGAGCGGCCGAAGAACTGAATTTGAGCCAAGGAGCGATCAGCCGGCAGGTTTTGGCGCTCGAATCCGCGCTCGGCGTTCCGCTTTTTGCGCGGGTCAGGCAGCGAATCAGTCTTACACCCGCCGGCGCGTCCTATGCAGAGGAAGTGCGCGATGCGTTAAACCGCCTCTCCGCCGCCACGCTCAATGCCGTGGCCTTCAAAGGCGCGGGCGGTCCTTTGGCGCTTGCGATTCTGCCAACCTTCGGCACGCGCTGGCTCATTCCGCGTCTGCCGGATTTTTCACAAAAACATCCGGAAGTGACCATCAATTTTTCGACACGGATTTTGCCGTTTGATTTTTCACGCGAGCCACTCGACGCCGCCATTCATTTTGGTGATCCCATATGGCCCGGTGCCGTTCTGCATCGTTTGATGGGTGAAACAATTATTCCTGTCGCAAGTCCTGCTCTTGTCGAACGCCTGCAAATCACAAAGTCTGCGGATCTTTTGCGCGCGCCTTTGTTGAAACAAGCGACACGTCCGCGCGCTTGGGCGGAATGGCTGTCCGCGCAAGGGCTCAATCAGGTGGATGCAATCCAAGGACCGGGCTTCGAACAATTTGCAATGGTGGCCAAAGCGGCCGTCGCCGGATTAGGTGTGGCGATTGTACCGCGCTTCTTAGTTGAAGATGAACTTACGTCGGGATCTTTGATGATTCCGATTAATCAACCAATTGAAAGCGAGCAGGCTTATTGGCTTGTTTATCCGGAAGAGAAGAAAGACCGACCGGCTGTAAACGCCTTTCGCTCTTGGCTTCTTGATCAATGCAACGCTTAGAATTTACACATCATCAAAACGCGCGATACGCAATGAATATGCCTGCAGCATCGCTTCGAAAGCGTCGCTTTTGAAAAATTCATATTCCTGATCACGCGCGGTCGTCACCGGATCAAGAGCAGCGAGTGACTCATCACTCACACCGGGATGGCACATCACCAAATGATGCCGTCCTTGCACGAGCAAAAAGCGCTGAAACTCGCGTGCGAAATCCACTTCCGGATCAAATGAACGAACGCCTGAAAATGTATCATTCACGCGATAGCCCGCACGCTTCGCCTTACGGGTAAAGCCAAGCGATAAAAACGCAATGAACAACGCTTTGCCCACAGACACACCGCGCGCCATGATCGATCCCATATGATCAGACGGCACACGCAGCCAAGGCTTGTAAGGGGGATTTAAGATTTCAAGCGCGTCGAAGAGCGCATGGCGGATCACCGGCAGCACATGCACATGTTGATGCCCATCAATAAAATCGGGGAATCGGCCGGTCCTGTCTCTGAACGCTGTGATCTGGCGAATGATCTCATCACGAATTTCACGGCGCGGCAGGGCATTGGAAAAACACTTCGCCATCAAGCGGGAAAGCGGGAGAAAGTGCCCCTCCGGCGCGAGTGTGGGGGCGGGGCCAAGCGGCGCGCCCAGCGTCAAAGTGAGGTGCAAGCCAAGATCACGATGCCCCTGAAAGGGCCTCAAATCATCCGCCCGCGACGCCCAAACTGGCTGATTCACCATGGAGCCCGTGCCGGAAAGGCGATTTTTTGCCAAAAGATCGAGAATCGCATCGCTTACGCCATGCGAAAGCCCGAAATCATCGGCAATCAATATGAAAGGAACGGGTGGCATCAAAACACGGGCGCCTGTATGAGTAGCCTTGAAAAATTCAACCTATCCCGCGTGAAGCGCGGCCCCGAGGAAGTCAAGACGTGTCGAGCCTAACACAATCGACCGGCGACCGGATCGAAAATCCCTGTGAACTGTCGCTCGTGATCCCTGCCTTCAATGAAGCAGACAATTTGCCTGCGCTTCTTGCGCGCGTTGTGCCGCTGCTTGATCGCCTCTCGAAAGACTGGGAGTTGATTTTCGTCGATGATGGCTCATCCGATGAAACCTTCGCGCATATCGCGGCCGCGCATGTGAAGGACGCCCGCATCCGCTGCGTCTCGTTCAGTCGTAATTTCGGTAAAGAGATTGCGATTGCCGCAGGTCTTGATGCCGCGCGCGGTGATGCGGTGGTCATCATGGATGCCGATTTGCAGCATCCACCAGAGATGATCGAAAAATTCATGGAGTTATGGCGCGAAGGCTATGATGTTGTTTATGGCCAACGCATTGATCGTCAAACAGACAGTTGGGCACGTCGCGCTTTTACCGCGGTCTTCTATCATCTCTTTGCAAGTTTTGGCGAAACGCCACTCCCCGATGGCGCGGGCGATTTCCGCTTGCTTGATCGGAAGGCTGTTAATGCCTTGCGTCTGATGGGTGAACGCGCGCGCTTCTCAAAAGGGCTTTATGCGTGGATCGG
>CAWUMH010000210.1:0-2623 GCA_963923565.1 uncultured Alphaproteobacteria bacterium
ACGGCCTTCAACCGTGTCGCGCGGACGCGAGCCGGATGGGAAGTCGTCTCCTGGGCCGTGGTGATCGGGCTTCCGGTGACCATACCGTTTGCCTTCCTCACGGCTCCGGTTTCCCCTACTGCCATTCCCCTCACACATTGGGGCGCTTTTCTCTATTTGGGCCTGATGAGCCAATATATCGGCTTTTTCTTCTGGAATTCGGGCCTCGCCATTGGCGGACAAGCACGGGTAAGCCAGACGCAACTGCTTCAGGCCTTTGTCACTTTGGCCACTGCCGCCCTGATTAATGGTGAAAGTGTCGATATCTGGACCTGGATTTTTGCCATCGCCGTCGTGGCGTCGGTGCTTGTCGGGCGTCGGGCGAAGATTATTCGGGGACATTAGAGTCCATCTCAAAATTCGGCTTGCGCTTCTTATTTTGATGACATAAAGATATGTTTATGTCTTTCTAATGAGGCGAAGAGGCCTGCCGATGGGACCGCAAACACTTTCTCTCCCGATGACGCTTGAAGCGCTTGTCGGTGCGTTGCGCGCGGCGGGGGAAGATACACGTATCCGCATCTTGGCGCTTCTGGCTGAGGGCGAACTCACTGTTTCCGACCTCACGGATATTTTGGGTCAATCACAACCTCGGGTCTCGCGTCATTTGAAATTGATGGTCGAAGCGGGTTTGGTTCAGCGCAGCCGCGAAGGCGCGTGGGCCTTCTTCAGTGTTGCTGATCGAGATCCTGCGGGCGGTTTGGTGCGCGCGCTCGTGCAACGCATTGATGCGAGTGATGCGGTGTTGCGCGGTGATCGTGATCGCTTGCGCGCCGTTCGCGCTCATCGTGCGGAAGCGGCAGCTGCCTATTTCTCCAAACATGCGGATGAATGGGACAAGATCCGGTCGCTTCATGCGCCGGATGCGGTGGTTGAAGACGCCTTGCGTGCGGCCATTGGTGACGCGGCCTTCGGTGCGATGCTCGATTTGGGTACGGGCACGGGGCGCATGATCTCCTTGTTCGGTCCGCAAGCGCGGCGTCGTGTGGGTGTTGATGCGAGCCATGCGATGTTGGCGGTGGCACGTGCTAATCTTGAACGCGAAGGCATGCGGCCTGTCGAATTGCGACAGGGCGATATTTATGCGCTGCCGGTTGAACGCGATACATTTGATCTCGTGATCTTGCATCAGGTCTTGCACTTTCTTGATGATCCGGCGCGCGCCATTCGTGAAGCGGCGCAGGCTTTGGCTCCGGGCGGGCGCATGTTGATTGTCGATTTTGCACCGCATGATCTCGAGTTTTTGCGTGAGACGCATGCGCATGTGCGCCTTGGTTTTTCTGTGGCTCAAATTGATGGCTGGCTCGCTGAAGCGGGTCTTCGCGGTGAACGCCGTCGTGATATAGCGCCGCCTGTGAAAGGCGGGGCGCAATTAACGGTTTCGATTGTTGTGGCGCGTGATCCGCGTCCGAAAAAATCCCAAGAGGAGATACGCTGATGATCTCGACCGTATCCGCCCGCACGAGTCGCGATGTAACGCCGAAGCAAATTCGCGCCTCTTTCGAATTTTTTCCGCCGAAGTCACCGGACGCCGATGCGGCGTTGTGGAATACGATTCGTCGTATCGAGCCGCTTGATCCGGCGTTTGTATCGGTCACCTATGGTGCAGGCGGCACAACACGCGAGCGTACATTGGATACGGTCACGCGGCTTGTGCGTGAAACTTCATTGAAGCCTGCTGCGCATTTCACCTGTGTTGGTGCATCGAAGCAGGACATTGACGAAACGCTTGAGGCGTTTATCGCGGCTGGTGTTCGTCATATCGTGGCGTTGCGTGGTGATCCGCAAGGCGGCATCGGCACGCGCTACGAACCGCATCCGGATGGTTATGCGCAAACCGCTGATCTCGTTGCCGCCATTCGTGCGAAAGGAGATATCGAAGTATCGGTGTCAGCCTATCCCGAGAAACATCCGGAAAGTGCAAATTTCGACTCGGATCTTGATGCGCTCAAAGCCAAGATTGATGCGGGGGCAACACGCGCCATTACGCAATTCTTTTTCGATAATGATGTCTATTTCCGTTATCTCGACAAAGTGCGCGCGCGCGGCATTACCATTCCGATTGTGCCGGGTATTTTGCCGGTCGAGAATTTCGCACAGACCGCACAATTCACAGCCAAAGCAGGCGCCAGTATTCCCGCATGGTTTGCCCAGCGGTTCGATGGCTTAGAGCAAGATCGTGAAACGCGGCGTCTGGTGGCCGCAGCGGTCGCGGCCGAACAAGTGTTTGATCTTCTTGATCGCGGCGTTTCGGATTTTCATTTCTATACGATGAACCGTGCGGATCTCGCTTACGCTATCGCGCATCTCTTGGGCTTACGTCCTGCCTCTCTCTCGCAAGCCGCCTGATACTCTAAACACGCAGTCACACGGATGCCCGTAACAGCCGCGTCACGCTAGGCTTCTTCTTTGGAAGCGGGCGGGTCGACGCGATGATATCTCTTATTGATATTTGTGGCATGTGCGGGCTCGATCTCGCAGAAATTGAAGCCATTGCCGAGCATGAACATCTGCCTGACGTTGCTGCGGCAGCTCTCGCTTCTTATCTTCTTCATAGTGCGCATGGTGCTGATTATGTTCGCGA
>CAWUMH010000211.1:0-2579 GCA_963923565.1 uncultured Alphaproteobacteria bacterium
TTGACTCTTCCTTACTTTGTCGAAGAAAATTTTCGAGTTCAGGAAAAAGTTTTATTGCGGCATCGACGTCAGGGTTTGATCCCACTTTATAAGCCCCAAGCCGGATCAACTCTTCGAGATCGTTATATGTGGCGAGTGAAGCGCGCGCCGCTTGCACGACTGGCCAATAGGCTGGATCAGCCGAACCGGGCAAAGTGCGCGAGACCGACTTCAAAACATTAACAGCAGGATAACGTCCACGTTCGGCAATTGAGCGCTCCATAACAATATGGCCATCGAGAATGCCACGCACCGCATCGGCAACCGGCTCATTATGATCATCACCATCAACAAGCACGGTGAAGAAGCCGGTGATGCTCCCCTCGCCTGGCCCTGGCCCCGCGCGTTCAAGCAGCCGCGGCAATTCACTGAAGACGGTCGGCGTGTAGCCCTTGCTCGTCGGCGGCTCACCGGTTGATAGACCAATCTCGCGTTGTGCCATCGCAAAGCGCGTCACACTATCCATCATCAACAACACATTCTGATCGCGATCACGAAAATATTCTGCGAGCGAAAGACTCGTCCACGCCGCTTGCCGCCGCATCAACGGCCCTTCATCGGATGTTGCAACAATCACCACTGAGCGCGCCAAACCTTCAGGCCCTAGATCATCTTCAATGAATTCTTGCACTTCGCGCCCGCGTTCACCGATCAAGCCAATCACGGCGCAATCGGCTTGCGCATTGCGCGCAATCATCGAGAGCATCACGGATTTACCAACGCCTGAGCCCGCAAATATGCCCATGCGTTGACCGCGCCGGCTTGTCAGAAATGTATCAAGCACACGAATGCCGAGATCGAGCGGCTCACCCAAGCGCCGTCTTGTATGCGCCGCCGGCGGATCGGCGCGAAACGGCATTAAACGCGCTCCGAGAGTTAAAGGACCCTTGCCGTCAATCGGCTCGCCAAAGCCATTCAGCACGCGGCCAAGCCATGAGGAATCCGGCCGCACACCGGGAACACTTGCCCCTTCATAAGCGCGCGCACCCTGTCTCACACCTTCAACACTGCCAAAGGGCATCGCGAGACTATGGCCTTGCTCAATGCCGACCACTTCACAAGGGAGTAAGCGCGCACCCGCTTCAACCTGCAAACGACCGCCAACAGGCACGCGACCAACAGGACCAGCGATGCTTAAAACCAATCCGCGCACGCCGACGACACGCCCGTAAAAATCGCCCGGATCAATGTCCGTTAGCGCTTCAGTCAGCCGAGTGATTCGCGTCGTTTTTGCCAAAGACATGCCGTTCGTACTCCCGAATTCGGAAAAGAAGAGCTCTTTTTCCGTTCTGATCGGTAACACCGCCGATCTCGTACGCAGCACTGATTCGCGATCGAAACAGTCGCAAACCTATGAGTCAAATGAATCATTTAACCATGTTTCTTAAAGTAAAAATTAAGCATGATTAATTCAAATTATCATCATTATTTCAATAATTTATCGTAAATTTTAGTTGAGAGTCTCGTTAATGCTTGCAGACGAGAATCATCATTTGTTAACCATTGCGCGACAAAATTCAGTCCAAGTTGATTTTGTTGGACTCTGCGCAGGGATCTGTCGGGGGCGACGGAACTGCCAGTCAAAGGTAACGGGTCGAGAAGGGGCAAGGGACGGTCATGCGCGTATTGCTTATCGAGGATGACAGCGCCACCGCGCAGAGCATCGAGCTGATGCTCAAATCCGAGGCATTTAATGTTTATACGACGGATCTCGGCGAAGAAGGGATCGATCTAGGCAAGCTTTATGATTACGACATCATCCTGCTTGATCTCAATCTTCCAGACATGTCGGGATATGAAGTGTTGCGCTCATTGCGCGTCGCCAAGGTCAAAACACCGATTTTGATCCTTTCGGGCCTTGCGGGCATTGAAGATAAAGTGCGTGGCCTGGGTTTCGGCGCCGATGATTATCTCACAAAGCCTTTCCATAAGGACGAGCTCGTTGCCCGCATCCAGGCCATCGTGCGCCGTTCGAAAGGGCATGCACAATCGGTCATCATTACCGGTGATCTGACGGTCAATCTCGATCAGAAGACGGTGGAAGTGGATGGCAACCGCGTCCATCTGACCGGCAAAGAATATCAGATGCTGGAGCTTTTGAGCCTACGCAAAGGCACAACGCTCACCAAGGAAATGTTCCTCAATCATCTTTATGGCGGCATGGATGAGCCGGAACTCAAGATCATTGACGTGTTCATTTGCAAGCTTCGGAAAAAACTCGCCAATGCTTCGAACGGCACGAATTATATCGAGACCGTTTGGGGCCGTGGTTATGTGCTTCGCGAAATGGCCGACGAAGATATTCGTATTCCGGCCTAACGAGCTCGGGGTGCATCAACCCCCGAGGGCAAGCCTCCCCAAAAACTCAAAAAGCCCCGTTTTACGGGGCTTTTTTTATGCTTGTCGTTTGAACAGTGAAAGCTGCGATTAGGCTTTTGGGGCGGCAATGATATTGACTGTTTCACCATCAATCGAGAGCGCCACCGCGAAGCCGGCTTCGCTCGCAATCAATCCCGTATAATAGGGCTGAATCGCATGCG
>CAWUMH010000212.1:0-2574 GCA_963923565.1 uncultured Alphaproteobacteria bacterium
TTCAGGAGTCTCGCAGAGAAACTCGTAAATGACGCCATAATAGGGGCCGCAATGCGTGTCCCATCGACATGTATTCGCATAAGGCAACATATAAAACGGGTGAAAGGAGACGATGCCATCAAGTCCGTCATAATAGCCTTTCGCGGCATGGATGGGTTTTGAACCGCGCACTTTTTCAGCAGGCTCACCCATGAATCTTAGCGTACCGGTGATGTTATGTTTTTCCATCGCAGCTTTGGCGGCAAGAACACCGCCGAGCCCGCTCATGCCCAAAGCCGAATGTGGATCGGTATGACCGCCCGCAAAGCGCGAGAGCCCGTCACGCGGTGCGCGATAGGGCGCTGCCTTTTGGCAATTGCCCGGCACCGCATCATACTCGGCATAGGTCATGGCGGACGGGCCTGGCCCGTTCGACCAGCGTGCCGAGAAGGCCGTCGGCATGCCGCCCGAGCCTTCCTCTACAGTGAAGCCTTCCGCGCGTAGACGCTCGACATACCATCGCGCTGAGCGCTCTTCGCGCCAGGCCGTCTCGCCAAATTCGAAAATCGTCCGGTTCCAAGACGATAATTCGCCCATGCGCTCATCAACCGTGGCAATGACGGTTTGGCCCCGATCAGAAATCGAGAAATCGGACATGGCGCAACTCCCTCTGCATTTTTTCTCACTATGCCCAGCGTGTGACGGGCTTCTCAAGACCCACAAACCGCTTTAGCTATAGGGCCAACAAGAAAATCCGTTTCGGGGAATGATGCGATGTCCGCTGTTGATGCCTGCCTGACCATTGCCGAATTGAAGGACCTCGCGCGCCGCCGCGTGCCGAAGATGTTTTTTGATTATGCGGATTCCGGTAGCTGGACTGAGAGCACCTATCGCGCCAATGAAAGCGATTTCGCTAAAATTCTCCTGCGCCAACGCGTCGCCGTGAATATGGAAGGCCGCTCGCTCGCCACCGAAATGCTCGGCGAAAAAATTGCGATGCCTGTGGCGCTGGCACCCACCGGTCTGACCGGCATGCAACATGCCGATGGTGAAATCAAAGCCGCGCGCGCCGCCGAAAAATTTGGTGTGCCCTTCACACTGTCAACCATGAGCATTTGCTCGATCGAAGATGTCGCAGAGAACACATCAAAGCCGTTCTGGTTTCAACTTTATGTGATGCGTGATCGCAAATTCATCGAGCGTTTGATTGATCGCACCAAAGCGGCGAAATGCTCTGCACTTGTCTTGACGATGGATCTGCAAATCTTGGGTCAACGTCACAAGGATTTGCGCAATGGCTTGTCCGCACCACCAAAATTTACACCGAAACATATTTGGCAAATGGCGACGCGTCCGCAATGGTGCCTCGGTATGCTTGGCACGCATCGCCGCACCTTCCGCAATCTTGTCGGTCATGTCGATAATCTTGCGGATCTGAGTTCGCTCTCCGCATGGACCGCGCAACAATTCGATCCGACATTAAGCTGGAATGATGTCGGTTGGATCAAGGATCGCTTTGGCGGCAAGGTGATTGTGAAAGGCGTGCTTGATCCGGAAGATGCGAAACTCGCGGTCTCGCATGGCGCTGATGGTATCATCGTGTCCAATCACGGCGGACGACAGCTTGATGGCGCGCCATCCTCCATTCGTATCTTGCCTGAAATTGTTGATGCAGTGGGTGGCAAAACCGAAATCTATCTCGATGGCGGCATTCGCTCGGGCCAAGACGTGTTGAAGGCGCTCGCTCTTGGCGCAAAATCAACCTTTATCGGGCGCCCGTTTTTATATGGTCTCGGCGCGGGCGGTGAAGCGGGTGTGACACGCGCGCTCGACATCATTCGCAAAGAGATGGACATCACAATGGCGCTGTGCGGTGAACGCGACATCAAGAATATTGGCGCGCATACGATTTATAAAAACGAGTTGGTGAAGTAATCACGCATTTTTATAAGGATTGATGAGACGCGCTTTGGACGCGCCTCATAACATGCCGTGCGATGTCACTCGCCCTTCATAAATGCTTCAACCTTGCCCTTGAGCTTGATCGTCATCTGCTTGCCGAAACGGTCTTTGGCCGCGCCTGCTGAAACGCGGACCCAGCCCTCGCTCAGGCAATATTCCTCGACATTGGTCTTCTCGACGCCGTTGAAGCGGATTCCGATGCCTTTTGCGAGGAGTGCCTCGTCGTGAAAGGGGCTGTCGGGATCGACCGAAAGCCGGTCGGGAAGAGGGGTGTCTTGCGCCGTCATGAGGCTGGAGCTCCAAAATTTCGGTGCCGGAAAGGCCGGCGACCGGATGACTTTCGATACAGGCTCTCCTTTTAACTCTTTGACGCACAAGCGTAAATTGAAAATAGCCGGTCGCGCGGGTCAGGATATCCCTTACCCCCCAACCGACTATCACTAAAAAATTTACGACCTCGCGACAATTTATCCACCGGAATATTGCGTCTTTTCCCATTCGGAGTTAGCCTAAACGACCGTCAATGGGTGACGGAGACTTTGAGGACGTAATGGCGACAGGAACTGTTAAGTGGTTTAACGCGACCAAGGGTTATGGATTCATTCAGCCGGATGGCGGTGGTCCAGATGTGTT
>CAWUMH010000213.1:0-2562 GCA_963923565.1 uncultured Alphaproteobacteria bacterium
GGGCTATATCTATACGGCGATGGCCTTTTCAGCCGGTGTTGAAGGGCTGAACATGATGTCTCGTCGCGCGGCAAAGAAGCAACGCGGTTAAGGAACAATGACGTCGTCGTCACCAGGGCATGGACCTTCAGTTTCCAAAGTGGGTCTCATTCCCAATCTTCTTGGATTGGGTTTGTTCTGGGGTCTATCTCCAGTGATGACAAAAGCGCTTGCCGGTGTTGGCGTGTCGCCCTTGCAGACGATCACCTATTCGAGCTTGGCCGTAGGCATAGTCCTTTTTGGTATTTGGCGTGCCTTTGGTCCGGTGAAACTCAATGATGCACATTTGTGGCTCTTCGGCCTTGGCTGCGCGATCATGCTCAATATCCCTTTCGGGTTGAGTCTGACCGTTGTCGGCCACGTGCCTGTCTCAACATTTTCGATTGTGACATCGACAACACCGCTCTTCGGTTATCTGTTGGCCTTATTGGTTGGCATTGAAAAGCCAAGCCGCTTGCGCATTCTCGCGATCATCGCCGGATTTCTTGGTGCTGCTCTTCTTATTGTTGATGCCGATATGATTGATCATGGGATCAGCATTGATCCCTGGCTCGCCGCCGCTTTCGGTCTTCCGCTCTTCTATGCGCTCTATCATCTCTTCGCCTCGAAGTTCTGGCCGAAAGATCGGGAAACCAGCGCGGTGGGTATTGCTGAGAGTATAGCCGCAGGCTTGGCCTTTCTCCCGCTCTTGCTCATCCATTCAGGTCATGAGGCTGCTGAGATATCTCATGCGGGGCTTTTTCTCCTTGCCGGTGTCTGCGTGCTTTGGGTTGTCGAACGTATCGCCTTCTTCAATCTTGTTAGACATTTCGGCCCGGTCTCGACAGTGCAGGCGGTTAATCTCGCAACGGTGAGCACTGTTGTCATGGGCGCGATCATTTATGACGAGCCGATCGACGCGCGGATCATCATCAGCGCCGCGCTCGTTATCCTCGCCCTCTGGCTCAATGCCAAGGCGGAGCGTCAGCGCCAGGCGGCGTGAACCGAGAGGATTGCCGGAAGGCGGCGCTTTCGCTACGGATCGATCCATGACGATGAACCCGAACCTCCCGCTGGCTATAACGATGGGCGACCCCAATGGGATCGGCCCCGAGCTCTGCGTGAAGCTTTTCGCGGACGGCCTTGACCATCCCGCTTTCGTCATCGGCGATATCGGCACGCTTCAACGCGAGATCGCGGCGCTTGGCCTTTCATTGACTCTGCGCCCTATCAGCAAGCCGCAAGACTGCATGCTCACACGTGGCGTGATGAATGTGATGGCGGTGGGCGCGCTTCACGATACGCTCAAGGCGGGCCTAATCGATGCGCGCGCAGGGCAAGCCGCTTATGATTATGTTGTCAAAGCCATCGGCCTCGCTCAATCCAAAGAGATCGCCGGCATTGTCACCGCACCGCTGGCCAAAGAAGCGATGAAAGCGGCCGGAATATCCTTTCCCGGACACACAGAAATTTTAGCAGACAAAACAGGCACGAACGAATTCGCCATGATGCTCGCCAATGACGAATTGCGCGTGATCCTCGTCACCATTCATGTCTCTCTGAAAGATGTGCCCGCACTCATCACCAAAGACCGTGTATTGAAAACCATCCGCCTCGCCGCGACAGCATGCCATGCTTATGGTATCACAAAACCACGCATTGCCGTTGCAGGACTTAATCCGCATGCGGGCGAGAATGGCATGTTCGGCCGTGAAGAGATTGATGTCATCGCACCCGCAATCGCCCATGCACGCACAGAGGGACTAGACGCTTCAGGCCCATATGCGGGCGACACAATCTTTATGCGGGCGCGCAAAGGTGAATTTGATATTGTTGTCGCGCAATATCATGATCAAGGGCTGATCCCGGTCAAATATCTCGGCATTGACCAAGGCGTGAATGTCACGGTTGGCTTGCCCTTCATCCGCACGAGTGTCGATCACGGCACCGCCTTTGATATTGCCGGTAAAGGCATCGCTGATCCGTCCTCATTGCGGTACGCCTTTAATCAAGCCTTGCGCATGGTGAAGGTCCCTGCCGCATGAGTGAAGGGCCGGCGATCATTCTTGTTGAACCGCAGCTTGGCGAAAATATCGGCATGACCGCGCGGGCTATGGCAAATTTTGGTCTGCATGAAATGCGGCTCGTCAATCCGCGTGATAATTGGCTTAATCAAAAAACCATCGCCGCTGCGGCGGGTGCCGGCTTTGTGATTGATCAGGCAAAGCTTTACGGAAGCGTACGTGAAGCCACAGCAGATCTTCACCATCTTTATGCGACAACCGCTCGTGAACGCGGACAAGGCAAGCAAGTGCATGGCCCTGATGAAGCCGCGCGCGTTCTCTTTGAACATGTGAAGCAAAATCACAAAGTGGGCATTCTCTTTGGTCGTGAGCGCACCGGCCTTGAAAATGAAGACATCGCGCTGGCCGATGCGATTTGTACCTTTCCGGTTGATCCGGAATTTGCCTCGCTCAATCTATCGCAAGCCGTATTGTTGATGAGTTATGCTTGGCGCACCGCACAGCAACAAGGCATCAAACT
>CAWUMH010000214.1:0-2558 GCA_963923565.1 uncultured Alphaproteobacteria bacterium
TCAAGTTCGGCGCTTTCCATTTGACACGCAAGCGTGCGCGTCCAGATGAGGTCATAGAGTTTCGCCTGATCCTCGTCGAGGAGTTTGCGCACCTGGCTTGGATGACGGAAGATATCGGTCGGGCGAATGGCTTCATGCGCTTCCTGCGCATTCTTCAATTTCGAATTGTAGCGGCGCGGCGCTTGCGGCACATAATCATCGCCGAATTCTTTTCCGATCATTGAGCGGATCGATGACACCGCTTCCGGCGCGAGATCGACACCATCGGTTCGCATATAAGTAATGAGACCCACCGTCTCGCCGCCAATATCAACGCCTTCATAAAGACGCTGTGCGAGTTGCATCGTGCGTGCCGGCGCAAGGCCCAATTTACGGCTCGCTTCTTGTTGAAGCGTTGACGTTGTGAAAGGCGGATAGGGATGACGTTTTGCGGGCTTTGCTTCAACCGATGTTACTGTGAAACGTGCTGTTTCAAGCGCGGTCTTAAAAGCTTGGGCCTCATCGCCTGAACCAATATCGAGCTTATTGATCTTTTTGCCATCAGCGCCGACAAGCCGCGCTTCGAATTCTTGTCCCTTCGGTGTCGCAAGTGTTGCGGCAATCGACCAATATTCGCGGCTTTGGAACATATCGATTTCGCGTTCGCGTTCGCACACCAAACGCAGCGCGACCGATTGCACGCGACCAGCCGAGCGGGCACCTGGCAATTTGCGCCACAAGACGGGCGAGAGACGGAAGCCGACGAGATAATCAAGCGCGCGGCGGGCGAGATAGGCATCAACGAGCGCCTGATCGACTTCACGCGGATGTGCCATCGCGTCTTTGACGGCGTCTTTCGTGATCGCGTTGAAGGTCACTCGTTCGACGGGTATGCCCTTGAGCGCCTTACGCGCATTCAGTGTCTCGACAATATGCCAAGAGATCGCTTCGCCTTCGCGATCCGGGTCGGTCGCGAGAATAAGGCCGTCCGAATTTTTGACGGCGCTGGCAATTTCGGACACGCGTTTCGACGCTTTCGCGTCGATCGCCCAGGTCATGATGAAATCCTGGTCGGGGTCGACCGATCCATCCTTGGGCGGCAAATCGCGGATATGGCCGAAAGACGCGACCACATCATAGCCTTTGCCGAGATATTTGTTGATCGTCTTGGCCTTAGCGGGCGATTCGACGATGACAACTTTCATGATTTTTATCCGGCTCAGACCAAAAAAATGGGCGGGGAGGCCGCCGATGAAGGGCTTCACATGGCGAAACTGGCCGTCAGGGTCAAGTCCTAAGCCTCAAGATTCCGGTTTCGGCCTCGGCGAGAGGACAGGCGTGGATGAG
Source organism: uncultured Alphaproteobacteria bacterium (assembly GCA_963923565.1). Lineage (GTDB taxonomy): Bacteria > Pseudomonadota > Alphaproteobacteria > Rhizobiales > Beijerinckiaceae > CAIUPE01. The sequence goes on from CAWUMH010000214.1 coordinate 1,327, forward strand.
CGTAACCGGGGCGGTCACTTGCCTTGCGGACCCGCCTTTCCCCCTTTATAGCCGAGGCAATATGTCATTATCTGGCCGCGAACCCCGCTTGTTCCCGCATCGCCATCTCCTCGGCATCGAGGGGCTGTCCCCGGACGATATTTTGCAATTGCTCGACATGGCGGAGGAGGCGGTCGAGGTCTCCCGGCAGGTCGAGAAGAAGAAAGCCACCCTGCGCGGGCGTACCCAGATCAATCTGTTTTTTGAGGCGTCCACCCGCACCCAGGCGAGCTTTGAGCTCGCCGGTAAGCGTTTGGGCGCTGACGTTATGAATATGTCGGTCGCCTCGTCCTCGATCAAAAAGGGAGAGACGCTTATCGACACGGCGATGACCTTAAACGCTATGCGGCCCGATCTTATCGTTGTGCGCCATCATGCTGCGGGTGCCGTGGGGTTGCTCGCCCGCAAAGTCGATTGTTCGGTGATCAATGCGGGTGACGGCGCGCATGAGCATCCGACCCAGGCTCTTCTTGATGCGTTGACCATTCGCCGCGCGAAGGGACGTATTCGCGGGCTTGTTGTGGCCATCTGCGGTGACATTCTTCACTCACGTGTCGCGCGGTCCAATCTGATTTTGTTGAATGCGCTTGGCGCTGATGTGCGCGTCATCGGGCCCACCACGCTTCTGCCACCCGGCATCGAGAATATGGGCGCGCGGGTTTATACAAATATGCGCGAGGGGTTGAAGGACGCCGATATTGTGATGATGTTGCGTCTGCAGCGCGAACGTATGAACGGTTCTTTTGTCCCGTCGGTCAAAGAATATTTCCACTATTTCGGATTGGATCGCGAGAAACTCTCGGTCGCAAAGCCTGATGCGTTGGTAATGCATCCGGGTCCGATGAATCGCGGTGTTGAAATAGCGTCCGATATTGCGGATGGCGCGCAATCACTCATTCGCGAGCAAGTCGAAATGGGTGTCGCTGTGCGTATGGCGGTGCTTGAAGCGCTCTCACGGCATTTGCCGAATGCGGAGGGACGCTGATGGTTAGTATTCGTCCGACACTCATCATCAATGCGCATCTTGTCGATCCTGAAACGGGCCGTGAAGAAAAAGGCGCAGTTGCTATTGAAAATGGTCTCATTCACGAGTGGGGCCATGCCATCGACGCCTCGGCAAAGCCGGAAGGTGCACTCGTCATTGATGCGAAGGGCCGTGTACTCGCGCCTGGCCTTATTGATCTTCGTGCCTT
>CAWUMH010000215.1:0-2528 GCA_963923565.1 uncultured Alphaproteobacteria bacterium
CGCCGTTCCGTCCGAGAAGGCGGCGCAAACCTTCCGTCGGCGACATGTCATTCCGAATAGGAATTATCGGCGCGGAAAGGGGGTCGCTTTCTTGATGCGTCTCATGATCATCATTGGCTCTCGGAGGCACAATGACAGTGCCCTGTGTTGCCGTCAGAGGCGCATCGGTCCCGGATGTTGCCGCAAATGGATCATGCGCAATTGGAAGATGTGTCCGATCAGAGACATGGGAGGCATCAACGCGATTGGTTTCTGTTGGCCTTTCGAAATGGCGTGCGATTTCCGCAAAATCCGTCGGGCGGATATCGGTCTCGTCACTCCGGACGCGGGGCGGTTGAGTGTTGGTTGCAATAAAGGGTGCCATCGGCACTTTTGGTGTGGGATCTTGGGCGGTTGGCATGGCGACCGAAGGTGCCTGGAACACTGCGGTGTTTTGCGGCATTTTCGGATGAGGGGGGCTTTCCCTAACGCCAGCCATATTTGCGCGGACGATATTTGTCTCGATCACAAGATCCGAATTGCCACCGATCAGGACAAGATGTTCGACATTGTCGCGCCGCACGATCATCAATTGGCGTTGGCGGTCGACACTGAATGTGTCGACGATGCCGAGGCGGGGCTGGCGACCGCGTCCGCTGCCCTCAAATTCGCGTGTCGATCGCACGATGCCGCGAAGGATGTAGGCAAACACGCCAGCGAGAACAAGAATTCCTGCAAGAGCAAGAACATAGAGATAGGGTTGCGGGAGTGCGATCCCGAAAAGCGAATTCATCCACCAAGCCTTCTCGTTGATTGCCTCAGCCCAAGTTCCACGGGATCAGATCAATTTGACGGTGGACAAAGGCCGGATCGGGCAAAACCCGATTCTTTGTTAAGGTTTTATTTACCACAATTAACGAGCCTCCAGAAATGAAAACTCGCAATGTTGTGCCAAGCTCTCGTTCTAAATGGGCAATTACCTCGAATGTGAGAGATAATATTCCGCTTGATTTGTATAAGCCGGTCGCCGAGATCATCGGTTATGTGTTGCGACTCAAGCGCGGTCAGGCCGCGCGCTATTCGTCCGGGCGGGGAAGCTGATGATTGATTGGGTTCAGAGCCGAGAAGCGCTTGGGGCGGGACGTCGGATCCTGTTTCCCAGCCTTGTCATGCTCGGACTGCTTCTTGTCGGCTTTGGTGCCGCCGCTCTTTATGTCACTCAGGATGATGTCGGCTTGGTGCTTATGGGTCTTGTCGCCGTATTGGCAACCTTCGGCGCGTTAAGCCTTATCGGTCTTGCCTTTGGCGTTCTTACCGTGAGCGAAGCATCGCAGGCTGAGCCCTTGGTGCCCGCTCTTATTGATGCGCTTGATGAAGGGTGCGTCTTGGTTGACGAGACGGGACGCGTCATCTTTGCAAATCAAACCTATCTTACTTTGACGTCATCGCCTTCACGAGGGGCAATCCTGTCACCTGAGGGGCTCTTCAGTCATGCGCCTGAAGCGGCGCAAGCTCTGTTTCGTCTTGCTGAAGCCGCACGGCGCGGACAGGAGGCCGATGAAGAGATCAGGCTCGATCATGGGTTGATAGGCAATGCGCCTGCCTGGTTCCGCATTCGCACCGTGCCGTTTTTCGGCAAAGACGGATTAAAGGGTCAGATGTGGCGCGTGTCGGAAGTGACACGTGAACGTGAACGTCAAGAAACAGTATTCCGTGAATTGCAACATGCGATCGAGTTTCTTGATCATGCGCCCGCCGGATTTTTCTCGCTGAACCGCGAAGGGTTCATTGATTACATCAATGCGACCCTTGCAACATGGATCGGCCGTGATCTTGCGGAGATGGGCTCGGGGGGCGTGCCGCTCGAAGAGGTGATAGCCGCGTCTGATCATGCAAGACTTCTCCATGAAAACGGTCCTGCGCATGAGAACAGGATCGATGTCATCGAAACGGAGTTGCGCAATGGCTCAGGCGGTCTTGTTCCCGTGCGGCTCTTGCATCAAGTGCAATTTGATCAAAATGGACGCGCACTTCCCAGTCGCACGCTGGTCATCGACCGCCGGATGGGAGCTGTTGCGCGCGATGAAGTCGTTAATGACGAATATCGCTTTTCAAGACTCTTTAACGCCTCGCCTTTTGGCATTGCCATTATTGATCGTGAAGGCAAGATCGTTCGAACAAATTCTGCTTTCACGCGGATTATACCCGCAGGCCTTGGCAAGGCGGGAGCGGTGTTTTCATCGATTATTGCTGCCGATGATCAGGATCGTTTAGCAAGCCTTCTTGATATGACTAGCACCGCGCGGAGCGAACAGGCGCCGGTCGATTTGAAGCTGGCCGCAGAGGGCCGATCAGCGCGTCTTTTTGTGACCCGGCTTCATGCTGATAACCCGGGAGATGATGCGGCCATCATCCATATGCTCGACACGACGGATCAACGTGCACTCGAAGCGCAATTCGCCCAAGCACAGAAGATGCAGGCCGTGGGTGAGTTGGCTGGTGGGGTCGCGCATGACTTTAATAATGTGCTGCAAGGTATTCTAGGATAT
>CAWUMH010000216.1:0-2477 GCA_963923565.1 uncultured Alphaproteobacteria bacterium
GGGTCTCTACCGCGGTCTGGTTGATCTTAAATCATCGCTCACGCGCTATCGCACGCTTGAACCCGGCTCATCGGAAGCGTCCGATCTCGGTCAGCTTATTCAAGCGCAAGCCGCCGGACTTGATCTCTCGGAAGCCGAACCGCTGTGGGATGATCACGCAAAGAGAATCGCCACTTTGCAAAGCGCTATTCTCGAACTCGAATACACGCTTATTCCGCATGGTCTTCATATTGTCGGCCAGACCATGGATGCCGAAGAACGCGTCTCGACATTGGCAAGCCTCAAAGAGGCAGGCGTTGATGCGAAGCGTCTCACCGATGCTGAAGCGATGTTGCAAGACGAAACCGAATTGTCGGCCTTGTTGCGTGCGCTTGACGGTCGTTTCATTCGTCCTGTTGCCGGTGGCGATCTTGTGCGCACGCCGGAAATTTTGCCGACAGGCCGTAATATTCACGGCTTTGATCCGTTCCGCCTGCCTTCCGCATTTGCGTTGAAGGATGGCGCGAAACAGGCTGAACTTCTTTTGGCCACCCATCGCGCAAGTGGCCGCGCTTTGCCGGAAACCATCGCACTCGTTTTGTGGGGCACTGATAATCTCAAAAGCGAAGGTGGACCGATTGCACAAGCACTCGCTTTGATGGGCGCTGAGCCGAAATGGGATTCCTATGGACGGCTTTGCGGCGCGTCCCTCATTCCGCTCGAAAAACTCGGTCGCCCGCGTATCGATGTCATGCTGACGCTTTCGGGCATCTTCCGGGATCTCCTTCCTTTGCAAACAAAGATGCTCGCGGAAGCGGCCTATCTCGCCGCCAGCGCCGATGAGCCGGTAGAGATGAATTTTATCCGCAAACATGCGCTTCACGTGATGCAGGAACAAAACTGCACGCTTGAGACAGCCGCACTCCGTGTTTTCTCGAATGCAGACGGCGCTTATGGCGCCAATGTGAATATGATGATTGAGAATGGTCGTTGGGATGATGAAGACGAGCTTGGCGCGGTGTTTAGCGCCCGCAAGAGCTTCGCTCATGGCCGTGACGGCAAAGCCTCATCGCAGACAGCTATGATGCAAGCCGTGTTGCGCGGCGTCGATCTCGCCTATCAAAATCTGGAATCGGTTGAGCTTGGCGTCACCACGATTGATCATTATTTTGACTCGCTCGGCGGTATTTCGCGTGCGGCGGAAAAACAACGCGGTGAAGCGATTCCCGTTTATATCGGCGATCAGACACGCGGTGCGGGCGTTGTGCGCACGCTGTCTGAACAAGTCGCGCTTGAAAGCCGCACACGTCTCCTCAATCCGAAATGGTATGAGGGCATGCTGAAACACGGCCATGAAGGCGTGCGGTCAATTGAAAGCCATTTGACGAATACGATGGGCTGGTCCGCAACAACCGGACAAGTCCAGCCTTGGGTCTATCAAAAGGCAACCGAAACTTTTGTGCTCGATGAGGCGATGCGTAATCGCCTGGCCGCGCTCAATCCTAAAGCAGCGGTGAAACTCGCGAACCGTTTGCTCGAAGCCCAAAGACGAGATTTCTGGAACCCTGATGCCGAAACCCTCGCCGCGCTCGAACGAGCGAGCGAAGATCTCGAGGATAGACTCGAGGGCATATCCGTGGAGGCTGCTGCATGAGCACGATTCTTCTCGACCGTATGCCCAAAAAACCACCCGCGCGTGGTGATGGTGAAGGAAGCGTTCAAGTTCATCTTGATCCGACCGCCAGCATTGGCACCGCAAAAGTTTTTTCCGTTTATGGCAAAGGCGGTATCGGCAAATCGACAACCTCGTCGAATTTGTCTGCAGCCTTTTCAAAACTCGGTAAGCGCGTTTTGCAAATCGGTTGCGACCCGAAACATGACTCGACCTTTACGCTGACAAAGCGCCTTGTGCCGACCGTGATCGATGTTCTCGAAAGCGTTGACTTCCACTCAGAAGAATTGCGCCCGGAAGATTTCGTCTATGAAGGCTATAATGGCGTGTTGTGTGTCGAAGCGGGCGGACCGCCTGCCGGCACGGGTTGCGGCGGTTATGTCGTTGGCCAGACGGTAAAACTTCTCAAAGAACATCATCTTCTCGAAGATACGGATGTCGTGATTTTCGACGTATTAGGTGACGTGGTGTGCGGCGGTTTCGCGTCACCGCTTCAACATGCCGATCTGGCCTTGATCGTCGCCGCGAATGATTTCGACTCGATTTTCGCGATGAACCGTATCGTTGCGGCCATCAACGCGAAAGCCAAAAATTATGGCGTCCGTGTCGGCGGTGTCATTGCCAATCGCTCGAAAGATACGGATCAAATCGATCGCTTTGCCGAAGCGACTGGATTGAAACGTCTCGCTCATTTGCAGGATGTCGATGCGATCCGTGTGAGCCGTCTTAAAAAATCAGTTCTCTTCGAAATGGAATCCACACCAGAAATCGAAGCGGTTCAAAACGAATATCTTCGTTTGGCAGCATCACTCTGGGCAGGCGCAAC
>CAWUMH010000217.1:0-2453 GCA_963923565.1 uncultured Alphaproteobacteria bacterium
GTCTATGGCGACAGCGCCTCCAATGAGCGGTTGATCCCTTTTGATCTCATCCCCCGTATTATCTCCGCGAAAGAGTGGCGCTTTCTCGAACGCGGGATCGAACAACGCGTGCGCGCGTTGAATGCCTTCCTCTATGACATTTATCACCGTCAGGAAATTATCCGTGCAGGTCGCATTCCGGCTGAATTGATTACCCGCAATGAAGCCTTCTTGCCCGAAATGATCGGCTTTGATCCGCCACGCAAAATCTATTCGCATATTATAGGCACCGATATTGTGCGCACGGGTGAGAATGAATTCTTTGTTCTGGAAGATAATCTACGGACCCCTTCAGGCGTGTCCTATATGCTTGAGGACCGCGAAGCGATGATGCATCTCTTCCCCGAACTCTTTGCTGCCCATCGCGTGGCGCCGGTTGAACGTTACCCCGAACTCTTGCGGCAAACGCTTGAAAGCGTGGCACCGGCAGGATGCACAGGCGACCCCACCATCGCGGTGCTGACACCGGGGATTTATAACTCCGCCTTTTTCGAACATTCCTTCCTCGCCGATCAAATGGGCGTTGAACTCGTACAAGGTTCCGATCTTTTTGTTGAAGATGGCGCGCTCTATATGCGCACGATTACGGGCAAAGAAAAAGTCGATGTTCTTTATCGCCGCGTCGATGATGCCTATCTCGATCCGCTGACATTTAGACCCGATTCATCACTCGGTGTACCCGGCCTATTTGATCTTTATCGCGCAGGTCGCGTGACGATTGTGAATGCGCCCGGCACTGGTATTGCCGATGATAAAGCCGTCTATGCCTATGTGCCCGACATCATCGAATTTTATACGGGTCAAAAACCAATTCTGCAAAATGTGCCGACATGGCGCTGCGCCGTAAAAGACGAATGCGCGCATGTCTTGGCCAATCTCGAAACACTTGTTGTTAAAGAAGTGCATGGCTCGGGCGGTTACGGCATGTTGATTGGTCCGCATGCCACTAAGGCCGAGCGCGTAGCCTTCGCGAAAAAAATTGCGGCGAAGCCTTCAAATTATATCGCACAACCGACGCTCAGCCTCTCGACCTGTCCCTCGAATGTCGGCAAAGGCTCATCGCCGCGCCATGTCGATTTGCGTCCCTTCGTGCTTGTCGGTGATCGCGTGCGCATCACGCCGGGTGGCCTCACGCGCGTCGCACTTAAGAAGGGATCACTGGTGGTGAATTCATCGCAGGGCGGCGGCACCAAAGATACTTGGGTTTTGGAGGACTGACGATGCTCGGACGCACCGCCGCCAGCCTCTACTGGATGTCGCGCTATATAGAGCGGGCGGAGAATATCGCGCGTTTGACGGAAGTCGGCTACCGCATTGCGCTGACTCCGGATATCGGCTCTGGTCACCGTGAAGATTGGCGTTCGACGCTCATCGCTGCCGCAGGATTGAACGACTATCTCGCCCGGCACAATGACATCACTGCTGAAAAAGTTCAGCATTTTTTATTGTTTGACCGAGACAATCCTTCGTCTGTGCAGTCTTGCCTTGAAACAGCGCGTAACAATGCGCGTGCGGTGCGAACGGCTTTGACGCGGGAGATGTGGGAAGCGCTTAACTCCACTTACATTGATTTCACAGCGGTCAAAGCGAGCGATCTTGGCTCGGGTAAATTACCGGAATTTCTCGATTGGGTTCGGCAGCGCTCCGCTTTGTTTCGCGGCTCGCTTCTGGGCACCTTGTTGCGCGATGAAGGCTTTCATTTTGGTCAGCTTGGCGCCTTCATTGAACGCGCTGACAACACCGCCCGCATTCTCGATGTGAAATATTATGTGCTCCTCCCCACCAATGAATCTGTGGGCGGTGAGCTTGATGCGTTTCAATGGGAAACGATTTTGCGTTCGGTCTCGGCGCATCGCTCCTATCGCCATGTCTATAAAGACCGCTATCGCCCTTGGAACATCGCGGAGTTTCTGATCTTGCGTCAGGAAATGCCGCGCTCATTCCGCTTCTGCTACGGCTGGATTGAGCGGTCACTCGAAGGGCTTGCTGAAATCTTAGGGCAATCCCCCCAAAGTCGTCACGATGCCTCCGCGATTTTGAGTGATTTGAAAAACGCGTCGATGGATGAGATTTTCCAATCGGGACTCCATGAGTTTCTGTCATCCTTCATCAAGCGCAATAATGAACTTTCAAGCCGCATAGCGGTAGATTTTCATTTTCTGTGATGACTTATTTCATAGAGCACCCATGCTGATCTCCATCCACCATCGCACCTCCTATCGCTATGATCGCCCGTTTAATCATGCGATCCAAGCTTTGCGATTGACCCCGCCCACAGGGGATAGTCAGGCCATCCATTCATGGACGATCACCTGTCCGGGCATCGAACGCGCCGCGCATTATCGCGATGCCTTCGGCAATGATGTTCATCTTGTCACACCACCCGGCGAAACCAATGGTCTCGAGATCGAAGC
>CAWUMH010000218.1:0-2451 GCA_963923565.1 uncultured Alphaproteobacteria bacterium
AAAGCCCGAAATCGACGTGCCAAAGGAACTCCAATTCGATATGAATGGACGAGCCATGGAGCGTCGCCGTGTCGCGTGAAACCGAACCAGGCAGCGCGGAGGCGTCCTGCCTTGGGTGCGTCCATTTTTTCGTGACCCATCAGCCGGCTTGGCCTTACGGTTGCCGCGCTTTTGGTATGCGGTCCCGGCAGCATCCGGCACGAGATGTGCTAGTGAATTCGGGAGAGCCATGCCGTATGCGCAGCACCCAACCGGCCAAAGAATTTTCGCTTGAGGATGTAAGACTATGAGTAAGAAACCTGAGAAAGCCGCCCCGAAGGCTGAAGCCAAAAGTGAAGCCCCGGCTGAAACTCATGCCGCTGATGCTCACGCAGCCGGTGATGCCGCGGACGCCGCTTCGGAAACAGGTGAATCCTCTAAAGAGAAGTCCAAAGGCGGCAAAGATGCCGGTAAAGCCAAGGCGCCTTCAATAGAGGAAGCGATTCAGCTTGCTCTCGCTACAGCCGAGACAACGGCTGACGCGAGCAGCGAAGTTACGAAGATTAAAAAGCAGGTCAGTGAACTTGTCGCGGGCGCCTCACGCTCGAACAAACTTTTGATTTCTACCGGCGTTTTGTTTCTTTTCATGGCTTCGATTGCACTCGGTATTTCGGTTGCCTTCTATTTCAAGGCGATGAACCGCTTTGACTCGATGACGAATGTCAATCGTGATGCCCTTATGGCTTTTGCCGAGGAAGTGAATGCCTTCACGACGGCAGCAACACGGGTCGAAAAAGCAGCAACTGAATCCGAAAAGCGCCTTGCCGCTTTGATGGCTCAACAGGAAGAGATCAAAGCCCTCATGCAGGGTGACATCGCCAATCAGCAGGCCATTCAGGGGAAAATCGCCGAAAATTCTGAGGCCATGAACAATCTTCCGGCGGCGACACGCAAAATGATCGAAGATCTTGTTGCCTCAAATAAACTTATGGTTGCTCAGGTCTCGGATGCAATGAAGGAGCAGATCAAGGCAATGGAGGCTTCTAATCCGAAGATCGACCTCGCCAAGCAAATCGAAGAAATCGTGAAAAAACAACAGGCGGAAGCGATGCGTACGGCAGCGATAGAGGCTCAGAAAGCGGCCCGCACCCGCAAGGGGACACCTCAGCCTGATATCATGATTAAATATCCGTAAGAGAGAATCTCGATTAGAGCCGATCAATCATGGGTATTGAAACTTATTCTGGCACAGCGGTAAGAGTTACCGACGTTGAAAAGCTCTCTCCTGGCGAGAAGCTTGGGTTGTTGGCAGGCGATATTCTATTGAAAATCGGACAACGCGAACCACTCGAAGCTTTAGAAATGCCGAGTGTTCTCGAAGAAATAGGCGCGCAGAAAGATTGGATCACCGTTTTACGAGACAAGATAATCTTTAAAGTTGCCACAATAGGCGGGGCTACGGGCATTACACTCGAACCCTATCCGCTCGCAGAAGATGTTAGCGTTGATGTAAAGACCGCATGGACGCCCTATTATTCGGCAATACGCCAAGAGGATTCATTGCTTTTATTGCCTGAACGGATTTCGCCAATCTGGCTACCCTTTCCTCTCATTGCCTATGGCTATTTCCGGCTCTGGCAGATGATGGCCGCAACGATCTTCATGTACGGCATAGGCTTTGCGACGAGCACGCTTGCTTTTGTCGTGGTTTATATCGGCAGTATCGTTACGCTGGCGATGGGTGGGCCGATGTTTTTACGCGACACCGCCGTAAAAGATGGCTTTTTGCCTCGCGCACGCATTGCGCTCGCAAATCCCGACGACGGTCCCAAACTTGAAATGACAACCGGCGCGATGCTGCGCCTTGATCGTGACAAGAACAAAAAGCGCTAAATGATATTTTTGTGAGGCGTTTTATCGTCTTCCGTGAAGCGAAATTATTGATTCGACGGCATGAACCGGCAATCCGGTTTTTGCGACAATGAGATCGCTTGTAACACCTTCGCGCGCTAGACGGATCGCAGCGTCAACCGACTCTGGATTTTCGCGCGGACTTTGTCCGGCACCGCGAAAGACAATCTCAAGTGACTTAATCTCAGCCTGCACTTTACGGATCGCATCAGTAAAGGAACTCTCCAGAGTGATACTTGAACGAACCGTATTCGAGTCGAGTGCGCCCATCTGATCGGATAATTTTTCAAGGCGCGTCTCAATCGCGGCCTGTACCTTCCGGTGCCGTAGCTCAAAAAAGATAAGGGCGGCCAAAGACGGACCGGCTCCGAAGACCAAAACAAGGACAACAAACGTAAACCAGTCAGACGCCGTCATGGAAATCATTCACGCAAAAAAACAACAAACACACCCAAAGATATCCGGTCAGGATTGATAGGTCACTTGTCCCGGACGGTGTTTCGGCTTCCGCCGAACGGAAACACTATCCTTGGAAGCCATGCGATCGGCAAGCAATTTCTC
>CAWUMH010000219.1:0-2449 GCA_963923565.1 uncultured Alphaproteobacteria bacterium
CCGGCTCCGCCATAACTTCGCGGAGACGGCGTAACAACACTCTCGGTCCACCGAGTGATGACCGCATGGCTCCGTTTCCCTAGCCCTATCTCGACATGCCCGATCTCGATCGGAAAGCGCTTCCTGACGCGAATCCCCGAAAGGATTGCGTTAAATCTTGCTTTAATCGTCTTTACGCAAAGTTGCAAAAGAGTCTGGATCAACCCTGATCCGCCAGACCTGCATCGAAAGGTCGCGTTTAGGCCTTGTCGAGCCCATAGAGCGAATGCAGCGTACGGACCGCCAATTCCGTATAGGCACTATCGATCAAGACAGAGAATTTGATCTCGGACGTCGTGATCGCGCGGATATTGACGCCTTTTTCAGCAAGTGCCTTGAAGGCGCGCGCGGCGACGCCCGCGTGGCTGCGCATACCCACACCGATAGCCGATACTTTCACGACATCGGTCGCACCTTGCAACGAGGCATAACCGATTGTGCTGCGCAGACCCTCAAGAATGGTTTTTGCACGCTCAAAATCGGCAGTGGGCACCGTGAAGGTGATGTCGGTGGTCGTTGTATCGTCTGACACAACCTGAATGATCATATCGACATTGATATTGGCGTCCGCGAGAGGAACAAAAATGGCTGCCGCAATGCCCGGCTTGTCAGCTACGCGCCGAAGCGTGATTTGAGCCTCATCCTTCGAATAAGCGATGCCGGTGATGATTTGTTGTTCCACAATATCCTCCTCGCCGCAGATGAGGGTTCCGGGTTTAGGATCTGCCGGATCATCGAAAGATGACCGGACATAAGTTGGCACCCGATGAGTCATTGCAAGCTCGACCGAGCGAACTTGCAGGACCTTGGCCCCCATCGAAGCCATTTCAAGCATTTCTTCAAAGGCAACTTTTTCAAGCCGCTGCGCCTTCGGCACGATCCGGGGATCGGTCGTGTACACGCCATCAACATCGGTATAGATGTCGCAGCGCTCGGCATTAAGTCCGGCGGCAATGGCGACGGCGCTCGTATCTGATCCGCCGCGTCCTAAAGTGGTGACGCGGCCCGTTTCTGTATGGATGCCCTGAAAGCCGGCAATAACCGCCACTTCCTTGCGTTTCCGAAAGCCGTCGATAATGCCGCTCCCGTCCATGCCGGAAATCCGCGCAGAACCGTGGGCGTCATCTGTCTGAAGCGGAATCTGCCACCCCTGCCACGACCGGGCGGGAATACCAATGTTCTGAAGCGCCAAAGCCAAAAGACCGGAGGTCACTTGCTCACCTGAGGCGACAACCGCATCATATTCGCGCTGGTCATAGAGCGGAGCGGCGTCTTTGCACCAGGCAACGAGCTCATTCGTCTTGCCCGACATCGCCGAAACGACCACGGCGACATGATAGCCGGCCTCGACTTCGCGCTTTACATGGAGCGCCACATTGCGGATCCGGTCGAGATTGGCGACCGAAGTTCCGCCAAATTTCATCACGAGGGTCTTCATCAGAACGGGAAACCGTCTTGAAACAAGGGGCAAGAGCGGACTTGCGTCCAGCCGCTTGCCGGTTGAAAAAGGCGCACATCCATGGCGGCGCGGGGGCCCTCTGTCAACCGGCTGAACCCCGCCACCAATGCCGGAAGGCGAAGGACTTTCTGATGACATATGCCCAAGGCTCGACGATTGATCAGGACGAAGTGGCCCGTTTCGAGCGGATCGCTCGGACCTGGTGGGACGAAAAAGGGCCGATGGGCGTCTTGCACCGGTTCAACCCGGTCCGCTTACAGGTCATCCGCGGGCGGACCCTAAAACGGTTCGGACGCGATGGCGACGATGCCAAGCCGCTGACCGGCCTTTCCGTTGTCGATATCGGCTGCGGCGGCGGTCTGCTCTGCGAACCTTTGACCCGGCTCGGTGCTGAGGTGACAGGCATTGATCCCGCGCCGACCAACATAGAAGTTGCTAAGCTTCACGCCGCAAAAAGCGGCCTTGCGATCGACTATCGCCAAACAACAATTGAAGCCCTTGTCGAAGAAGGTCATCGCTTCGACATCGTGCTCGCGATGGAAGTTGTCGAACATGTGGCCGATGTCGAGGCCTTTGTTGCCTCATGTACGGCTGCTGTGAAGCCGGGCGGCCTCCTCGTGATGGCAACATTGAATCGCACGCTCAAAGCATTCGCGCTCGCGATTGTCGGAGCCGAATATGTTTTGCGCTGGTTGCCGCGCGGTACCCATCAATGGGAAAAATTCGTGACGCCCGCAGAATTAACGCGCGCCATCGAACGCGACGGTTTAACCATCGATTATCAAGCGGGCGTTGTTCTCAATCCGCTGACCAATCAGTGGAAATTATCGCGCGATATGGATGTGAATTATATGATGACGGCGACGCGCGATTAAGAGCATCGCGCGAAAAAGGGACTTCCGGTTTTTTGATAAAATCGATGCATGTATAAAACTAAGAACAGCTAATTCG
>CAWUMH010000220.1:0-2436 GCA_963923565.1 uncultured Alphaproteobacteria bacterium
AGCAAGGCCACGCCGCGCAAGATGAAGGGTGCAACGCTTGTGGGCAAATCCATGCCCTGGGCAAGACCGCAGGCCGCAATCGCGCCATGTGTTTTTGTCTGCGCCAGCACGTTGGCAAGTGTGTGTGAACCCACTGAATCAACGCCGGCCACCCAGCGTTCTTTGCCAAGCGGACGACCGGGCTCTGAGAGTTCTTTACGGTCGATGATTTCAGCTGCACCAAGTTTTTTGAGGTAATCCGCTTCTTCAACACGACCCGTTGACGCGATGACATGCCATCCGGCTTTTTTCAAAAGCGCGATCGCGACAGAACCGACACCGCCTGCGGCACCTGTGACAATCGCCGCGCCGTCAGAAGGTTTGAGACCATGTTTTTCAAGCGCGAGTACGGAGAGCATGGCGGTATAACCTGCTGTGCCAATCGCCATGACATCATGCGCGCTCATGCCTGCAGGTATTTTAACGAGCCAATCGCCTTTTACGCGCGCTTTCTCAGCGTAGCCGCCATAATGGGTTTCCGATAATCCATAACCATTGAGCAGGACCGCATCACCACTCTTGAAATTTGGATGCGAGGAGCTTTCAACAACGCCTGCAAAATCAATACCCGCAATCATCGGAAATTTACGCGGCACCGCTGATTTGGCGGAGAGCACGAGACCGTCTTTGTAATTGATCGTTGAGTGGCTGATGCGCACAACGACATCGCCCTCCATCAAGTCAGCCTCACCAATCGTTGCCCATGCGACATGCTGCGCGCCGGCTTCATCTTTCGTGACCATGACGGCTTTGAATTGAGACATTGTCATCCCCTTATTTGTGCCGCCTATCTGCGGCATGATTTTTAAAACATCTATGCCGGTTGCGCTGCGTTACGCACGACCGCTGTTTCTTTGATCGGTAAATTGATGACGGCAGAGGCAACACCAAGCGCTATGCTCAGCCACCAAACGATTTGATAAGAGCCTGTTGATTCATAAAGAATACCGCCAAGCCAGACGCCCAGAAAACCGCCGACTTGATGGGAGAAAAAGGCAAAGCCGTAAAGCATGGCAAGATAACGCGTGCCGAACATAACCGCCACGAGTGATGATGTGGGCGGCACAGTCGAGAGCCAGAATAATCCCATCACCAGACCAAAAATCATCGCTGTCATTGGTGAGGCCGGAATGAGAATAAAGGCAATCACCGCAAGTGAACGACCGAAATAGATGATCGAGAGAATATAGCGTTTAGACATACGCCCGGAGAGCCAGCCCGAAGTCAGTGAGCCGACCGCATTGGCAAGACCAATCGTGGCGAGTGTCCAACCGCCGACCCATGCCGGCATGCCGATGTCTTTGAGATATGCCGGCATATGCGCGGTGATGAAAGCCAGTTGAAACCCGCATGTGAAAAAGCCGAGGACGAGCAACACATAGCTTCTGTGTTGAAAGGCTTCGCTGAGGGCTTGTCTAATCGATTGTCCGGCGCCGGTTGTATTTGATTTTGATAGTCCCCGTGTGGAGAGCGGAATGGACAATGGCAAAACGGCGAGTAGTGTGACGGCGAAGACGAGTGCTGTTTCATGCCATCCGATTGAATCAATGAGTGTGGCACCAATCGGAGGGAACAAAAATTGGCCAAAAGATCCGGCCGCTGTTCCTGCACCAAATGCAAGACCACGCCATTTATCCGGAAGCAGTTTTCCGAAGGCGCCGAGGATGAGATTGAATGACGCGCCGGAAAGACCAAGGCCGATCATTACACCCGCGCCCATTGTGATCATGCCTTGCGTCGAACCGAAGGCCATCAACACGAGGCCACCCGCATATAGGAGCGCGCCGAGGACAATCATTTTGATTGTGCCAAAGCGATCAGCCAAGGCGCCGGCAAAAGGCTGGCCGACACCCCAGAGCAAATTCTGAATGGCAATCGCGAAAGAAAACACATCGCGCCCCCAACCGAATTCGGACGTCATCGGCAATTGAAAGAGTCCGATGGACGAGCGCGGCCCGAAGGTTAGAAGGCCAATCAGGCACCCGCAGGCCACGATGAGCACAGGCGAAAAGGTCCGCGCTTCGGGGCCATCGTCGGTGCGGGTCTGGATCATGATCAGGGTGCCTTTTTGGATTATTCGCCTCTATAGCGATTTTGAGGTGTCAAAGCGAGCAAATCGTCCTGAATTTTTGTGATCTAGTGGCCGATTAGCCCTCCTTTAGTCTTTATTCTGAGTGCGGGACTAGCTTTTTTTGGGGAATATCGCCTTCTGGCGATGTTGCTTTTTTGGGTTCGATCCGTCATTCACCTTTCACAATCTCGCACCTGCGAAAAGGAACGGCGTGATGGCGAAGTGGGTCTATACGTTTGGAGACGGAAGGGCCGAAGGCCAGTCCACAATGCGTAATCTCCTCGGTGGCAAAGGGGCCAATCTTGCCGAGATGAGCAATCTTGGTT
>CAWUMH010000221.1:0-2430 GCA_963923565.1 uncultured Alphaproteobacteria bacterium
CTCCTGAGGCGGCTGTGATCGCCGTTTGCGGCTTGGCTTTTTTGATCAGCGTATTAAACGCACCGCGTGATTTAAATGATCCCGCATGCTGCAAAAATTCGAGCTTGAACGTGATCTGCGCCTCAATCCCAAAAGCATGCGCATTTAAGGGAAGAAGTGGTGTATGGCGCACATGCGCGGCGATGCGCTCATGCGCTGCAGCAATCGCATCGCGTGTAACAGGCAGCGCCATGATGATTGTCTTTCTTAGCCCGCGATCTTTTGCAATTGCTTCAAAATCGCATCGCCCATTTCGGATGTGCTGACCGCATTCTGACCAGCCGCCGCGATATCCTTCGTACGCAGACCTTGATCAAGCACATCAGAAATCGCGCGTTCGAGCTTGTCAGCAATATCCGTCATGCCGAATGAATAGCGGAGCGTCATGGCGAAAGACCCAAACATCGCAATCGGGTTGGCCATGCCCTTACCTGCGATATCGGGTGCCGAGCCATGCACGGGCTCATACATCGCCTTGCGCTTACCTGTCTTTTCATTCGTTGCGCCAAGCGCAGCTGAAGGCAACATGCCGAGCGAACCTGTGAGCATGGCAGCAACATCTGAAAGCATGTCGCCGAAAAGATTATCCGTCACGATCACGTCGAATTGCTTCGGCCACCGCACGAGTTGCATGCCGAGTGCATCCGCCAATTGATGCTCGAGCATCACATCCGGATATTCGCGCTTATGCAATTCCGTAATCACATCGTGCCAAAGAACGCCAGAACGCATGACATTGCGCTTTTCAGATGATGTCACTTTGTTCTTGCGCTTGCGCGCCATTTCAAAGGCCACACGGCCAATACGCTCGATTTCATGCGTAGTATAAACTTGCGTATCCACGCCGCGCTTTTCACCATTTTCAAGCGTGACAATTTCCTTCGGTTCGCCGAAATACACGCCGCCTGTGAGTTCGCGCACGATGACAATATCGAGACCTTCAACAAGCTCGCGCTTCAAAGATGACGCATCAGCAAGAGCGGGGTAGCAAATCGCAGGACGAAGATTGGCGAAGAGTTCAAGCTCTTTGCGCAGACGCAAAAGGCCCGCTTCAGGGCGCGCATCATAAGGCACCTTGTCCCATTTGGGGCCACCCACGGCACCAAACACAACAGCATCCGATTCATGCGCGAGTTTCATCGCCGCATCGGTGATCGCGACTTTATGCGCATCATAGGCCGAACCGCCGACAAGATCACGCTCGGATTCAAACGACGCCATGCCCGTCTTATTCATAAACCCAATGAGCTTCTCCACCTCGCTCATCACTTCGGGGCCGATACCATCACCAGGGAGAAGAAGAAGCTTTTGCGTGGCCATAAATCAACTCATGCAGAAAAGAGAGAAACGGGAAATATATGAAAGCTTAAGCCCAGGGACGTGCAGTCGAGAGCTTTTGTTCGAAAGACGAAATCGCTGACGCTTTTTCCATGGTCAAACCAATATCGTCGAGACCATTCAGCAAAAGATGTTTGCGGAAAGAATCGATTTCGAATTTCACGACACCGCCATCGGGACCGCGAATTTCTTGGCTTGGTAAATCAATGGTCATTGTCGCATTCGCACCGCGCCGGGCATCATCCATCAATTTATCGAGATCAGCTTGCGACACGGTGATCGGCAATATGCCGTTCTTGAAGCAGTTGTTGTAGAAGATATCAGCAAAGCTCGTCGAGATCACACAACGGATCCCAAAATCAAGAAGCGCCCAAGGCGCATGTTCGCGGGAAGAGCCGCAGCCAAAATTATCGCCAGCAACCAAAATTTCGGCTTTACGATAGGCGGGCTTATTGAGAACGAATTCCGGATTATCCGAACCATCTTCCTTATAACGCATTTCCGAAAAGAGGCCTGTGCCCAAGCCGGTGCGCTTGATGGTTTTCAGATATTGCTTCGGAATAATCATGTCCGTGTCGACATTCATAATGTCGAGCGGAGCAGCAACACCGGTCAGAGTTGTAAAAGGCTTCATGTCAAATGTCTCGTCTCAGGAAAAACAATTTTTAGAGTAGATCAGGCCCATGTCCGCACATCGACGAAGTGACCTTCAATCGCTGCCGCTGCAGCCATGATGGGCGACACAAGATGCGTGCGACCCTTGAAGCCCTGGCGACCTTCGAAATTGCGGTTCGATGTCGACGCGCAACGCTCGCCCGGTGCGAGCTTGTCGGCGTTCATCGCCAAGCACATCGAGCAGCCCGGCTCACGCCAATCAAAACCCGCGGCTTTGAAAATCTTGTCGAGACCTTCTTCTTCCGCCTGCAACTTCACAAGGCCTGAACCCGGCACGATCATCGCACTGACAGTTGAAGCAACCTTCTTGCCTTCAACAGCCTTTGCAACAGCACGCAAATCTTCAATGCGGCCATTGGTGCATGACCCAATAAAGAC
>CAWUMH010000222.1:0-2423 GCA_963923565.1 uncultured Alphaproteobacteria bacterium
GATGGGTTTTAAGATATTTCAGCATCCCACCCGCGAAATCGCCCATGTCGATGAGTGCGACATCAGGCAGCGTGTGAAATTTCTGGATCGCTTTTTCGGATGTGTGACCGGTGGCACCCGCGACATGCGTGATGCCTTCCGCACGCGCGACATCAATGCCGCGATGGATCGACGCAATCCACGCCGCGCAAGAAAACGGAACCACGACACCGGTTGTTCCCAAAATCGACAAGCCACCGACAATACCCAAACGCGGATTGAGTGTTTGCTGAGCAAGGGCCTCGCCATTCGGAATTGCAATTTCAATTTCAACATCGCGCGGACCGGAGAGTTCACGCGCGGCTTCATCAATCGCGACGCGCATCATCTCGCGCGGAACCGGATTGATCGCCGGTTCACCGGGCGGAATGACAAGGCCGGGCTTTGTCACCATGCCAACGCCCTGCCCCGCTTTGAACGTTACACCACTTCCTTGAGCGCCACGTCGCACGGTCGCGATGATCAACGCGCCATGGGTGACATCCGGATCATCACCCGCATCTTTGATCACGCTGGCGCGCGCGAACCCCTCACCCTGTTCACTCTTCGCAATCGTGAAGACGGGTCGCGAGCCATTCGGCAAGAGCACATCGACGCTCGCGGGTGCATCGCCGGTGATGAGTGCGGTATAGGCCGCGCGCACGGCAGCGGTCGCGCAAGTGCCCGTTGTCCAACCGCGCCGCAAGGCGGGCGCCTTCGTGATTTCGGAATCGTCTTCACTCATCGCCTCGGTTCCTACCGGATGATGGACCTCAAACGCAAATCGGGAGGTCAATCATGATGGCACCCGGTCTTGTCATTGCCGCGCCACGTTCATCTTCCGGCAAGACAACGATCACACTCGGACTCTTGCGCGCCTTTAAACGCAAGGGCCTTGCTGTGAGAGGGTTGAAATGCGGTCCCGATTATATTGATCCCGCTTTTCATGCGGCTGCCTGTGGCCAACCAAGCCTCAATCTCGATGCGTGGGCGATGAGCCCTTCACTCATGGCCTCGCTTGCAACAGACACCGCGCAAAATGCCGAACTCACTTTGTGCGAAGGCTTGATGGGCCTCTTTGACGGCGTGCCTGCAGAGAGCGGACGCAGCGGTTCAAGCGCGGATGTTGCCGCCGCTACGGGCTGGCCTGTTTTATTGGTGATTGATGTCAGCGGCCAATCGCAATCCGCAGGTGCTGTTGCATTAGGCTGCGCAACATTCGACCCGCGCATCAAAATTGCGGGTGTGATTCTCAACAAAATCGGCAGCGATCGCCATCGCCATCTCGTCGGACTCGCGATGGAGAAAGCGGGCCTCAAAATATTGGGCAGCGTGCCGCGTGATGCGCATGCGACAATCCCCGAACGCCATCTCGGTCTGGTGCAAGCGGAGGAAACAGCAGAGCTTGATCGCATTCTCGATCACATGGCCGATCTGGTCGAAGCGCATATTGATCTTGATGCCGTACGCGCGGCTGCGAAAACGCCGAGCATGATATCACACACATCATTGCAAGCGCTCAAACCGCCGGGCCAGCGCATTGCGCTTGCACGCGATGCCGCCTTCTCTTTCATCTATCCGCATCATCTCACGGCATGGCGCAAAGCGGGTGCTGAAGTTATCCCCTTCTCGCCATTGAACAATGAAGCGCCTGATCAGAGCTGCGATGTCTGCTGGTTGCCAGGCGGCTATCCTGAGCTTCATGCCAGCACGCTGTCGAATGCCGAAAATTTCATAAACGGACTTCGACACTTTGCGGCAACAAAACCCGTTCACGGCGAATGCGGTGGTTATATGGTGCTCGGTCAGACGATGACCGATGCGGACGGCCACATTTGGCCGATGGCTGATCTTTTGAGTGTGAACACAAGTTTTGCCAAACGCAAAATGACTCTCGGCTATCGCGATGCGACCCTGTTGTCCGATACACCCTTAGGCCAAAAAGGCGCTCAACTGCGCGGTCATGAATTTCATTATGCCACTATTGTCGATAAGGGATCAGACGAACCTTTCGCGACTGTGATTGATGCCTATGGCTCGGCGCCTGCGCCGTCCGGCAGTCGTCGCGGTCACGTCACGGGAAGTTTTTTCCACGCCATATCTGATACTTCGCAGCGATAGAGATTTTTAATGATCAACGCGACAACGCCCACAACGGATGCCCCGCTTAAACCGCGCATCATCGCGTTGTTTTCAGGCTTGCTGATTGCCAATCTTCTCGTCTGGCTGTGGGCGCTCATTACCTTTCATGACATGCCCGTTCTGCTCGGCACCTGCGCGCTTGCTTATGTTTTGGGGCTTCGTCATGCGGTTGATCCTGATCACATCGCCGCCATCGACAATGTCACCCGCAAATTGATGCAGGAAGGCAAAAAGCCTCTCTCTGTCGGGCTTTTCTTTGCGCT
>CAWUMH010000223.1:0-2414 GCA_963923565.1 uncultured Alphaproteobacteria bacterium
GGCCATATATTGGCGTCGGTTGAAAATTTTTTCGGTCTTTTGTTTGTGGCTGTCACCACTGGTTTGATGTTCACACGTTTTGCGCGCGCGCGGGCGCGCTTCATGTTTGCGCGGCACCCTGTGGTCACCGACTTTAATGGCCAGCCCACGCTCATGATGCGCGTTGCGAATGAACGTCATAATACGGTCAGCGATGCCTCGGCGCGGCTCTGGGCCTTGATGGATGGCAAAAGCAAAGAAGGGCATTCTTTTCGCCGCTTTGTCGAATTGAAACTCGAGCGCGTTGAAAATCCCGTTTTCATTCTCTCCTGGACGATTTTTCACAAGATTGATGAGAGTTCGCCTTTGCATGGTGTGCGTAACGGCAAGGAGTTGCTCGTTTCGGCGTTCATTCTCACCATCACGGGCTATGACGAGAATATGACGCAGGAGGTCAAAGCGCGGCATTGGTATGATCCGGGCGATATTCGCTGGGATCATCGCTATGCCGACATCATCGAGTCGCATCCGGACGGGTCGACCACGCTCAATTATGATCGATTCCATGATCTGGAGCCCGATGGCGATACTCAGTCAAAGGCACGCGGATTGATTTAAGGGAAGGGTTAAAAACCATGACGGATCATTTCAAATTCTATATCGACGGCCAATGGGTTGATCCGGTTGCGCTTCAACCCTTCGATGTCATCAATCCCGCCACGGAAGAAGTCTGCGGCCGCATTGCGCTGGGCTCAAGCGCCGATGTGGATCGTGCGGTTGCTTCGGCACGCAAAGCCTTTGTTACATTCTCGCAAACGACGCGCGAAGAGCGCATCGCGTTATTGTCCCGCGTTCTCGAAGTCTATCAACGCCGCATTCAAGACGTGGCCGACGCGATGACATTGGAGATGGGTGCGCCGCGCGGGTTTGCGATGGAATGGCAAGCGGGCTCCGGCACCGCGCATCTTGAATCTACAATTGAAGTTTTGAAGACTTACGAGTTCGAACGTTTGCAAGGCACCACCCTGATCATGCATGAAGGCATTGGTGTGGTTGGCATGATCACGCCGTGGAATTGGCCGATTAACCAGATCGTGTGCAAAGTTGCGCCCGCTCTCGCAGCCGGCTGCACCATGGTGTTAAAGCCTTCCGAAATCGCGCCGCTCTCCGGTGTTGTCTGGGCCGAGATATTGCATGAAGCGGGCGTGCCGAAAGGCGTGTTCAATCTCGTGCAAGGTGATGGACCGACTGTCGGTGCAGCGATCGCTTCGCATCCCGACATCGATATGGTTTCTTTTACGGGATCGACGCGTGGTGGCATCGCAGTGGCCAAAGCCGCAGCCGATACGGTGAAGCGTGTTGCGCAGGAGCTTGGCGGCAACTCGGCGAATATTCTGCTTGATGATGTCGATTTCGAAGCGGCTGTGACCAATGGCGTTGCGGGGTGCTATATCAATTCCGGCGAGAGCTGTGACTCACCGCAGCGTATGCTTGTGCCGCATCACCGCATGAATGAAGTGATGGCGATTGCGAAACGCGCGGCGGAATCTTACGTGCTGGGCGACCCGAATGATCCGAAGACCACCTTGGGCCCGCTGATTTCAAAAGCCCATTGGGAGAAGGTGCAAGGCCTCATCAAGATGGGCATTGAAGACGGCGCGACGCTTGTGACCGGCGGCTTGGGTCTGCCTGAGCATCTTAATCGCGGTTATTTTGCCAAGCCGACCATCTTCGGTAATGTTACGCGGGAAATGCGTATTGCGAAGAATGAAATCTTCGGCATGACTTTGATGATCATGGGTTACGGCTCGATCGAAGAAGCGCTCGAGATTGCGCATGACACTGAATATGGTCTTGCGGGTTATGTGCAATCAGCGGATATCGAAAAAGCACGTGCTGTCGCGCGACGCTTGCGTGTTGGTGCGGTGCAGATCAATTATCCGGCCTTTGATCCCTATTCAGCCTTTGGTGGATATAAGCAATCCGGTAATGGCCGCGAATACGGTGCCTTTGGTCTGCATGACTATCTCGAGACCAAATGTCTGATCGGTTATAAATAACGCACGCATGTGCGAAGAGGGTGACATGACAGCAAGTGTATTCATTGACGGCGAAGCAGGCACAACGGGCTTAGGCATCCGCGAGCGGCTTCAGCACGTCAAAGGCATCACGATCAAAAGCATTGATCCCGACAAGCGCAAAGATCCAAAAGCGCGTCAGGCTTTGATGGCCGAGGTCGATGCGGTTGTGTTGTGTCTGCCGGATGATGCGGCGATCGAGGCGGTGAAACTCGCGGATGAATTGGGAGCCAATGCGCCGCGTATTCTCGATGCCTCGACCGCGCATCGTGTGGCCCATGGATGGGTCTATGGCTTTGCCGAATTACATCCGACCCAACGCGATATGATCGAAGGCGCGCATCGTGTGGCAAATCC
>CAWUMH010000224.1:0-2358 GCA_963923565.1 uncultured Alphaproteobacteria bacterium
TGCAATGTCGAAGAAGCCATGGGCATCACATTCCGTGAACTCATTGATCGTCATTGCGGCGGCGTTCGTGGAGGGTGGGATAATCTGAAAGCCGTCATTCCGGGCGGTTCATCCGTGCGTATGGTGCCGGCCGATCAAATCATCGATACGCCGATGGATTTTGATTCACTCTCAAAATTGCGTTCGGGTCTCGGCACTGCTGCTGTGATCGTGATGGATAAATCGACTGACATTATTCGCGCGATTGCGCGTTTGTCGGCGTTTTATAAACATGAGAGCTGCGGCCAATGTACGCCGTGCCGTGAAGGCACGGGCTGGATGTGGCGCGTGATGATGCGCATGGCCGAAGGCCGCGCACAGAAGCGTGAAATCGATATGTTATTGGAAGTCACCAAACAGGTTGAAGGCCATACGATTTGTGCATTGGGCGATGCGGCGGCTTGGCCCATTCAAGGGTTGATCGCGCATTTCCGGCACGAGATTGAAGAGCGGATCGATCAATATTCGGCCAATCCGCATGCTGATCCCGTGCGCATGATGGCAGCGGAATAAGAGGACGTCATGAGCAAGATCATCATCGACGGCAAGGAGATCGACGTTCCGGCCGAATACACGGTTCTTCAGGCGTGTGAAGAAGCGGGTGCGGAAGTGCCGCGCTTCTGTTTCCATGAGCGTCTGTCGATTGCCGGCAATTGCCGCATGTGCCTTGTGGAGGTGAAAGGTGGACCGCCGAAGCCGCAAGCCTCTTGTGCGTTAAATGTTCGTGATTTGCGGCCGGGCCCGAATGGCGAGCCGCCGGTCGTGTTCACGACGTCTCCGATGGTGAAGAAGGCGCGCGAAGGCGTGATGGAATTTCTGCTCATTAATCACCCGCTTGATTGCCCGATCTGCGATCAGGGTGGTGAATGTGATTTGCAAGATCAGGCGATGGCTTATGGCGTCGACACGTCGCGCTATGACGAGAACAAACGCGCGGTTGAAGACAAGCATATCGGGCCGCTTGTGAAAACGACGATGACGCGTTGCATTCAATGCACACGCTGTGTGCGCTTCTCGACCGAAGTTGCAGGTGTCACAGATCTTGGATTGATTGGCCGTGGCGAAGATGTCGAAATCACCTCCTATCTCGAAGCCGCGATGACGAGCGAATTGCAAGGCAATATTATTGATCTTTGCCCCGTTGGCGCACTCACCTCTAAACCTTATGAATTCAAAGCGCGGCCGTGGGAACTCACCAAGACAGAATCCATCGACGTAATGGATGCGGTTGGAACTGCGATCCGCGTCGATAGCCGCGCCAATGAAGTCATGCGCGTCATGCCGCGTTTGAATGAAAGTGTGAATGAAGAATGGTTGTCCGATAAAGGCCGTTTCATTTTTGACGGGTTGAAAACGCAACGTCTTGATCGTCCCTATCTGCGTGTGGATGGCAAGCTCAAGCCCGTGTCATGGGCCGAGGCATTTGCTTCTATTGCTGCAAAAGTCAAAGCAACAACGCCGCAAAAGATTGGCGCGCTGGCCGGACAATTGGCGAGCGTTGAAGACATGTTCGCGTTGCAAGCGCTGATGAAGGCGCTCGGGTCTTCCAATACCGATGCCCGTTATCCCGGATCGCCGCTCCATCCTAAGCATGGCCGCGCTTCTTATCTCTTCAATTCGACCATTGCCGGCATTGAAGACGCCGATGCAATTTTGATCATCGGCTCCAATCCGCGTCACGAAGCGCCGGTGCTCAATGCGCGCATTCGCAAGCGTTATTTGAAGGGCGGTTTGTCGGTCGCTTTGGTCGGCGAGAAGGCTGATCTCACTTATCCCTATGCATACGAAGGTGTTGGTCCCGAGAGCCTTGAGGCTGCGGCTGCAAAACTCTTTGCGGGTAAATCAAAGCCGATGATTATTGTTGGTCAAGGCGCGCTCAATCGTGCTGATGGTGGTGCGGTTCTCGCACTGGCCGCGAAACTTGCCAAAGCGCATTCGGCGCTCACAGCAGAGTGGAACGGCTTCAATATCCTCCACACGGAAGCTTCGCTTGTCGGCGCACTCGATATCGGCTTTGTACCGGGTGAGGGCGGTCTTGATACCGCAGGCATGATCAAGGCCGGTGCTCTTGATGTGCTGTATCTCTTGGGTGTCGATGAAGTTGAAATACCTGCCGGTCCCTTTGTGATTTATCAAGGCACGCATGGTGATCGCGGTGCGCATCGCGCTGATGTGATTTTGCCAAGCGCGACCTACACCGAGAAATCGGGTCTTTACGTGAATACGGAAGGACGTGTGCAGCTCGCCAACCGCGCTATTTTCCCGCCGGGTGACGCGCGTGAAGATTGGGCTGTCATTCGCGGACTTGCCGAGGCGATG
>CAWUMH010000225.1:0-2298 GCA_963923565.1 uncultured Alphaproteobacteria bacterium
CGCGTTGATGCGAAGCTTACGAAGCCTGTTCCTGTGTTCTGGGTTTATATTACAGCTTGGGCAACACCTGATGGTCTCATTCAATTCCGCGATGATATTTACAATAAAGACGGATTAGGACAGGTGCCGCTCGTAACAACGGTTAAAGCGACGGACGAGTGATCACTGTTCAGGCGTTGTGCCTTGTCGTTTTAAGATACGGCCAACATCGGGCGTAAGGATGGGGTCGTCAAAGCTCCCTGTCACAGTATAAGGTAATATCGCGGGTGCGGTTCCATTTTCGGGATCGGGTCCTGTTGCTAATCCTTCAAGCGTTAAACGACGCTCGCCAATATTGACTTCACCCGTCATCGTCATCCCATTGGGCGCAAAAAGCATTTCCGCTTTTTCAAGTGTAGCATTGCCATTGGAGATCGTTGCGCTGACATGCGCACGATCAAAATCAGTTTTTCCGCCTTTCATATCGCGAATGGCGGAGAGAGGGCGCGTCTCGATACGCTTGAGAACATTGGCGAGATTGATGCCATTCAAGGTTCCATTCGTGATCGACACATCGGTCGTCCCCGAAAGCGCTTTCATAATGCTTTCTGAAGTGGTGCCACGCGATTCAAAATCGAATTTGCCTTCAGTCGTGCCTTCGATTTTTCGCATATCCATGAATGCGAGCGTTGCTTGCGCCAAATCGATATTGTCGAAGCTGCCGTGAACCGCGACGCGATAGCCATTATCGTCGGGTTGTATCGATAATTTGCCTTTTGCCGATCCTTGGAACAGTTTTGATCCACCGAGTGTCAGATCCAAGGCGCGATCTTTTGCAATGATCGATACGGCAAGATTGGCGATACGGACGATGCCAAGATTCACGCGCTCTGCCGAAAGGCGCACATCGAAATCTTGTTCGGGTGTTAAACCGCTTGCCAGAGGATCAGTGCGCCAGCCCTGCGCTTGCTTTGGCCAAAGCGGGCGCAAGAATTCGGTGACGTCCATATCGCCGGCTGAAAGACTTCCGAACACCAGCGGCCTTTGACCAGCAACATCAAGCCCGATCCCACCCTTCATCTCGATTTTGCCGAGGCTGATATCAGCGTCGCGGATGGCAACGCGATCGCCCGTCATTTCGGCCATCCCTCTAACCGTAAGCGGCGTGGTAAACGTTAGAGGCGGATCAACATCAAGCCACGTACCCAGTCGATCGAGTGCTTTGATTGCTAAATCGCTCTTTCCGGAAAAATGAAGTTCGGGCGTTGTCGCTAGTGTTCCGTCGAGCGTCAATGTACCCGGTGCGCTTCTTATAGAAAGAGACGTGGCTTTCGTGCCGGTTTTTGGATCCGTAGGGTCGATCCGGCTAGAGAAATCTACGACTTCAGTCTTCCATATCGTTCTGAGGTCAAACGCCAATCGTCCCGAAGCGGAAAGGGACAAATCAGCGTCCAGTTTATCAACAAATACGAGCGGGACATCGCCCGAAATCATGACGCGACCAGAGCGGATGGTAAGCGTTTCAAGCTCCCGCGCTTCTTTGATATCAGCGACGCCAATGAGGCCGCCGATCAGGGTGAGGGCGCTTTGCCGTGTATCCGGAACGCTTGAAGGCGGCAGCGTAAGGACGGGTTCATTGATTGCGAGGCTTGAGGCCGAAAGCCTGCCGGACAGCAAAGCAATAACACCGACTGGGGCAGATGCTGTTCGTGCCTTGATCAAAATTTTGTCTTTTTTTGAGATGTTTAAGCCGCTTATCTCAAGCGTTGGACGAGGTAAAATAGACAAAGATGCGGAAAGATCGAGCGTGACATCAGGGCCGAAAAGCGCGCTCAAAGTGGGCCGCAAGAGGCGGGCCGCCCGCTCACTATCAACGGGTACGGAGATCAAGCTACCAGCACCGAGCAGGATGATTAAAAGGAGGATCGCGACGCCGAGGCGCCGTCCTTGTCGTTTTATGTCAAATTCTCGCATTGATGCGGGCTATCTTTTTCCGACTCCAAACTCGGTATACATCGCCTGCGGGGTTACCGGAAGCAATCGGAAGTAGACGCTACGGGATAACAAGCGGGGGAAATTGATAATGCGGCAAGATCCACTTTGGCGACCCACGCCCGAGAGCGCGGCGTCGAGCGAGATGGCCCGGTTCCGGATCTTTTTCGGCGAGCGCCTCGGTCAGGCTCTTCCCGATTATCCCGCTCTCCATCGGGCCTCAGTTGAGGAAAGGCCTCAGTTCTGGTCGTCTCTATGGGATTATTGCGGGCTCATTGGCGAAAAGGGCGGCCGTTCCTTGGGTGAGGACCGGATGCCCGGCGCTCA
>CAWUMH010000226.1:0-2296 GCA_963923565.1 uncultured Alphaproteobacteria bacterium
TTGTGCGCGGCCTTCTCGTGTCGACTATTCGCAATGCATTGCAACACGCAGGTCGAACGACATCAACTCTAGCACAACGGGCCTTCAGCGCGTTGTCACAAAATCGCAGCTTCTATTCGAATACCGCGCCCTCAGCGTCGTGGAGTTGGCAGGAGTCTCCGTCGCGTCCTGATGGTTTTGGTGAAGCCGCACAAGCGGCCTTCGAAACACTGTCGCATCCGTCCGTTGATCGGCGTGCCGGTGTTGCAGTTCCATTAGATGAAACGCTCGACAAGCCGCTCGGGGCAGCGCGCGCGCAAATTCACGATACCTATATTATTGCGCAAACAAGAAGCGGATTGGTGCTTGTTGATCAACACGCCGCGCATGAACGCCTTGTTTATGAAAAGCTCAAACTTGATCGTGAGAAGAAATCACTCGCGCGGCAAATGCTTTTAATTCCGGTTATTGTCGAGCTTGATTCGGTGTCCGCTGATCGATTGCTTGCCAATCAAACCTTACTTGAAGAGCTCGGTTTGGCGATCGAGTCCTTCGGACCGGGCGCGATCTCTGTTACTGAAGTTCCGGCATCACTTGCCGAGGGAGATATTGAGGGCGCCGTGCGCGATCTTGTCGAAAGCTTCGAAGAATGGGGCACAGGCGCGACACTTGAAGCGCGACTTGATCATGTTCTCAAAACTTTCGCCTGTCATCATTCCGTACGCGCGGGGCGTCGCCTTCGTCCGGAGGAAATGGATGCACTCTTGCGTGAAATGGAAGCCACACCGAATTCGGGCCAATGCAATCATGGCCGCCCTACTTTTATCGAACTCAAACTTGCTGATCTCGAACGTCTATTCGGACGGTCATAGAATTAATTTAGAAAGCGTAACCTCATGTCCATAACCATTCGCCCTGTTGAACAGAATGATCGCGCGCAATGGAATGTACTTTATCAGGGCTATGCTGAATTTTATAAAGTTACTCAGACGCAAGACATGCGTGATACGGTCTGGTCATGGCTCTTTGATGATGCGCATGAAACTGAGGGACTCGTGGCCGTTGATGATAAAGGCTTGCTCATCGGCCTTACGCATTTCCGACCCTTCGCACGGCCGCTTTCAGCAACGACGGGCGGCTTTCTCGATGATCTTTTCGTAACGCCCGCATCGCGCGGTTCAGGTGCTGCCCGCTTACTCATTGAAGCCGTGGCGCAGATCGGCAAACAGCGCGGCTGGAGCGTCATTCGTTGGATCACGGCAGAAGATAATTACCGCGCGCGTAGCCTCTATGACAAAGTGGCCGATAAAACCAAATGGGCGACTTACGACATCAAGCTGTAAGGGGTAATTGCATCAAGCGGCTTCGCCCTGCCCCATCAGCGCGGATACATGCGCGGCGACTGAGCGCGACAGACCCTCAAGATCATAACCGCCTTCAAGCAGCGATACGAGGCGACCGCCTGCATGTTTTTCGGCAATGTCCATAAGCCTGCGCGTTGCCCATGAGAAATCCCGCTCTTCAAGATTGATATTCGCAAGCGGATCGCGCCAATGCGCATCAAAGCCGGCTGATATAATTATAAGCTCGGGGGCAAATTGCGTTAGACGCGGCAAGATCACGTGATCAAACGCATCGCGAAACATTTCTCCGCCATCCCCTGCATTCAAAGGCGCATTGACGATGGTGTCGTGATCACCGCGTTCATCTCTTGCTCCGGTACCCGGATAAAGCGGCATTTCATGGGTCGAGCAATACATGATCGACGCATCGTTCCACAAAATATCCTGCGTGCCATTGCCGTGATGCACATCCCAATCAATAATCGCAACGCGACCAACACCAAATTTACTTTGTGCATGACGTGCTGCGATGGCAGCGTTATTAAAAAAGCAAAAGCCCATTGCTGTTGCATGTTCAGCGTGATGCCCAGGCGGGCGAATAGCGGCAAAGGCGTTTTTTGCTTCGCCTTTTAGTACGGCATCGACCGCACGTGTGGCGGCACCCGCGCCGCACAAAGCGGCTTCAAGCGACCCCGGTGACATCACCGTGTCAGAATCGACTGAAGCAAAACCTTCTGACGGCACAGCGCGTTCAATCGCTGCGAGATGGCGTTCCGGATGGCATGTGAGAATTGATTGCCGATCAACACGGGGCGCTTCTTCACGCCTGAGCGAAGCAAAGCGCTCGCCTTCAAGAACACGCTCTACAGCACGAATGCGATCCACCCGCTCGGGATGACCGGACGGTGTTTCGTGCAATTTAAATGAGGGATGAGTGAGAAGAAGCGTGGTCATGAGCCATCAAGACCGGAGAC
>CAWUMH010000227.1:0-2294 GCA_963923565.1 uncultured Alphaproteobacteria bacterium
GTGCCGTCGTCTTCGATGTTGATCTTCGCGCCCGTCTTTTCGACGATTTCGCGGATGACCTTACCACCTGTGCCGATGACTTCGCGGATCTTGTCCGTCGGGATCTTCATCGTTTCGATACGCGGTGCATATTGACCGAGTTCCTTACGTGCGCCCGAGAGGCCCTTCGCCATTTCGCCGAGGATGTGCAAACGGCCATCCTTCGCCTGATGCAGCGCGACCTTCATGATCTCTTCGGTGATGCCGGCGATCTTGATGTCCATCTGCAGCGATGTGACACCGTTTTCCGTACCGGCCACTTTGAAGTCCATGTCGCCTAAGTGATCTTCGTCACCCAAAATGTCGGAGAGAACGGCGTAGCGTTCGCCTTCGAGGATCAAGCCCATCGCGATACCGGCGACTGGCGACTTCAACGGCACGCCTGCATCCATCAATGCGAGCGATGAACCGCAGACCGTTGCCATTGACGACGAACCGTTTGATTCCGTGATCTCGGACACAAGGCGGATCGTGTACGGGAATTCGTGATGCGGCGGGAGCATCGGATGCACCGCGCGCCATGCGAGCTTGCCGTGACCGATTTCGCGACGACCTGGCGAACCCATGCGGCCTGTTTCACCAACCGAATAGGGAGGGAAGTTATAGTGCAGCAAGAAGGTTTCTTTGTAGGTGCCTTCGAGCGCGTCGATGAACTGTTCGTCATCCGCCGTGCCGAGGGTTGCAACAACCATCGCCTGCGTTTCACCGCGCGTGAAGAGCGACGAACCATGCGCGCGCGGCAGAATGCCGACTTCTGCAAGGATCGGACGAACGGTTACGAGATCGCGACCGTCAATACGCTTCTTGGTGTCAAGAATGTTCCAACGCACGATCTTCGCTTCGACTTCTTTGAAGACGGAAGCGACGATGAGTGCATTGATCGGCTCGGCAACACCTTCGCCTGAAAAGGCTTCGAGCACTTTAGCCTTTGCAGCAGCAACCTTGTTCTGACGTTCCTGCTTGGCAGGTGTCGAATAGGCGTCGCGCAATTCTTTTTCGACGAGTGCGAGAATTTTCTTCTCGAGATCCGAATGATCCGGCGTTGTGAAATCGCGCGGTTCTTTCGCAGCCACTTCGGCGAGCTTGATGATCGCATCGATCACAGGCTGGAAGCCTGCATGACCATGCATCACCGCGCCGAGCATCACGTCTTCACCGAGTTCTTTGGCTTCCGACTCCACCATCAACACGGCGTCATTTGTACCAGCAACAACGAGATCGAGAACCGAGTCTGCCATTTCAGCAAGCGTCGGGTTCAAACGATATTGACCATTGATATAGCCAACGCGTGCTGCACCCACCGGACCCATGAACGGAACGCCGGAAAGTGTCAGCGCTGCAGAGGCTGCAACCATCGACACGATGTCCGGATCATTCTCAAGATCATGCGCGAGCACAGTGACAACAACTTGCGTGTCGTTCTTGTAGCCATCAACGAAGAGCGGGCGGATCGGGCGATCGATCAAACGTGAAACGAGTGTTTCTTTTTCTGATGGGCGACCTTCGCGCTTGAAGTAACCACCCGGAATACGACCGGCAGCAAATGCCTTTTCCTGATAGTTCACAGTGAGCGGGAAGAAGTCGACGCCAGCCTTCGGCTCTTTCGCCGACACGACCGTCGCGAGCACGGCTGTTTCGCCGTAAGTGGCGAGCACCGAGCCATCAGCCTGACGCGCAATGCGTCCGGTTTCGAGCACGAGCTTGCGCCCAGCCCAGATCAATTCAACTTTTTGAATATCAAACATAGAGACTTTGTCTTTCATCATGGCCCGGGATTCGAAAGCCATGTGCAAGACGGCGGGAGGCTGGTGTCACATGCGGCCCTTGGCGCGCGCCAGCCTCCGGCAATCCTGCCATGAACTCCGTATCGGGGGCAGGGTTGAGGGCTTTATGGCATCGAACCATTGGGCCCGGGAGTGTGAAACAGAAGGCCGGATGCCGTCAGTTTCATGAAAACAACGGGCCGCTTGAGAAGCGGCCCGAAGACATCGCTTATCAGCGGCGGATGCCGAGCTTTTCGATGATGGTCTTATAGCGCGCTTCGTCCTTCGACTTGAGATAATCGAGAAGCGAGCGGCGCTGCGACACCATTTTCAAAAGGCCGCGGCGGGAATGGTTGTCCTTCACATGGCTCTTGAAATGGCCTGTGAGATTTGTGATGCGTTCCGTCAGGATTGCGATCTGGACTTCCGGCGAACCTGTGTCGCCTTTGCCGGTCGCGAATTGCTTGACGAGTTCCTGCTTGCGTTCAGGCG
>CAWUMH010000228.1:0-2269 GCA_963923565.1 uncultured Alphaproteobacteria bacterium
ATTGTCGGCCGCGCTCCCGATGGCCAGCTTTTCGCGCGCAAAGTCCTCTCCGAAAATCCCGGCGCCTATCGTGATGCAGCTGTTCATGGCATCCGTCTATTACTCGGCCTTCAACCCGGCGACCCTATTCCGGCGGGTCGTATCGGCGATGTGCGCATGGGCACAACAGTGGCCACCAATGCTTTGCTCGAGCGCAAAGGTGAACGCATGGCGCTCGTCGTCACGCGCGGCTTTCGTGATGCGCTAAAGATTGGCTATCAAGCGCGCAATGATATCTTCGCGCGCGCGGTCAAAAAGCCTGATGCGCTTTATGCAGAAACAATCGAAATCGACGAGCGCGTGCGCGCGGACGGAACCGTCGAGCGTGCGCCTGATGAAGAGTCAATGCGTGAGGCGTTTAGTGTACTCCGCCAAAAAGGATATGACTCCATCGC
Organism: uncultured Alphaproteobacteria bacterium; assembly: GCA_963923565.1. GTDB lineage: Bacteria > Pseudomonadota > Alphaproteobacteria > Rhizobiales > Beijerinckiaceae > CAIUPE01. Next base: position 435 of record CAWUMH010000228.1, read on the forward strand.
AATTGTATTCATGCATGCTTGGACCTTCCCCGCGCATGAAAAACAGGCGGCAAAGATTGCACGAGAAATGGGCTTCACCCAAGTTTCCGTGAGCCATGAGACAAGCCCGCTCATCAAATTTGTTGGACGCGGCGACACAACCGTTGTCGATGCCTATCTCTCGCCTATTCTGGCGCGCTATGTCGCCATGGTTGCCGAAGAGCTTGATGTAAAACGCTCGGGCGCACGGCTTATGTTCATGATGTCATCGGGCGGTTTAACCGCCGCTGATCTTTTCAAAGGCAAAGATGCCGTTTTATCCGGCCCTGCCGGCGGTGTCGTTGCGCTTGCAGAAACGGGGCGTGAAGCAGGTTTCACTCGTGTCATCGGTTTCGATATGGGCGGCACCTCGACGGATGTCGCTCATTTTGATGGTCACTATGAACGTGCCTTTGAAACAGAAGTGGCCGGTGTACGCATGCGCGCGCCCATGATGATGATTCACACAGTTGCCGCCGGCGGGGGCTCAATCCTCCATTATGATGGCGCGCGTTACCGCGTAGGCCCTGACTCGGCAGGCGCTAATCCGGGACCCGCATGTTATCGCCGCGGCGGCCCCCTCACCGTTACCGACGCGAATGTTATGCTCGGCAAGCTTGATCCCGATTATTTCCCTGCGATTTTCGGGCTCGAACAAAACCAAAAGCTTGATGCTGAAATCGTCAAAAAGAAATTTGCCGAATTAGCAAAGGAAATCGGAACTGACCGCAGCCCCGAACATATTGCCGATGGCTTTATCCGAATTGCCGTTGCGAATATGGCCGAAGCGATCAAGAAAATTTCCGTCGCGCGGGGTTATGATATCACGCGATACGCCTTAAACGCCTTTGGTGGTGCGAGTGGCCAACATGCTTGCCTTGTGGCCGATGCACTGGCGATGGATAAAATTCTTATCCATCCTTTTTCATCGCTACTCTCGGCCTATGGCATGGGCCTCGCGTCCATACGTGCAACACGCGAACAAGCCCTCGAAAAACCGTTCACTGATGAGGCACTTGCCCAATTTGATCGTGAAGTAGAGCGCCTTGGCGCGCTCTGCCGTGCTGAAGTTCAGGGTCAAGGTGTAGCACCCGAGGACATCACGATTATTTCACAGGCACTGTTGCGCTATGCGGGAACCGATACCGCCATTGCTATCACGGTTGATAACAGAAAATCCCTGTCATCGGGCGGACGCCTGGCAGCGCTGCGAAAGATTTTCGAAACGCTGCACCATCAACGATTTGGCTTTTCAGATCCGTCAAAATCTCTCGTCCTTGAAGCCATCGCTCTTGAGGCCGTTGGCGGCGGCAGCCCGATTACGCCGCACGAAACAAGCGAGACGCGCGACGCGCTACCGTCACCCCATGCGCGGAAATCTATCTTCAGTGAAGGTCGATTCCATGACGCGCCGATTTATCTGCGTTCGCAATTGAAAGCCGGACATTCGATAAAAGGCCCCGCACTCCTGATCGAACCACATCAAACAATTATGATTGAAGCAGGATGGGCGGCAACGCTCACCGCGCGCGATCACCTTGTTTTAAAACGCGTTGAGCCGCGTGAGAAGCGCGTCGCGGCGGGGACGGAGGCCGATCCGGTTCTCCTCGAGATTTTCAACAATCTCTTCATGTCAATTGCCGAGCAAATGGGCGTGACGCTTCAAAACACCGCGTCATCAGTCAATATCAAAGAACGGCTCGATTTCTCCTGTGCTGTATTTGATCACGAAGGTCGTCTTGTTGCCAATGCGCCGCATATGCCCGTGCATTTGGGTTCGATGGATCGTTCGGTTGAAACCATCATCCGCATGAATG
>CAWUMH010000229.1:0-2255 GCA_963923565.1 uncultured Alphaproteobacteria bacterium
CGCTCTGCCAAAAATAAATATTGTTGAAGGCGATGAATTGGTCGGCCAGCCTTACGAGCCAGTGCCGTAAGTCTCAGTGTGACATGATCGGCTCGCCGGGTTCGAAACGCCCACTTGTAACGTGAGACAAATATCACATGTCCTCAGCCAATGACGGGCGGGATTATGGCCTTCATGTTGGCGGATCATTATCTGCGCCATCGCGGACAGAACGGGTAAGCACCGAGCTCTGCGTGTCGGGGTTATCGGCCCACCGCGCTCAAACGCTCTCCGCTAGGCGATGCCTTTGCCGATATCGGCGAGAAGATTATCTACCATTGCCGTCATCGTTCCGTAATCGCTGTCGAGCGTTTGAAAGATCGACGACGATCGGATTGAGGCGAAGCCATGCAAAGCCGACCAGACAAACAATGCATCGCGGTACACGGCATCCCGATTGCGCGGGCGCTCGGACGATGCGGCCTGAGATCGACGCTCCAATGCCCTCAGCAAAAGATCGAACGCGTGACGCGCTTCCCCCATCATCTCGGGATGCTCTGACGCCGGCGGCAAAGGCGTGCCGAACATCAACCGGTAGGCGAGCGGTTCACGGGCCGCATAATCGAGATAGGCCACGCCCATCTGAGCCAGCGCCTTCTCCGCATCGGGATCATCCGCGGCTTTGTCGAGAACGGATGCGAAATCGCGATAGGCACGCGCGACAAGCGCGGCGAGCAAATGATCGCGGCTCTTGAAATGACGATACGGCGTCTGGTGTGAAATCGAGAGCCGGCGCGCCACTTCACGCAGACTCAAATGTTCAATCCCGTCGCGCGCAACGATCGCAAGGGCCTCGTTCAGACAGGCCTCTTTGACATGATGCGGTTTCGGCCGGTCAGCCTTTGTCTTGCCGATCGCCATGGTTCTGCCCATCTCGACGCGCCCGAAACTGCCGCGCCCGCCTAGATCTAACCATGCATGTTGACAGTGTCAACAAAATGAACTAGAAAAGTTGACACTGTCAACCTAATCACATCGGACCGCATCATGACCGTGACCTCTGCACCTTCGTCCTCTCCGCGTCTTTCCCGCACGGGCCGCTATGGTCCGGTTGCGCTGGTTACCGGAGCCTCTGACGGGATCGGCCGCGAATTTGCCCGCGCCCTTGGCGCGAAGAAGTTCGATCTCGTTCTGGTGGCACGGCGGACAGACCGGCTGCAGGCGCTTGCCGACGAGCTGACGTCCCAAAACGACATCAATGTGACGATCATCGCGGCCAATCTCGGTGAGGCCGCCGAGGTCGCACGGGTGATCAAAGCGACCGAAACACTCGATATCGGCATGCTGGTCGCCTCGGCCGGATTTGGCAGCGCGGGATCTTTTGTCGATCTACCGGTCGAGAACGAGCTCAACATGGTCGATGTGAATTGTCGCGCGGTTGTCGACCTTTCCTCGGCCTTTGCCGCCCGCTTCAAGAAACGGAATGGCGGCGCATTGATCCTGTTCGGATCGCTCGTCGGCTTTCAGGGCGTCTCATACACCTCGACCTATGCGGCGACGAAAGCCTTCGTCCAGAGCTTCGCCGAAGGATTGCGGGGCGAACTCAAACCCTTCGGAATCGACGTGCTGGCAGTGGCTCCCGGACCCGTCACGACGGGATTCGGCCCCCGCTCGGGCATGAAACTCACGCTTGCCGCGAAACCGGATATGGTGGCCCGCGTGTCGCTTGCCGCGCTCGGCCGCTCGACCACGATCATTCCCGGCTGGCTCGCCAAACTCATAGCGTGGTCACTTCTCCCCCTGCCGCGCTGGGGCAAAACCTTGGCCATGTCCCTTGTGATGAAGCGGATGAGCCATTAAGCCACCCGCCTCCTTTCACCCAAACTGAAATTTGCGCGCCCGCAAGCGGCACGGCCTAGCCGCCGGATTTTAGTCCTGCTAAAAGGCCGGCCATGAAACTCGCAGCATGGCTCAAGGACAACGCCGTCAGTCGGATCGATTTCGCCCGGAGCATTGGCGTGTCTCCGGGCACGATCACGCAGCTCTGCAATCAGGATGACGCGTGGCTGTCGCGCGAAACTGCCGAATTGATCTCGAAAGAGACCAAAGGCGCGGTGACGCCGAATGATTTCCTCGCGCTTACGCCTCATCCCCTTTCCTCTCCTCCAACCGGACCCGCCACCATGTATCAAGCCGTCAGTGAAGCGATTGAAGCCTTTGCCAAAGGTGAATTGGTTATCGTCACCGATGATGATGACCGCGAGAATGAAGGCGAT
>CAWUMH010000230.1:0-2234 GCA_963923565.1 uncultured Alphaproteobacteria bacterium
CCGTATTGGTAAATTCACGTTTGACGGGCGCTGATATGCGCCTGCCGACATGGACTCTCTATCGCCTGTTGGCGGAGAAGGCGCCGACGATTGGCAATCTCGTAGGTCTCGCTGCCGCCACAGCAGAGGTGCATGGTCCTGAAGCGGGTCTCCATGAATTGTCAGAATTGCCCGAACAGGTGACAAAGGACTACCAGCCGTTTTGGGCGCTAAAAGCCCAATTGCTGCAGCAACTGGGTATCGACCACCAAGCGACGGCAACGGCATTCAAACGGGCCATAGGTCTGACCGAGGATGGAGCCCTACGGGCTTATCTTATTGGAAAATCAACGCAATCGGCTGATTAGCCAATCGGAACGGCTATTTCGAATAGTTGGTGCCGGTCCACCCGATCATTTCTTACCAAACCTTAATGCTCATTTCCCTTGACGAACGCCTCGGCTCGCTCCATATATGTAAATGTTATTTACATTTACTTCGACAGGAGCGAAGTATGGTGAGATCGATCATCTACAAACTTGATGACTGGGGGCGGCCCGGGTGGCTTGCCGCCATGATTGGCGGATTTGTTGTGTTCTGGCCCGTTGGCCTTGTGATCCTTTCTTACATGATCTGGAGCGGAAGAATGCGCTGCAACAGCTGGGCCTATGCCTATGGAGACTATGGCCGCACCTCGTGGGGTCGCGATAAATGGAACCGGAAAATGGATCGGCTCCAAACCAAAATGGACCGTATGCGGTCCTTCTTTGGTCAAGACGAGCAAGAGAGGGGCGACCGTGCGCCCTTTTTCAAACCGACCGGAAACCGCGCTTTCGATGATTATCGGGAAGAAACACTCGATAAGTTAGAGCGCGAAGCGGATGAATTCCGCACATTTCTCGACCGGCTTCGTCACGCGAAAGACAAGGCTGAATTTGATCAATTCATGGCCGAGCGTCGCTCATCAAATGATGCGCCTTCAAATACGACAAGAGACGCATAAGCGCTCTATGCTGATCATGATTTGACAATGTGAGATCAGTTATCTGGAAGGCCGGAGTTAATCGCTCCGGCCTTTCTTGTTGCTCCAATTATATATCGCTTAGAGATCCGCAGCGACACGAATGCGGTTTGACTCGGACCTTCCGCGCGCTTCCTCATCCAATCCGTAATGTTTTGCGAGAAGCGCAAGACCTTGCGTGAGGACGTGTTTGGCGGAACGTTGCTTCCACCCTCTTTCACGTTCAACCCGTTCAAGCCCTTTCAAGAAGCAACAAATATCGATCACCGGACCTGCGAAGCGCTCGCCCATCGCGTCAATCGCTTTCCGCATCCGCATTTGCGCGGCAATCATCGCATCGCTCGCATGGCCCTCTTTGCCGGTTCTTGAGGCGGCACCCATGCCAAAGCGCGACCAATCAATGCTCACGCGCGGTGAAAGTCCTGCACGTTCAAAATCAGCGCGTAATCTTTCGCCCGCAACAAAAGCTGACGCAGAAACAAATGGCTGTCCATCTTTCCCTTTGCGGCGCGCCAACCAGAGAAGCGGACTCTCTTTTTGATTGACGAAATTTTCACGTCGCCCCTCGGGCGCTTCAATCGACTGAAGGACCAAATCATTTCGATGAATATTTTTTGGCACATGTCCCGATTCAACAAGTGCCGTGCGGCCTTTATCAGTAATCAACAAACGCGCCGTGCTGCCGCGCGCATTCCATTCGGCCATGCCCCGCTCTACGAGCACTTCACCGGTGCGTGCACGCACAAGGGACACCGCAAGTGTGATCCCTTTGTGCCGCTTTGCCAGTGCGAGATAACCGTCGCGCATCGCCCGCGCGCCGAAGCCACCTTCCTCGGCAAGCGCCACAAGACAACGCCGTTCTTCTGAACTGAGAGACGGGTTTTGAGTCGTTTGCGGTTCAGTCTTCACAGTCATCGGGCGCTCCTCTCTTTTGATAAACTTACCTTACGGAAGAGTAGAGAGGATTGTCTTATTTTGTCAAGAAATTTATGATTATTTTCCTATAAATTTGAACGAGCCGATCATTCTCCTAACCTCCAGAATCATTCCTCAGTACAGGTTTTTCGCTCGCCATTCCCCAAAGGCATTTTCTGGCAAGTCGTCACACCAAGATGGCGCGTCGGTTTGGGTGCGCCCGCCACCGTTACGCTTTTGGGCATGGCAACATTTGTGGGGAGATTATCAGCCGGCAATACACGATTGCGGGTCGCACCATATTGCACCATTACCGCCG
>CAWUMH010000231.1:0-2224 GCA_963923565.1 uncultured Alphaproteobacteria bacterium
CGCAGCAGCGACGCGATATTCAACGCGTTGCGATTTTTCCGACCCCTCGATCACACGCAAAGCTGTCGTGCGGTTATCAACCGCCCAAGCGGAATCAGTTGGCGCCCAAAAGCCGGGAATGAGACGCGAATAGGAATTTACCGTTGAAGCCACCATCGCCAGAAGCTCGGGCATCAAGGCCTGTTGTCCGCCAACAAACCAACGCATTGTATCGGACATTTTATGCTTTTTCTTCGCATCAAAGAAAAGACCGCGACCCGTTTTCTTGTCCGCAAGCGAGAGATGCAAATGGCCTGATTGTCCGGGCCACTCATGTGAGCTCTTCGCCATGAACGACGCCATCCAGCCACGCTTCTGTGCAAGCACCTTTGTATAGGTTTTAAAGAGCGCCGCTTTATCCGCAGCATTCAAGGCTTCATCAACTTTGATCGCCGCTTCAAGAACGCCCGGACCCGTTTCTGTGTGCAGTCCCTCGATTTCGAAATTCATCTTGCGGCCGAGATCGAGAAGGTCGCGGTAGAAATCCGCATGCACCGAGGACCGCAACATCGAATAGCCAAAAAAGCCCGGCGTAATGTTTTTGAGATTTTTGTAATTTTTCTCACGCACCGAATGCGGCGTTTCCTCAAAAAGAAAAAATTCAAATTCAGCGGCAGCATTCACTCGGAAGCCATGATCGGCGGCGCGTTTCAGTACACGACGCAAAGTTCCCCGCGGGCAAACATCTTCCCATTTGCCTGTAAACTCACAGAGGAAAAGCGGGAGATCGTCTTCAAAAGGAATGAGGCGCATCGACTCGGGCACCATGCGTACTTCCGCATCGGGATAGCCGGTGTGCCAGCCCGTAACGCTCACATTGTCATAGAGCTGATCATTCGAATCCCAGCCAACAACGACGTCACAAAAGCCCAAGCCTTTTTCCAGCGCACTCTCGAACTTGTCACGGTTCACATATTTGCCGCGAAACACGCCATCAATGTCGAACACGCCCAGGCGGACATAAGGCACATCACGTTTGCGGATATAGGCAAGGGCATCAGCGGCATTTTTGAGTACGGGTGAAGAGGTCATGACGGCTCCGGACTTAAGGCGTTTCGAACATTTCCGCGAAGGGATGGCCGGGGCATGAAAGCCGCCAGCCTTCCCCTTGGCAAGCCGGAAAAGGGCAGCTTCGGCCTCTTTTGCGCGCCTAGACCATAAATTTTTAATGTCCTGTGGTAAAAGGGGGCAGGTGATTCGGTTTTATTCGTTGGATCACCTGAGTTGTTGCGTTTTAGTTTGTTTCAGGTTGCGTATCATGCCTGCATTGTCCGGGACCGCTGTGGCGGATCTTTCGCTTGCCGATTTGCCACCGAGCCATGAGACCCGTTGGGTCATGAGCCGGAAGGCCAAATTGATCGAAGCCATTCATGCGGGGCTTATCAGCCTAGAAGATGCGGCCACGCGGTATCGCCTCACGCTTGATGAGCTCACCGAATGGCAGAGCTATTTCGCGCGGCACGGCGCTCGTGGTTTGCGGGCGACCTTCCTGCAGCAATATCGGCATCTTCGCCGCCCCTGATCGGGCAAGCCTCCAAAGAAAAGCGGCGGGAGAATTTCCCCCACCGCTCCTTATATTTTAGTCGATACTTATCTCTCGCCGATAGCCGCTTCCGCCGCAGCAATTTCAGCCTGACGCTTGGCAATCACGTCACCAATTGGCGGGCCTTTGAATCTCTTATTTTCAAAGAGGAACCAGATGATCGCCGTCAACACGAGGAAGCCGACCGTAATGGTCAGCGCCCAATCATTTGGCGGCTGCACACCGAGATAGAAAATCAGAGCCATTGCGAGGATCGACAACACCGCAAAGAGTTTGAAAAGGCCCGCGCCTAAATCCCACGGACCCATCTTGTTCCATTTCGGCGTGCCATGCGCAAAGAGGCCCAAAGCAATCGGAACGGTGAACGAGAGAAATAGGAAAATCACCGTGCAGGACACGACAATCGAATAGGCGGATGAGCCGGCAATCGAAATCGAAGACGTTCCCCAAACGAAAAGAACCGACAAGATCGATCCCGTCCAAATCGCAGCAACTGGAGTACGATGTTTTTTGCTGACACTTGCAAGCGATTTGGAAAAGGGTAGCCCACCGTCGCGTGAAAAAGCGAAGATCATGCGGGACACTGATGTGACCGTTGCCAAACCGCAAAGCCATTGCGAAATAAAGATCGCAATATAGAGA
>CAWUMH010000232.1:0-2175 GCA_963923565.1 uncultured Alphaproteobacteria bacterium
AAGATTGTGCCGCGATCATAGAGCAGATTGAATTCAACATAGCGGCCGCGACGGATTTGTTGCTCTTCGCGGTCGGCTTCAGTCCAAGGTGTCGTAACATTCGCACGCACGATTTTCGGATATATATCGTTGAACGCTCGGCCGACATCTTGTGTGAAAGCGAGATCAGCATCCCAATCGCCTGAATCAAGATAATCATAAAAAATGCCGCCAATACCACGCGGTTCGTTGCGATGTTTCAAATGAAAATATTCATCGCACCATGTTTTATATTTTTCGTAATTGGCGACCTTTGTATGCGCTTCGCAGGGCGCTTTCATCGCGGCATGAAATGCTTTTGCGTCGGCATCCTCTTGGCTGCGGCGTCGCACCAGCACAGGCGTCAAATCAGCACCACCACCAAACCAGGCTTTTGTCGTAACAACGAAGCGTGTGTTCATATGCACGGTCGGCACATGTGGGTTCCACGGATGAGCGATTAAGGAAATGCCGGTCGCGAAAAAGCGTGGATCTTTATCGGAACCTGGAATCTGCCCGCGAAACTCAGGCGCGAATTCGCCATAGACGGTTGAGCAATGCACGCCGACTTTTTCGAACACGCGGCCCTTCATGATCGACATCACACCGCCGCCGCCCTTTGCGCCGGAATGGTCAGTGCGGTCCCATGGAGTGCGGACAAAGCGGCCGGGCTCTTGCGCCTCAGGGAAGAAAGGGCCGGTCGCCTGATCTTCAAGCGTCTCCAATGCCGCGCAGATCGTGTCGCGCAAAGATTGGAACCAGCTTTCAGCGCGCGATTTACGGGTCTCTAGGGCGTCGGTCATTAAAGGCAGTCCTCACATCATCACGTTTTTTATTTGGGAAAGGCATCCATTTGCCGGAGTGCCTCGCCCAAAATCATCGCGGCCGAGACCGCGACATTGATTGATCTTAATCCGGCGCGCATGGGAATGAGAAGCCTCGCATCCGCACTCTCGTGAACATCGTCGGGGACGCCTGCCGATTCGCGGCCCATCAGGAGAATATCATCGGGGCGGAAGGCGAAATCGGGATATGAGGTTGCACCGCGGGTCGTGGCAAGGATCAACCGCGCGCCGGTGCTTTTCCGCCAGATTTCGAAATCGGTCCAGCCGATATGGCGGCGGATGTCGATTTGATCGAGATAATCCATGCCCGCGCGGCGGAAATTCTTGTCGGAAATCGGGAATCCGGCAGGCTCGATGATATGCGCGGTTACGCCCAGGCAGGCGCAGAGGCGCAATATGGTGCCCGCGTTTTGCGGGATGTCGGGTTGGTAAAGTGCCAGATGCATAAGGGTCTATTAAGAAAGGAATGGAATGGCGTCAAAAAGGGCTCAAAACTCGGGGGGTCTCGCCTTCCGGACTATGGACAAGCGGGACGCCTCATGCCAAATCCTGCCGCGGTGACGGGTCGCGTTTTTTGTATTCGCGATTTCGCGCGCCAAAAGCTAGGACATCAAGACATGCGCCCGAGGCAACCAGCGCCGTCCGGGCGGGTTTGAAACACCGCAGTGGCATGATCCTCAGTCAAGAGGACCCAAGGCGGGGGTGCTGGATACGAGGATGACCACGGTGGCAACAACACATGCTGCGGCGTCGGCCGAACCCACGAGACGTGATTTTCTTTATATTGCGACAAGCGCTGCAGGTGCAGTTGGCTTAGCGGGCGCAATCTGGCCTTTCATTAGCCAGATGGGTCCCGATGCCGCGACCATTGCAGCGGGTGCGCCTGTCGATTTCGATCTTTCGCCTGTGGCTGAAGGTCAGATCGTCAAGCTCTTCTGGCGCGGTAAACTCATTTTCGTGCGTCACCGCACGAAAGACGAAATCAAATCGGCACAAGACACGGACCTCACCTCCTTGCGTGATCCGCAAGCTGATGCCGACCGCGTGAAAGCGGGCAAAGATCAATGGCTGATCGTTTATGGCAACTGTACCCATCTCGGTTGCGTGCCTCTCGGCAATGAAGGCGCCTTCCATGGCTGGCAGTGCCCCTGCCATGGTTCGGTGTTCGACACGTCGGGTCGTATCCGCCAGGGACCAGCGCCAACCAATCTTCCCGTGCCGCCTTACGCTTTCACAAGCGATACGGCGATCCGCATCGGATAAGCGACGCGTTCATTCAATCGAGTAATTTCCGGGTCAGTTGACCCAAGCA
>CAWUMH010000233.1:0-2172 GCA_963923565.1 uncultured Alphaproteobacteria bacterium
CAAATCCCTTCGCCCGCTCCAAATCCGTGCAGTTTTTGGCGTTATCAGCCAATCGCACCCTGTTAATCGAGAATTTTTTGCATGAAAACGAGATCGAGCCAGCGGTCGAATTTCCAGCCGACCTGCTTCAACCGTCCCGTTTCAGAAAAGCCCAATTGGCGATGAAAGTGGATTGAGCCGGCATTATCGGCCGAAATACCGCCAATCATGACATGTTTGCCAAGTGCGCGGGCGGCATCAAAAAGCGGCGGCATAAGCTGTTTACCGACTCCTTTTCCATGATGATGGCGATGAACATAGATCGAATGTTCGACCGAATGGAGATAGCCATCATGCGGACGAAATTCGCCGAAGCTGGCAAAACCGAGAACTTCTTTACCCAGGACGGCAACCAGAACGGGGAAATTCCGCTCCCGACGCGCTTCAAACCATTCCCTCCGGTTCTCAAGCGTAACCACATGATGCGAGAAAATCGCCGTTGAATTGAGAATTTCGTCATTCACGATTTCGAGAATAGCGGGCAGATCGGCGATTTCGGCGGAGCGGATGGTCAGCGACATGGGAGCCTTGCGGGATAAAATGATGTTATCAATGCAAAGTCTAACCCTGTGCGCGCCATCATGCGAGATGTGATTTGGATTTCGGAAGAAATTCAATGCCCCCCATGAAACTGCATCAAATGGCCGCAATGGCTTGCCTTTGGGCGAAGAGGGTTTAGGTGAAGGGCTCGTCTCTACCGCCCTCCCCTTCAATTGGAGTTGTTCCTTTGTCCTTTATCGATGCTTTGACCTGGCGCTATGCCACCAAAAAGATGGATCCCTCGCGCGTTGTTGCCAAAGACAAGGTGGAGGTCATTCTTGAATCGATCCGTCTATCGCCGAGCTCAAGCGGATTGCAGCCCTTTCATGTGTTGGTGATTACCAATCAGGCATTGAAGGACAAGATCGTGCCGATTGCGAGCGGCCAGTCGCAAGTTGCGGAATGTTCGCATCTCATCGTTTTTGCGGCATGGGATAACTATACGCCTGAACGCATCAATCAATCCTTCGATTATACGATTGCCCAGCGCGGCGTCGGCACCAATGAACGCACCGAAAATTATCGCAAGAATTTGATTGCGGGCTATTGCGCACGTGATCCCGAGATCAACTTCCAACACACGGCAAAACAAACTTATATCGCGCTTGGTATTGCTTTGGCCGCAGCCGCTGTCGAACATGTCGATGCCACGCCGATGGAAGGGTTTGATCCCGCTGCGCTTGATGAGTTATTGGGCTTGCGTGAAAAAGGCTTGCGCTCTGTTACGATGTTGCCCATCGGCCATCGCGATGAAGCCAATGACTGGTTACTCAAATTGAAAAAGGTACGCCGCACGAAGGAAGAGCTCTTCACGCATCTTGATTGATGTAAGTGCGTCGTACAATTTGATCACGAAGAGCGCTTTTGAATGAGCGCTCTTCTAAAATTCAAAATCACGTTATTAACGCAAAAAGATTGCCCACAATCCTGAAAATGGTGGAGCTGAGCGGAATCGAACCGCTGGCCTCCTCATTGCGAACGAGGGTTGAATTGAGTGCTCGTAAGGTATTGAATTTATTCTGTTATTTTTTGGTCGTCCGCCGCGAGGCGTATAAATTTGCTCTTGTCCTCCTCATTTATTTTATTGCATGAATTAACCAAAAATCTATGGCCTAGATAATCTCCATCGAAACAAAAAGGGATCGTTTGTTGATGTAAGAGACATACTGATCATCCAAACTTGGAGCTCAACTTCTGTCGTGAGAGTCTGGATTTTTCAACCCGCGCGATTGAAGCCAATGCCTTCCAGCGCCGATGAAGTGTATACCAAGGATAATCAAAAATAAGTTAGCGAAAAGCTCGTGCAAGGAGACTGTAAGCTCCTCCAAATACTGATCCTTTGGCAGAATTGCGGGAAAATCCAACCCTAAAAAATTTATATCGATCCCCCCAGCATTCGTATATCCCCAGCCCAGAACCGAAATAAATACAAGAATGAATAACATTATGATTTGTATAGATCCAGCCATCACCCGCATCGACTTTGGATCAGTTTCATAGGTGCTGGGCCGGCCATGTAGTCGCCTGAGAATACGAAGCAAGGCAATAAGCAGTATGGATATTCCTAAAAATCTATGGGCATCAACCATGAGA
>CAWUMH010000234.1:0-2149 GCA_963923565.1 uncultured Alphaproteobacteria bacterium
CCAGCCACTTTTGATCCAGCTTCATCGACAAGTGCAGTGATGCGAGTCATGGCCTGATTGATTTCGCGACCAAGATGCTCATGCGTCGTTAAAATCGACGAGCGAATATGTTCAGCATTTGATGAAATCGCGTCGCGTTGCAAAGCCAGCTCGTCGATCAAAGCGCGAATACGTACTTCATTTTGGCCATAGGCGCGTTCAAGCGTGGCAATCTCATTATGTACCATCGCTTCGAGTTCGCTCGCACGCGCGACCGCACGCTCCATGCCATCGCCCATGGCAGCGACTTCACGCCGAACAACTTGCGAGAGCGATACAACGGCTTCGGTCGTTGCGGCTTCCGGTTGAGCCAAGCGTAACGCGACTTGCGTCATAGAATTTGCGATTGTGCGCATTTCGGCTGCACGCACGGAAGCGAGCGCCAACAGGAAGAAGAGAACGACAGGCAGTGCGAGGCCAACGACGAGGAACGGAATAACGGCAGATGACTCAGCCGACGTGAACGCATTGCCGACGAGATCAGGGTGAACAAGAAGCGCAATAGCGACAGACAAAATCCAAGCGCCTGAGGCGATAGCGGCAAGAAGATAAGGACGGCGTGACGGACGCGCCTGCAATGTTTGGATGATTTCACCCACCGCTTTGCGGTCATCATTGGCGGCGAGGCCAGGGAAGGGGCGATCAAGATCTTGAACTGGCGGACGAAGGTCGGCGTCCGCACGAGTCTTAACAGACGCACGCGTCGATGGGCTTGATGAGCGGGATCCCAGATCATCGGATGATTTGGGCTCAGATGTTTCCGACGCCGCAGACGGATTGATCGACTGCGTCAAAGCTTCCTCAATCGCGGAGAGCGCCGCTTCGGCCGAATCCGAGATTTTTGTGTGCGTAGCCATGATTGTCTTACCGCTCCAAACTGAATTTTAGGCGTGGGTTCACCCCTTCGCAGTCTAACTTTTGGGGGGAGCCTTGACCACCCGACCGTAATAAATAGTGAAAACAGCGTTAACGGGGGTGTTTTTAGACGAAATCGCCCTATATCACTCTGTAAACTCGCGAATTCTTTCCAAACTTGATGAAATTCCTCGTCAAAGGGACGCGCTTCCTGTATCGAGCCGCGAGGGTCTTAATGCCCGTATTATGAGGGTCCTATGGCAAAAATTCAATTCATTGATTTTGGCGGCACGGCGCGGACAGTTGAGGCCGAACCGGGCTCCACGGTTATGGAAGCGGCAATCAAGAACGGCGTTCCCGGGATTGAGGCCGAATGTGGTGGGGCCTGCGCCTGCGCGACCTGCCATGTTTATATTGAGCCCGATTGGCAGGAAAAAGTCGGTGCGCCGTCCTCAATGGAGGAGGATATGCTCGATTTTGCCTATGATGTGCGGCCCAATTCCCGCCTTTCTTGCCAAATCACCGTGACCCAAGACTTGGATGGTCTCTCGGTGCGGACCCCGGAAAAACAGGCCTGAGCGATCAAGCCTTTCGATCTGCCTTTTTAGAGAAAGTCCCGAGAACGCCATGACCGAGACAATTAAAACCGATTGCCTGATCATTGGAGCGGGGCCGGTGGGCCTGTTTGCCGTTTTTGAATTGGGCCTTCTCGATATCAAGGCTCATGTCGTTGATATTCTTGATAAAATTGGCGGACAATGCGCCGAGCTTTACCCCGAAAAGCCGATTTATGACATTCCGGGCTTTCCGACGGTTACGGGGCAGGGGCTCATCGACAATCTGATGAAGCAGATTGAGCCATTTGGGCCGGTCTTTCACTTGAATGAGATGGTGGCCGAGGTGCAAAATCTCGGCACGCCGGTCGCACCGCTGTTTCGGGTCAAAACCAATGCCGATACGGTGTTTGAGACCAAAACCATTGTGATTGCAGCTGGCGGTGGCTCGTTTCAGCCAAAAAAGCCGCCCATTCCGGAAATCGACACCTTTGAGCCCGACAGCGTTTATTACGCCGTCCGGAAGATTGAGACCTTTCGTGGGCGTTCGGTGCTCATCGTAGGCGGCGGGGACTCCGCGCTCGATTGGACGCTCAATCTTGTGCCGGTGGCCAAACGCGTCACTTTAATGCATCGCCGGGACGAATTTCGTGCGGCGCCCCATAGTGTCGAGCAGATGCGTGCTCTCGTGCGCGACGGCG
>CAWUMH010000235.1:0-2140 GCA_963923565.1 uncultured Alphaproteobacteria bacterium
GACCACCGAACTGCGCTTTGCCGCCGAGTGGTTGTTGCGTAACGAGCGAATAAGGGCCGATCGAACGCGCATGGATCTTGTCATCGACAAGATGGTGAAGCTTCAGCATGTAGATGTAGCCAACAGTGACCTTACGGTCGAAAGCTTCACCCGTGCGTCCGTCATAAAGCGTGACCTGACCCGATTTATCGAGACCGGCCTGCTCCAACAAATGCTCAATATCCGCTTCTTTCGCGCCATCGAACACCGGTGTCGCAATCGGCACACCACGACGGAGATTTTCACCCATGCCCGCAAGATTGTCAGCGTCAAGCGCCTTCACGACGTCATTGTCACCATAGACTTTGGCGAATGAGTCACGAAGCTGCTTTTCATTGTGTGACTTGCGATAGGCATCAACCGCTTCGCCGATCTGTTTGCCAAGACCCGCTGCAGCCCATCCGAGATGGGTTTCAAGGATCTGCCCCACATTCATGCGCGACGGCACGCCCAGCGGATTGAGCACGATGTCAACATGCGTGCCATCTTCAAGGAACGGCATGTCTTCAATCGGAACAATACGCGAGACAACGCCCTTGTTACCGTGACGGCCGGCCATCTTGTCGCCCGGCTGAATCTTACGCTTCACGGCGACGAAGACCTTTACCATCTTCATCACGCCCGGAGGCAATTCATCACCGCGCTGCAATTTTTCAACCTTGTCGAGGAAGCGCTGTTCAAGGCTCTTCTTCGCATCGTCATATTGCTTACGCATGGCTTCGAGCGCTGTCATGACGGAGTCGTCATCAACGGCGAAAGTCCACCATTGAGAGCGCGGATAGGCATCAAGCATCGCGCGTTCAATCTTGGTGTCTTTCTTAAATCCCTTCGGACCTGAAAGCGCCTTCTTGCCGGTGATCAATTCGCCAACGCGCGTATAGACGTTACGATCAAGGATCGCGAGCTCGTCATCACGGTCTTTCGCGAGACGTTCGATTTCTTCGCGCTCGATGGCTTGTGCACGTTCATCCTTGTCAACGCCGTGACGGTTGAACACGCGCACCTCAACGATCGTGCCTTGCACACCTGGCGGCACGCGGAGCGATGTATCGCGAACGTCAGAAGCCTTCTCACCGAAGATGGCGCGAAGAAGTTTTTCTTCCGGCGTCATCGGGCTTTCGCCCTTCGGTGTGATCTTGCCGACGAGAATATCACCCGCCTGCACTTCCGCGCCGATATAGACAATACCCGCTTCATCGAGATTCTTCAGCGTTTCTTCCGAGACGTTCGGAATATCGCGTGTGATTTCTTCCGGACCGAGCTTCGTATCACGCGCCATCACTTCGAATTCTTCGATGTGAATGGAGGTGAAAGTGTCTTCCTTCGCGATGCGTTCGGACAACAAAATCGAGTCTTCGAAATTGTAACCGTTCCACGGCATGAAGGCGACGAGCACGTTACGACCGAGCGCCAATTCGCCGAATTCAGTCGACGGACCATCGGCCAGAATATCGCCCTTCTTGACGATGTCGCCCACTTGAACGAGCGGCTTCTGGTTGATGCAGGTCGATTGGTTGGAACGCTGGAACTTCAACAAGCGATAGATATCGACGCCAGCTTTCGACGGATCGAGCTCCTCGGTCGCGCGGATAACGATACGGGTCGCATCCACTTGATCGACGATACCAGCGCGACGAGCGGCAATCGCAGCACCTGAGTCACGCGCGACAACCGCTTCCATACCCGTGCCCACGAAAGGCGCGTCAGCACGCACAAGCGGTACCGCTTGACGTTGCATATTCGAGCCCATGAGCGCGCGGTTCGCGTCATCATTCTCAAGGAACGGAATGAGCGCAGCGGCAACCGACACAAGCTGCTTCGGTGACACGTCCATGTAGTCGACGCGCTCAACTGGAACGACAATCACATCACCCGCATGACGCACGATGACGAGATCATCCGTGAGCTTGCCGTTTTTATCAACGGCTACGTTCGCCTGCGCAACATGGTGCTTCGACTCCTCGATCGCTGACATATAGATCACTTCATCAGTGATCTTGCCGTCCTTGATCTTGCGATAAGGCGACTCGATGAAGCCGTATTTATTGACGCGCGCGAAAGTGGCGAGCGAATTGATGAGACCGATATTCGGACCTTCCGG
>CAWUMH010000236.1:0-2139 GCA_963923565.1 uncultured Alphaproteobacteria bacterium
GCCCGCGAGGGCCGAGAAATTTTTCATCGGGACAACGACGATGCCGTAGATGAACAGACCGATGATGATCGAGGGCGCAGAGAGCAAAATATCATTGATGAAGCGAATTGTGGGTGTCGTTTTCGAATAGCGTCCATATTCGGCAAGATATGTTCCCGCCAGAATGCCGATAGGCGCGCCTATACCCACGCCAAGCACAGTCATCAAAAGGGTTCCGAAAATGGAGTTTAACAAACCGCCGCCTGTTTCGCCCGGCGGCGGGGTCATCTCCGTAAAAACTTCAATGGACAGATGCGGCAACCCATTCACGAGGAGAGAAAAAAGAATGAGAAAGAGCCACAGAATGCCAATGGTCGTTGCCACCAAACAAAGGGTCATCGCGGTCAAATTGGAGCGGCGGCGGCTTGCATAAAGCGACATGTTATGCCCCCGCCCGTTTTTCTAGACGCATCAACATGAGACGCGCGGCTGCCAAAACGAAGAAAGTAAGAATGAATAAGAGGAGACCGAGATACATCAAAGCCGAACGGTGCAAATCGGCACTTTCTGCAAATTCGCTAGCAATAGCCGCCGAAATTGTTGTGCCCGGCGAGAAGATTGAGCCATCAATTTTAAAACTGTTACCAATGATAAAAGTTACCGCCATAGTTTCACCCAAAGCGCGGCCTAATGCCAACATCACACCGCCGACCAAGCCGACGCGGGTGAAAGGAATGACAACATTGGTAACAACTTCCCAGGTCGTGCAGCCGATACCATAAGCGGATTCTTTTAAAACGGGCGGTACAGTGCTGAACACATCAACCGCGATCGCCGTGATAAACGGTAATATCATAATCGCGAGCACGAGTGATGCGTTAAAGAGACTGATATTGGAAATCATCTCAGCACTGAAAATGATATTCAGAACCGGAATATCTTGTACGGCCCACGCAATGCCGGGCTCGACATATTGAGCAAGGAAGGGGCCGAGAACAAAAAACCCCCACATCCCATAAATGATCGACGGGATGCCGGCCAAAAGCTCAACAGCGACGCGGATCGGACGACGCAAGGGGATCGGGCAAAGTTCGGTGAGAAAGATTGCCACACCAAGACCAAAAGGCACGGCGATCAGCATCGCAATGAAAGACGTAAGTATCGTGCCATAGATGGGGGCAAGCGCGCCAAGGATTGGCTCATCGAGCTGCGGTGCCCAACGTCGCGTTACCAGAAATTCAAGACCGAAAGTCTTTATCGCCGGCCAGGCGCCCATGATGAGCGATATCACGATCCCAGCAAGCAGGATGAAAACGCCATAAGCGCATAGTCGTGTTACCAGGTGAAAGCTGCGGTCGCCCAGCGCCATTCGGGCGAGAATTTTTGAACGCGCAGCGCTCATACGACCGGCATGATCAAGAGAAGGAATGGCATCTAACATAATCTGCGCCCTGATCCCTGCCTGTCGTTGGAAAAGTGAACACACATGGTGCCCGCTTGTTTTGATATGATCAGGGCGCTTTGTGAAGCGCCCTGATCTTTTATTCTGTTAGATCATCACAATTGGATGAAGATACAAAGGCAGCTTACTTCTTGATCTGCGACCAAACCGCAGACTTCACCTTTGCAACGACCGAGTCAGGCATCGGGATATAGTCGAGCTGCTTGGCCATATCGTCGCCATTCGAATAGGCCCAGTCGAAGAATTTGAGTGCTGCAGCCGAGGCTTCCGTGTCTTCTGCCTCAATGGGCATAAGAATGAAGGTCGCAACCGTCATCGGCCAGGCGCTTGCACCCGGTTGATTGGCAAGCACGAGGTTGAAATGATCGGCCTTGGCCCAATCAGCGTTCTGCGCGGCAGCCTGGAAGCTTTCAAATTTAGGCTTCACGCGCTTACCCTCGGCATTGATCATGTCGGTGTAAGCGAGACCATTCTGGATCGCGAAAGCAAGCTCAACATAACCAATCGAACCCTTGGTCTGCATGACATTGTTGGCGACGCCATCATTGCCCTTGCCGCCGATGCCGACAGGCCATTCAACCGCTTCGCCCGTGCCGACTTTTTTCTTGAAGTCTTCATTCACGGCCGAGAGGTAATAAGTAAAGTTATAGGTGGTGCCCGAACCGTCCGAGCGGCGGATCACGATGATCGGAAGATCA
>CAWUMH010000237.1:0-2139 GCA_963923565.1 uncultured Alphaproteobacteria bacterium
CAATCAAACCAATGACTAAAATTATCATGGAGCATTCCCCAAGAGACACCAAAAACAGCACGTTAATATACGTTGCACCGTCCGATGTCTCCTCGAGAATGCTTCGTCACGTGTAAATCCGCAGCGATTTATGATGCCGCTAGAGGCGGCTGTCCCCCACTCGTTTCGGTCGCGCCAAGAACGGGTCCCTGATCCACACCATGATTTGCGGAAGACCGTTCAAATTCGAGGATCACGGCCCCTGATTCTTGTGTCTCGAGTCCAATTACAGTTTCGTCGTCCTGATCTATCGATGCTGGAGCCGCGCTAGGCTCATCTGCGCTTTCCTTTGCAACGGTGACGATGTCCTCGTCTGTCTCGCCCCGCAACGCTTGCCGACGACGGTTTGACAAAAGAGCGCCTTCAAGAACGGTGCGATCAACACGTTCCTTATCGAGCAGCTTCATGATCTCGGCCATCTCACTTTCGAAACGAGCACGCTCGGTTCGCGCCATGGATTGCGCTTCCTCGAGACGACTGGATTCGAAGACAATTTGTCCCTGAGCCAAAATCAGGGCCGTCTCTTTTTCAGTAAGTGCTTTATTCAAATCCTCAAGACGTTGATCAAATCCCCGTTCGGCAATTTCAAGATCCGCCACGCGCGCATGTAAATTGGTCTTATCGGCTTCGGCTGTTTCCGCCCGCCGTGTCATATTGGCCAGCTGCATGGTCAAGTCGATCACCGTCCGTTCGACGGCGCGCAATTCTTCTAATTTTTCGCGATAATTATGCCGCGCGCTCAACAACATTTTTTCTTGCGTTTCCGCGCGTTGCATTGCGGCTTCAAGCTTCGCCGTTGTCGCGCGTAATTCCGCCCGCAACAATTCAAGTCCTTCAATCCGTTCAATTGCCGCCTTTTCTTTTGCTTCTCGTTCAGCTTCGACCGCCGCCTGAAGAGTAACAATTTGCGATTTTAACCGATCCGCCATCGGTTCAAGCTCACTCACTGTGCGGCTTAACCGCGCCGTCTGGAATGTGCTTTCGTCAAGCAAGGTTTTTAGGATCCTGCCCTGCTCCTCACTGCTACGCAATGCGCTCGCTGATTGCTCATACGCCACTTCGCGCTCTGCAAGAGCGGAAGAGAGGCGATCAAGCTCGCGCCGCCCCGCCGAGATCTCATCATGGAGCGCGCTAATTTGAGCGCGGGCATCTGCTAGATCGGCCTCACGCAATTTGACGATATCACGGGTTGCCTGATGCTCTTCGTGCTCTTTTTGCTTTGCTGCCTCAAGCTTTGCAATCGCTTCGCGTCCCCGATCGCCCGCCGCCTGAAGTGCTGCCGCCTCCGAGACCAAAGCATCATATTTCGGCTCTAGTGTAGAAAGCTCATGTCGCAACTCAGAGGCGAATGCTTCGGCAATTTCAACTTGGCTCTGCAATTCAGCTTTGTCTTTTTTTAACTGCTCCAATTCATCGATAACATCCACGAAACGCCGTGTGACACCGACAAAATCCTCCCGCAAAGCGTCAAATTCCGCAAAGCGTGTGATTAAACCCTCATAATCAATGCGGATTTCTTCGTTACGAATGGCGGACGCCAAAAGAGGCGCTGTCTCAACCATTGCCGAAGGGCCATCGACTATAAATTCATGATGAGCCTCGTCCATCCCACGGTTTAACGCGAGAGGCTCAGTGCTCCCCTCAGCGAAAACACGTGTGGAATCAACCTTTTCTGAACTCCGGACTACCCGATCAGATTGCCGTAATCCCAAAAAACGACGCATGCTTTAACCTCCGCGGAGCTTGCCAGAGAGAGATCAAACCACGGACGGTAACCTTACGCAACGTAATATTTAAAATATAGTTATCAGACTAAATTTGCCTAAAATCGAACAGAAGCTCGAAAAGAGCTTTGAACAGATGCTGTTTCAATAATGAGGCGGCGGTGGTTCTGGTGCCTTATTGTTGGTCTCGTTTGAGGCTTCAAATTCGTCGCGTAAGTCTTTCAACCGCCGATCAAGGAGATCAATCTTATTCCATTGCGCGACAACCATTTCGCTTAAATCAGCAATGGTTTTGTCCTGTTCGCCAATCCGGTGTTCAAGTTCCGCAATGCGAACTGATGTCTCTTGATCCATAAGCGCACTACTCCCACTCAAT
>CAWUMH010000238.1:0-2123 GCA_963923565.1 uncultured Alphaproteobacteria bacterium
TTGCCAAAAGCAACGCCCATAGCGAAGGCCTTTCCTCTATGCACTGAGCGCGCGGCGCTGCATGCCCGTAATCCCTATGAACAAAGACCGATTGCCGGCATTAATTGCATCGACCCCAAAGATGAGACTGGTCAGCCCGTTCAGTAGGTTTTTTGGCCCCGCAATTTGACATTGATGCGCATATCGGCATCTTCAGTGGAGATTTTCAAATATACTTCGATCAGGGGTGGAGTGATCATGAAAGCGTTGAATTGGGGCATGATTGGTGGGGGTGAAGGCAGTCAAATCGGACCGGCCCATCGCATTGCAACTTCTATGGATGGGCTCTTTGTCTTCAAAGCCGGCGCGCTTGATGCCGATCCCGCGCGGGGGCGCGACTATGCACAACGTTTAGGGATCGCGCCCGACCGCGCCTATGGCAATTGGAGGGAGATGCTGCAAGGCGAAAAGGGGCGCGCTGACCGCATTGATCTCGTCACCATTGCGACACCTAATTCAACGCATTTTGAAATCACAAAAGCATTTTTAGAAGCGGGCATCGCAGTGCTCTGCGAAAAGCCGATGACCGTGACGGTTGAGGAAGCCGAAGAAATTGCTGCGACTGCAAAACGGACAGGAACACTCTGTGCTGTAAACTACGGCTATAGCGGTTACCCACTGGTGCGCGAAATGCGCGCGATGATCAAACGTGGCGACCTCGGCAAGATTCGATTGATCCGCACAGAATTCGCCCATGGCTTTCACGCTGATGCGGCTGATGCTGATAACCCGCGTGTGAGATGGCGTTACGATCCGGCGCAAGCGGGTATCTCGGCGCAATTTGCTGATTGCGGCATTCATGCGCTTCATTTGGCAAGCTTCGTTGCCGGGCAAGATGCAAAAGAATTATCGGCGAGCTTCGCGTCAGTCCTTTCAAGCCGCACGCTTGAAGATGATGCATGGGTATCGATCCGCATGGATGGCGGCGCGCTCGTGCGGCTCTGGACGAGCTCAGTGGCGGTTGGTCGCATGCATGGGTTCAACATCGAAGTCTATGGCGAAGCCGGCGGCTTACGCTGGGCACAAGAATGGCCGAACCAACTCTTCTACACACCCTTGAATGGCCGCACGCAGATCATAGAGCGCGGTAACTCGGGACAATCGCCGGAAGCCGCACGAGCAACGCGCGTCACGATCGGTCACCCCGAAGGCTTCACGACCGCCATCTCCAATATCTATCTCGACCTTGCTGAAGCCATTACCGCGAAAAAGGAAGGCCGCGCCCCTGATGATAATGCGATGTCATTTCCAACGGCTGTTGATGGGCTCCGTTCGATTGCTGCCATCAAAGCAGCAGTCGACTCCCATAAAAATGGTGGTCAATGGACCGATGCGCGTCCACCCTCTTTAAGGTGAGTACGTGCTCAGCTTGATGCGGACGACAAAATTGATTTCAGCGTGACTGACGGATCAGCCAAAGCGGTTTCACTGGGGTGAACCTGCTTCTCGATCAGCATTTCTGAAAGACGAATATCGCGCGCGATACGATTACCAAGACCGATGCCGCTTGCAGCAACAAGTCTCCCAGCCTCATCAAGATGAAAAAGAAGAACACTCTCTTGATCAAGAGAGCGCATGACGGTCTTTGTCCCCTCAGAAGGCATGCCTGCAATTTGCAGGGAAAGATCATAGTGATCAGACCAGAACCAAGGCACCGCGCTATAAGGTTCTGTCGCACCCAATACGGCCCGTGCGACATATGCGCCCTGCTCTTGCGCCGCACGCCAACTTTCAAGCCGCATGCGCTTTTGGCCATAAAGCGGATGAGGAAAGGAACAGCAATCACCGGCGGCAAAAATATCTGGGTCGGATGTGCGAAGATGCTCATCAACCGCAATGCCATTATCGATCAACAGCCCCGCGGCTTCGGCCAATTCGACATTCGGAACTGAACCGATACCCGCGACAATCACATCGCTTGAAATCTCAACGCCATCGGACAGGCCGAGAATACGGGAAGAATTGATTGATGATATGGATTTTCCGATATGAAAAATGACTCCGGCTGCGCGATGGCGCGCTTCTATCCGCGCAGCGATCATTGCAGGAACGGCGCGACCGAGTAAGCGTGGTGCCGATTCAAT
>CAWUMH010000239.1:0-2112 GCA_963923565.1 uncultured Alphaproteobacteria bacterium
GGATCAACGCTTGTGCTCGATGGAGGCTTAGGTCTCGGACAAAGCATCGCGCATGATGCGATGGCAATGGGGATTGAACGCGCGAAGATACAAGGATCTTCAATCGTTGCCTTGCATAATAGCCATCACATTGGCCGTATCGGTCATTGGGCCGAGCAATGCGCGGCGGCAGGTCTTGTTTCCATTCATTTTGTCAATGTGATTTCCGAACCCGTTGTTGCGCCATTCGGCGGAACGGTTGCGCGTGTTGTAACGAATCCGATTTCCATCGGTATTCCGCGTGAAGGGCATGCAGCGGTGATCGTCGATTTTGCGACGAGCCGTTTGGCGCATGGCAAAATTCGTGTGGCCTACAATAAAGGCGTTGCCGTTCCCGATGGCACATTGATCGATGCCGCTGGGCACCCGACAAATGATCCGGCGACTTTGTTTAACGATCCGCGCGGTGCGATTTTACCCTTCGGTGAGCACAAGGGCTGGACACTTGCTTTCGCTTGCGAGGCGCTTGCCGGCGCTTTAACGGGCGGTGAGGCGATCAAGAGCTTCGTGACGCAAAAGGCTATCGTCAATAACATGCTTTCGATTCTGATTGCCCCGAACAGGATCGGCACCGCGCCGAGTTATTTCCGCGAACTCGAAGAGATGATCGCTTGGGTTCAAACCCCGGCACCGGGTGCTGATCCGTCGGTTCTTTTGCCTGGTGACCCCGAGCGGAAGACGCGCGCGGAGCGCCTTCGCGACGGTATTCCCGTTGATCCGGCGACTTGGGCGCAGATTGTGGCCGCTGCGGGTGAAATCGGCGTTTCCGCTTCGACGCTGGAAGAGGCTGCGGGAGTCTAATCCCACACTGCCTTGCTTTCGCCCTGTCGAGCGGCCATAGAACGGAACGCGCTTGGATCAGGCTGTTTTTACGAAGTTTTCATGACGGAACGCACGCCCTCGTCAAAACACTCACCCTCATCGCCCTCGATTGAGCGGCAAGGCATGTCTCTTCTCGGAGGCTTGGCCAGCGCTCTTCTTTTTGCTGCCGCGCTCTATGTTCTTTATCGCATCGCCGGTGAAGTGAAGCCCGCCGACGTCGTCGAAGCGTTTCGCAAAGCAGGCAATGAGCAAATTGGACTCGCCGTCATCTTTACCGTAGCGAGTTATTTGTTCCTTACCGGTTATGATGCGCTGGCGATGCGCCAATTAGCAATCAAAGCGCATCCCGCGCGTGTCGCCTTCGCGTCATTTACAAGTTACGCCGTCTCTTTCACACTCGGCTTTCCGTGGCTCACGGCCGGCACTGTACGCTATTGGATTTATTCAGGTGCCGGGATCTCATCTTCGAAAGTCGCTAGTCTGACATTAATTGCCGGAATGACATTCATTCTCGGTATGGCAGTTGTTTTTGGTATCGGCATTATTTGGCAAGCTGAAGCAATTTCGCTCATCAATCAAGCGAATGCATCGGTCAATCAACTGATTGGTATGGCGGTTCTCTCAGGCATACTCGTTTATCTCGTTTGGACCGCTGCCAAAAGACGACATATGCGGATTAAGCGGTTTATTATTGAATTGCCAACGCTTCGTGTGTCGCTTGGACAACTCGCTTTGGGTGCCGCTGATGTCTGCGCAGCGGCGGCTGTTCTTTATGTGCTGTTACCCGAAGGGCACGGCATCGCTTTTGAAACCTTCGCCGCAATTTATGCCTTTGCCTGTATTCTTGGTGTAGTGAGTAACGCACCAGGGGGCCTTGGTGTTTTCGAAGCAACCATATTGTTGGCCTTTCACAATTTACCGCGTGAAGGCGTCATCGGCGCACTGCTTCTTTTCCGTCTTTGCTATTATCTAGGCCCCTTTGTCATCGCTGTGGTATCTCTCGCGCTTTATGAAATTGTCATGAGATTTTTAAGATTCCGTGCGCGTGTATATGGTCCTG
Source organism: uncultured Alphaproteobacteria bacterium (assembly GCA_963923565.1). Classification (GTDB taxonomy): domain Bacteria; phylum Pseudomonadota; class Alphaproteobacteria; order Rhizobiales; family Beijerinckiaceae; genus CAIUPE01. The sequence continues at coordinate 1,922 of CAWUMH010000239.1, forward strand.
AAACTGAAATCGATGAGTGAGTGAGGCGAATACATAGATATGACAGCGCTTCCACTTATTCTTTCCGAGTGCCTTAATGCTTTAGCAGATCCTGTCATCGTCGTTGATGCGCGTAAGACCATTCTCTATTTTAATAAAGCAGCGGGCACTGCGTGGCCGAGTTTGGTCAATTCTATGCCACTTTCTTTCAC
>CAWUMH010000240.1:0-2106 GCA_963923565.1 uncultured Alphaproteobacteria bacterium
AGTGCGCCATAGTCGAGATAGGTCATGGGGGCTCCCAATGTCAGTCTGTGTCAGTCGTGTTGCGTGACGCCGCCTCATAGCATGTCTCCGCTTCGGACAAAACCGGTACTGCTTGCCGCGTCGGTCTCTGCCTGATAGGTACTTGGCGCGAAAATAAGGCAATTCGGCCGCTATCCGCCAAAATTAGGCAGTTTTTCGTCTTTTACTATGAAATTAACGACCCAAGAAACGCGAGAACAACGTCGACGCCGCAGCGTTGCCCGCTGGAATAAGCCGTTGAACACGCTATGGCGGCGGTTTCGCGCCTGGTTTCATATGGTTTTCGTTGACCACGGCATTTTTCGGCTCATTTATCTGAATTTGCATCCTGTCTCCGATAAATTCTGGCGGGCGGCGCAGCCCACGCCCGGTCAACTGCGTCAGGCGGCGCGCGACGGGATCCGGACCATTGTGAATCTGCGAGGCGGGCGCGAATTCGGCTCCTGGCCGCTCGAGCGTGAAGTCTGCGAATCGAAAGGATTGATTCTCGTCGATTTCGTTCTGCGGTCGCGTGGCGCGCCGGATCGCGAACGGATCGCCTCGGCGGCGAAATTTTTTGAAAGCCTGCAATATCCGGCGCTTGCGCATTGTAAGTCCGGCGCGGATCGCGCGGGCTTCATGTCGACGCTTTACCTTCTCGTGCATGAAAAGCGTCCGCTCGATGAAGCGTTAAAGCAGCTCTCTTGGCGGTATGGTCATTTCAAATTTGCCAAGACCGGTATTCTCGATGAATTTTTTGAGCGCTACCGGCGTGAGGGTCTCGAGAAAGGCATTTCTTTCCAGACTTGGGTTGAAACAATTTATGATCCGTCAGCACTCGAGCGCGAGTTCAAAACAAGTGCATGGGGTGATTGGATTGTCGATCGTTTATTGCGACGCGAGTAGTCGCCTTTATCCGAGTAAATCCAAAATTTGTTCCGTGAGTTTTTCACGCACCGCGCGATAGGCCTCGAGTTTTTCCTCGCGACTGCCCTCGATCAAAGAGGGATCAATTGTCGGCCAATAGATCACATCGACAGCCATTGTTCGCGTAAGTTCCAAAGCGGTGTGATGTGCTTCAGGGCTCAAGGTTACGATCAAATCGAAATTAAGTCCTTCCCATTCCGCGAGTTCCTCAAGCGTATGGGGTTTATGGTTTTTCGCATCAATGCCGATTTCAGCGAGGACGGCGATGGTGAACCCGTCAATATCGCCTTTGCGGATACCCGCCGATTGGATGAAATGGGTTTTGCCGAAGTAATGGCGCGCAATTGCTTCGGCCATCGGCGATCTAATCGCATTCATCGCACAAGCAAATAATACGGCCTGAATTTTTGTGCGATGTTCGCTGGCCACGCGTGATTACCCTTTCCAGTGCAGGGATGAAATCAGCGTGAACAAGCGGCGCGCTGTATCAAAATCAACGGTGATCTTTCCTTCAAGACGATCAATGAGCAATTGCGCCGCTTCATTGTGGAGCCCGCGGCGTCCCATATCGATAGCCTCAATCTGAGATGGTGAGGCTGATCGAATAGCGTTGTAATAGCTTTCACAAATCAGAAAATAATCTTTGATCACGCGCCGAAAGGGCGTGAGCGACAAAATGTGAACGATAACAGGCGCGCCTGCATTATCTCTGATATCAAGCGCCAATTTATTGGTGATCAGACTAACGGTCAGCGAATAAGGTCCGCCCTCATGATCGGGGATGACAAACTGATTTGATTCAACGAGATCATAGATCGCAATCGCGCGTTCATGTTCTTGTTCGGTACCGGCGCGACCAATCGATGCTTCATCAAGCGTCACAGAAACGAGGCGTTGTCTCGGATCCTGACTCATGATCCGCCTTATTCCAGATTCAAACGAATAGCGACGGAACGGGCATGCGCACCCAAGCCTTCGCTCTCAGCCAGAGCCAATGCTGAGGGCGCCAAAGCGCGCAAGGAGTCGGGCGTGCAAGACAGAATGGATGTGCGCTTCATGAAATCAAGCACGCCAAGTCCTGACGAGAACCGCGCCGATCGTGCGGTGGGTAATACGTGATTGGAGCCACCAACATAATCGCCGATCGCTTCCGGCGTATGG
>CAWUMH010000241.1:0-2099 GCA_963923565.1 uncultured Alphaproteobacteria bacterium
ACACGGCCCTGTTCATCGGTCAGTTTTACGATTTGCGAAATACCCGTCTCGGTCATTGTTGGCTCGGCAAAGCTCCATGACTTTGCGCGATAGACGGGCGGATAGCCCGTGCGTACCATCTCCATGAAAATCGATTTCGAAGGAAAGAGCTGTTTGATCATGTCTGATGCATGATCATAAGCGCGCGTGTCATCATCTTTGCCGAAGGCATCAAGCTGGTCGGCGATGACTGATTGGATCTCACTTGTCGTGTCCGCGCGCGCGGCGGAAAGAGATAGACCGAAGAGAAGAATAACACAGGCCAGGCGGGAGATGATCTTAGTAGCCATGAGGCGCTCTCCGTGAGGGGGCTCAGCTTTTAGCGGTCTCAACTTTTCTCAATCAGAAATGACAGACTATCTTCGTTACGTGTCTGTTCGATGAGCCGATCACCGGTTTCCTGCACAGCATGGGGAATATCGATGGCCGCCATGGGATCGGTCGCGAGCACGTGAAGGCGTTCGCCGCTTTTGAGGCGCGTGAGGGCCTTGCGCGTGCGCAGCGCCGGCAGCGGGCATTTGAGCCCCTTCAAATCGAGTGATGTCACCGTCATATGCTGACTTTTGACAAATTGAGGCGATCCCGTCAAAGCGGGTGCGGTTGCATTTAAGGGCAAAGCGAGATGCGGATTATCGGATTGGCAGGGTGGAGCGGCGCGGGGAAGACGACGTTGATCAAACGGCTCTTGCCCTGTCTGGTCTCGCGCGGGCTTTCCGTGTCCACGGTCAAACACGCCCATCACCGGTTTGATATTGATCACCCGGGCAAGGATTCCTTTGCGCATCGTGAAGCGGGCGCCAAAGAAGTGCTGATCGTGTCAGGGGAGCGATTTGCTCTCATGCATGAATTGCGCGGGGATGATGAGCCTGATCTCAAAAGGCTCCTCGCGCTCATGACGCCTGTTGATCTCGTTATTGTTGAGGGATTCAAATCAGAGGCCTATCCAAAAATCGAAATTCATCGGGTGGAGAATGGCAAAGCCTTTCTTCATCCTGAAGACACTATGATCGTTGCTGTGGCGAGTGATTGTCCCGAACGGATTACTGATCGGCCTTCATTTGATCTCGCAGACATAGAGGCGATTGCGGATTTTATCGTTGCCCATGCAAAGCCCGTTGAAGCGGTGATGGGCGCGCTTATGCGCTCTTAATCCGCTTCACACGCAACGCGGCCTCCGCGAGATCATCCGGTGAATTGATATTAAAAAACGGATCGTTTTCATCCGTCCATTCCACTGTTTCAAAGCCGATATGATGCGCGAGGCCGCGTAAGGAATGGTCGCTTTTCGCGCCGTTAATAGCTTCAAGCAACGCATGAGAAGATACGGGCCAAAGCCCTGATGAATAATGAATTTGTCCTTTTGATGCCGGAAAAATGCATGACGGCGATGGTGATCGCACCGTGACAAGGCGGGTGAAAAGATCAGGGGGAATAAAAGGCGTATCGCCTGTCAGAAGCGCCACATGGCTTGCCGAAGGAGCCACCGCCTTTGCCCAAGGCAAGGCTGATTGCAGCCCTGTCAGTGGACCTTGATCAGCGACGGTGTCCGGTAGAAGGGGGAGGCCGAAGTGCCGATAGGGTTCCGGATCGGCGCGTGTCGCCAGTGCGATATGCTTGGTTTGCGGGGCGAGGATGTCGATCACGTAGCGAAGTAGGGGACGGCCTGCCAAAGGTATCAAAGGTTTATCCACGCCGCCCATTCGGCGTCCGGCACCGCCAACCAAAATCACAGCAGGGATCACATCACCCGACATAAAAGGCCCCGACACGAAATGAGTTTCGTATCGGGGTCATGGCATAGTTCAGGGCGGGGTCACAATCAGGACGCGGTTTTGACCGGAATTTCTTTCGCCTTGGCGCGGATTTCAGCCGGCTTTTTGACGAGTATTTTAAGCACACCGTGATCATATCGGGCGTCGATGGCATCGGACGCGGGCTCGAAATCGAGCGGAATGGTGCGGCTAAAGGCGCCGAAGCTCCGTTCGCTCACGTAATAGTCCTTACCCTTTTGCTCAGCCTCTTTTTTCTTTTCACCACTGATAATTAGACGATTTCCTTCA
>CAWUMH010000242.1:0-2096 GCA_963923565.1 uncultured Alphaproteobacteria bacterium
AAAGACATAACCGCTTCCCCGATGAAACGGAAGGGGTGCGCCATTTTGTGCACGGCCATCGCCATGCCGCATTCGGACCGCAAGAAAGGTCCGCGCGTTGGCAGGGGCCGCGAGAATCGCGCAAAAGCGGTGAGAGAGCGCCCGCAGAGGGCAGCGGAGGCGTAAGTGATCGGCAGACGGGCCTTTCTCGGGACAGTTATAGGGGCGGCGGCGACGGTTACGTTCCGTATGAGCCCAGTCTATGCAGCGCTGCCCGATCACATGCGGCCTGCGCCTGAAGTCGCGAAGGTGCTGGGGCGTGCGCTCACAGCCTATCGCAATGGCGACCTTGATGCCGGTGATGCAGCGAGTGCAGCGCTGAGTGATCCCCTTGCAAAACTTGTTGCCGAATGGGTGGCTTTGCGCACGCTACCCGAAAAAGCCGGCTTTGATCGTATAGCTGGTTTTCTCAATCAATATCGTGATTGGCCGACAGTGGCTCTTATTCGCCGGAAGGGTGAAGAGGCGCTCTACAAAGAAAAACATTCATCAGCTGAAATTTTGAACTTCTTTGGTGCGCGCGCGCCTTTGACACCTACAGGTCGTTATCTCAAAGCGCTTGCCTTGCAAGATGAGGGACGCGTTAAGGAAGCGGGAGACACGATCCGTAAATCATGGCGCGAGGATACCTATAGCGCCGAGATTGAGAGCGATCTTCTTGAACGCTTCGGCGACGCATTGACACAAGCCGATCATAAAGAACGTGTTGAAACGCTCATCGCGCAAGAAAATTGGGCTGCCGCCCAACGCGCGGCCGAGAAAGCGCAAGGGTCAATACTCGCCCTTGCCAAAATCCGCATTGCCATCGGCAAGCGCGATGCGGACGCCGAGAAGCTTTTGAAAAATGCACCGGCATCGCTCAAATCAGATGCCGGATATATTTTATCAGAAGCGCAATTCTTGCGTCGTGCGGATCGTTTGGAAGATGCGTATCAAGCCTTGAACCGCTTTCCAAAAGACCAAACACCGCCACGTCCTGATGACTGGTGGACCGAACGGCGCGTCTTGGCCCGTCGTTTGGTCGAAACACAAAAGCTCGATCTCATTCTCGATCTTTTAAAGCCGCGTCCGGGTATGAATGCCTCAGCGTTGACCGATGCGGCTTTTATGTCCGGTATCTTTACGCTTGATCTTTCAGGTGATGCGGCACGTGCCGAAAACTTCTTCAGCGACTCCGAGAAGAAAGCGACCATTGAAGCGGGTCGTATTCGTGCCGCCTATTGGATTGGTGAGGCCCGCAAAGCGCAAAATCTTGATCCACGCGACGCGCTCACCCGAGCCGCGCGTGTGCCTCTCTCTTATTATGGCATGCTTGCGCGCGAGGCGTTTCAACAAAATCAAATCAATCTTCGTTCGGCACCTGAACCTGATTTTGATCGCGCGTCGGGTGATCAACTCTTTCAAGCCATTGTTCTTCTGTTGGATGCAGATGCAGGTGATTTTGTGACGCCCCTTGCGGGCGATTTCATTCAACGCGCGCCTGATGCCCCCACGCTTGCAGCGCTGGCAGCGCTTGGCGCGTCCTATCGTGATTTACGCCTCGTGACGATTGCGGGCAAAGCCGCACAACAAAAAAATTATGGATTTGATTTTGAGAATTGGCCGATTGATGGATTTCCCTTGCCCGACAATCCGCCGCTTGAACGCGCTTTGATTTACGCGATTACGCGACAAGAAAGCTCGTTCGATCCGAACGCCATTTCACCTGCGGGCGCGCGCGGTCTTATGCAATTGATGGTCGCGACCGCGCAGGAAACAGCGAAGAAAGCGAATATTACTTTTGCTATCGAAAAGCTCACGGGTGATCCCGCATACAATGTCACAATCGGCAGCACCCACCTCGCCGAGCTTGTTGAGGATTGGGGTGGGTCTTATTGTCTGGCTATTGCGTCTTACAATGCCGGCAAGGGCAATGTGCGCCGTTGGATTGCGGCGAATGGTGACCCGCGCGAGAAGTCAATTGATCCGGTGCGATGGGTTGAAAAAATTCCGGTGACTGAAACACGTATCTATGTGCAGCGCGTGATGGAGAATTTGCAAATCTATCGCGCGCGGTT
>CAWUMH010000243.1:0-2085 GCA_963923565.1 uncultured Alphaproteobacteria bacterium
CCTGAAGGCTGTCTCTATCGCCGTAATATGCTGAGCGCGCTCCAGAATGTCGGACGCGGATTCGAGATTGTTTATTCGAGCCCTAGTATCTCGGGTATTTCGGCAGCCGTGAAAACCGGTTTTGGTCTAACCGTATTGGCTGATCGTCTCGTTCAGCATGAATTGCGTCGTTTGGGTCCGACCGACGGATTGCCTAAACTTACTGATGTCGTCGTTGGTGTTTACCTCAGTAAAGCGCTCGGCTCGACAGCTGCACAAAGTGTGGCCGCACGTCTTTCAACGTTGTTTGTTGAAGGTGATCTCAACGCCAAAGGCGCTGCGTAAAAGCGCTTTTTTTCTTTATTTTACGGGCGCGCGGAGAGCTTGCGCTGTATCGCTGACAAGCGTCGATAAGGTTTTAAACGCGGGTGCAAGCGGATTTGATTTCCGCCATATCATACCGATTGTGCGTGTGGGTTCAGGCGCGTCGAAGGGAATGATCGATACGGATGCTGAACGCGTTTCGACAGAGACGGCCATTTCCGGAATCAATGTCACTCCAAGACCTGCATCAACCATCTGTACAAGCGTTGCTAGCGAACTGCCATCAAGTGTTTCGCGCGGACGTCTCAACGTGATGTTGCAAAACGCTAAGGCCTGATCCCGAAAACAATGACCTTCTTCGAGAAGCAAGAGTCGCATCTCTTGTAGCATTTTTACGCTCGGTACGGGCTTTCCATCATCGCTCTTTGGACGCACAAATACAAAACGTTCTGTAAAAAGCGGCGTCTCTTCGAATGAGGGTTCCGAAACCGGAAGTGCGACAATCGCTGTATCGATACGGCCTTGCGCGAGATCTTCAATGAGACGCGGAGTTAACGTTTCACGCACATGAATATCGATATCGGGTGTTTGGCGTTTCAAGGCGCCGACAAGGGCGGGAAGAAGATAGGGCGCAATGGTCGGAATGATACCCATGCGCAAGCGCGAGAGAACATTGCCCTTCTCGCTGCGGGCGAAATCTTCGAGATCCTGAACCGAGCGCAAAATATCGCGCGCGCGGGCTACAAAATCGGCGCCGAACGATGTGAGCCGTACCTGCCGCGTATCGCGCTCGAACAAGGCGACGCCGAGATGGTCTTCGACCTCCTTGATCTGGAGAGAGAGGGCCGGTTGCGAAATCGCGCAGAGATCGGCCGCGCGGCCGAAATGGCCGGTCTGAGCGAGGGCCTGCACATAGCGCATTTGCTTCAAAGTCAGGTTATTCATAAGTTTTAGTTATCATAAAAATCAAGAAATCAAAATTAAACAAATCATTGTAAGCTGATACAGGTCAAACCATCACGAGTCGCTTGTCGTATATAGGCCAAGGACAAATTCATCCGATCCGTAGTTTGGGGAGATCATAATGAGCGGAACTGAGACAAAAGCGGGCAAATGCCCGGTGGTTCATGGCAATCCAAGCCATGCAACATTCGGCAACCGGTCAAACCGCGACTGGTGGCCGAAGCAGCTCAATCTTCGGATCCTTCATCAGAATTCGGCGCTGACCGATCCGATGGACCCGTCGTTCAATTATGCAGAGGCCTTCAAGAAGCTTGATTACTCAGCTGTCAAAAAAGATCTCCACGCCTTGATGACGGATTCACAAGACTGGTGGCCTGCTGACTATGGTCACTATGGCCCCTTCTTCATTCGCATGTCATGGCATAGTGCCGGCACCTATCGCACGGGCGATGGTCGTGGCGGCGGCTCGCGCGGGTCGCAACGTTTTGCACCTTTGAACAGCTGGCCGGATAACGCCAATCTCGATAAAGCGCGCCGCCTCTTGTGGCCGATCAAACAGAAATACGGCAACGCGCTGTCTTGGGCCGATTTGATGATCTTGGCCGGCAATGTAGCGCTTGAATCCATGGGTTTCAAAACATTCGGTTTCGCCGGTGGCCGTGAAGATATTTGGGAACCGGAAGAAGATATCTATTGGGGCAAAGAAGAAACATGGCTCGGTGACGAGCGCTATAAAGGTGATCGCGATCTCGAAAATCCGCTCGCGGCCGTGCAGATGGGTCTCATCTATGTCAATCCGCAAGGCCCGAATGGTCAGCC
>CAWUMH010000244.1:0-2070 GCA_963923565.1 uncultured Alphaproteobacteria bacterium
AACCACCCGTGATCATCACGGGCACATTGATCGCATCCCAATCTTCATTCACCGACCCATGTTTCCAATAGTCATCGCGACGTTGATGCTCCATCCAGAGCACAGGCCAATTGGGCATGGCTTTGACGCGGTCAATCCAGTCCTTGCGCCAACGCGCACCGACGATAGCGGGATCAAGCGGACGTGCCTGATAGGCATGCATGATCGCACCCCACCAGAAATTGTCATTCAACAAACAGCCGCCCATGTAATGAATATCGTCATTATAACGGTCATCAGTCGAGCAAACAGAGAGCACAGCTTTTAGTGCAGGCGGGCGACGCATCGCGACTTGCAAACAATTAAATCCGCCCCAGCTCTTGCCCATCATGCCGACATTACCGGAGCACCATTTTTGCGCGGCAATCCAGGCAATCACTTCAATCGCGTCATCTTGTTCTTGCTTGATATATTCATCCTCCATCAAGCCGTCTGATTCACCTGAGCCGCGCTGATCAACACGAATGGCCGCTGTGCCATGGCGTGCAAAATAACCATGCATCGGTTCATCGCGACCGCGTGTGCCATCGGTTTTGCGATAGGGAATATATTCGAGCACGCAAGGCACCGGATTTTGTTCAGCATCAACCGGCAACCACAAACGCGCGGCGAGCTTCGTTCCATCGGAGAGCGGAATGAAAACATTCTCGATAACACGCACGCCGTCCTTCACCACTTCAACTTTGCTGCGATCTTGTTGGGCGGTGTTGACGGGATAGCCCGTGCGTTTTTGTTTCTTACTCATTTACGATCTCCGCAGCGGTTCAACTTCTTTCAATAGCCAATCACGAAAGCGTCCGATCGCCAACTCGTCAGCACGGTCTTGCCGCGCGACGAGATACCAACGCGCCGGTTGCGGCACAGAATGGCGAATGGGTGAAACAAGGCGACCGGATGCAAGATCAGGCTCGGCAAGAAAATCAGGCGCAAGGGCAATGCCCTGCCCGTCACAGGCGGCCTCAAGGGCCAAAAGATAAGAATCGAACCGGATGCTCGCCGCCTCTCCAAGGCCAGAGCGTCCACCGGGTCCGAGCCACGCGTCCCAGTCTCCCGCTGCTGTATAGAGTTCGAGTAGCGTGAAGCGGGCAACATCACGCGGATGAGTGAGCGGCGTCTGATTTTTCAACAGATTTGGTGAGCACACCGCCACGAGACGAGACTCAAAAAGCGGCGTGTAGGTAAAGCCCGGGCGGCTGGAATCAACGGTGCACACCATGCCGATATCGGCATTGCGGGGGTCGAACTCCCAATCCATTTGGCTTGTATTGAAGCGGACATGCAGGTCGGGGCAGGACTTCTGCAAAGTATGCACGCGCGGCATCAGCCAGCGGGCGGCCACCGTCACATAGACCTGCACCGTCAATTCCTGCTGCGCGGGGCGCGAAACGAGCCGCGTTCCGGTCTCGATCCGCTCGAAAGCCTCGCGCAAATAGGGGAAATAGAGCCGTCCCGCCTCGGTGAGCTCCACCCGCCGCCCTGTGCGGCGAAAGAGATCTTTGCCCAAATGCGCCTCGAGATGCGCGATCTGATGACTGACCGCCGATTGGGTAATACTCAATTCCTCGGCCGCCAGCCGGAAACTCTCATGCCGCGCCGCCGCTTCGAAGGCGCGCAAAGCGGTGAGCGAGGGCATGGGCCCCTGTCGAAGGCTCGAAGCTGTGGAACTAGTGAAATCTGTCATATGTTGAATGAAATTCATCTTATGATGAAAATCAATCTCTTGACGCTTTAGGGCCTCCAAGGCTCTGTTCTTTCAACAGGAAAAACCGATCCCGGGGAGGGACATAATGAGCATCGACGCAACTGATTCTGCTGTTCGTGACAGTGGCCGCCGCGGGGGCCGCGATGCGCGCCGCCAAGCACGCGCCTCCAAACTCTCGGATGCGGATCGGCCGATTTGGCCGGGTCTTCCCGGCGGCAAATATCAAGTGCTGTCGCAAGACGACATGCAGAAGATCCATCACAAGATACTCGATGTGTTGGAGCAGATCGGTTTTGCTGACGCGATCCCTTCAACAATCGAATACATGA
>CAWUMH010000245.1:0-2054 GCA_963923565.1 uncultured Alphaproteobacteria bacterium
GCAAGATCAGCCAATGTCGGCATCAGATCGAGCGTCGAGACCGGCGCATCGATACGACGCGCGCTGAAGCGGTCCGGCGCGTGGATCATCAAGGGCACACGTGACGAGCCTTCGAAGAAACTCATTTTGAACCACAAGCCGCGCTCGCCCAACATATCGCCATGATCGGATGTGAAGACGACAATCGTATTCTCATCGAGACGACACTCTTTCAACGTCTCAAGCAATTCGCCGATCTTGTCGTCGAGATAGGAAATATTGGCGGCATAAGCACGGCGGCTATCCCGAACCATCTCCGGCGTGACTTTATAATTGCGCCAATCCGACATGTCGAAAAGCCGCTGTGAATGAATATCCTGCGCAGCATAAGGAATATCGGCCACACTTAATGGCGGCACCGTGCCGTCGGGATAGAGATCCCAATATTTCTTCCGCGCGACATAAGGATCATGCGGATGTGTGAAGCTCACCGTCAGACAAAATGGGCGCTCGCTTTCTTTGCGCGCGAATTGATAAAGACGCAATTTCGCGTGATAGGCGACTTCATCATCATATTCGAGTTGATTGGTAATCTCGCCCGTTCCGGCATTCGTGACCGAACCAAGATTGTGATACCACCAATCAATCCGCTCATCAGGTTTTGTCCAATCGGGCGTCCATCCGAAATCAGCCGGGTAAATATCAGTCGTCAGCCGCTCTTCAAATCCGTGTAACTGATCGGGACCGACAAAATGCATCTTGCCGGAAAGCACCGTTTTATATCCCGCATGACGCAAGAGATGCGCGAAGGTCGGTATAGAGGACGCGAATTCGGCCGCGTTGTCATAAACACCCGTGCGAGAAGGCAACTGCCCCGTCATGAAGGACGCACGTGACGGCGCGCAAAGCGGACTGGGGCAATAAGTATTCGTAAACCGCACGCTGTTTTGGGCAAGCGCACGCAAAACCGGCGTCTTCAAGAAGGGCGCGGGGCCGTCGGGAAACCAGGTTCCATTCAACTGATCAACCATGATGATCAGGATATTGGGTTTTTTTGACGGATCTTGTTTGGACACCATGGATTGTCACTCTTCTTCAGTCGTGGCCCGCGGCCTTTGTAACGGGCGCGACCCAAACCGTCACCCGCCCCGCTTGCAAAGCTCCCACATGCCAAGCGATCAGGTCGATCAAAATGCGACCCAATATGTCGGAATTGACGCGGACACCCGCTCGACTCTAAGAATTTCATAAAAAGCCATTGGTGGAACAAGCGAATCTGAGGTGGAATGGGGTATGGCGTCCGGCAGAGATAAGAAGCAACAAAGCGGTTTACGGATCGAATGGCCGACCCTCAGCCTGATAATCGGCGTTTATGGCGCCTGGCTTGGCCTCACTTATTGGGGCAATGATTTGCCTCTTTTCGTTACCATCATTGGCGGCTCGATCCTTCTGGCGTGGCACTCATCGCTCCAGCATGAAATTCTTCACGGCCACCCGACCTCCTCGCGCGTGATCAATCGCGCCCTCGCAACACCGCCGCTTTCGCTCTGGCTGCCTTATGAACTTTATCGCCGCTCGCACCTCACCCATCATCGTGATGAACGACTGACCGATCCGCTGGACGATCCCGAGTCGTGGTATTTCACATCGGAGCAGTGGAGTGATCTGCCTGCACCTGTAAAAGCTCTATTCCGTTTTCAAAATACTTTTGTCGGCCGCATGCTCATTGGTCCGGCGCTGGCGATGATCGGCTTTCTGCTGAGTGAAATGAAAGTGCTTGTGAGGGGTGATTTCAAAAATCTTGGTCTTTGGGTTCGTCACATTATCGCTGTCGCACTCGTCATGATCTGGGTGATTTATATTTGCGGCCTTTCACCCTGGCTTTATCTCTTCGGCATGGTCTATCCCGGCACAGCCTTATTGCTCATCCGATCCTTTGCCGAACATCGCGCTGCCGATGATATTCTTGAGCGCACAGCCATCGTCGAAAATGCCACATTCTTGGGGCCGCTCTTTCTTTATAATAATCTTCACTCCGCTCATCACGCTGAACCCACCATGGCTTGGTATGATAT
>CAWUMH010000246.1:0-2046 GCA_963923565.1 uncultured Alphaproteobacteria bacterium
GTCATTTGGTCGAGAATTTCTATCGGCAAATGGCATTTCATGGCGTGACCATCTTTCAATTCACGCATAGTCGGCACCACCTGCTCGCATAGCGATCCGGAGACTTTGGATTTCATATGGCAGCGGGATTGAAACGGGCAGCCTGACGGTGGGGAGAGCGCGGATGGAATTTCACCCTCCAAAACGATCTTGCGTTTTTTCGCAGCCGAGTCAGCCAAGGGAATGGCTGACAACAAGGCTTCGGTATAAGGGTGATAAGGCGGCGCAAAAATCTGCTCGGCTGTCCCTTGTTCAACGATATGACCGAGATACATGACGATGATACGGTCGGCCATATAACGGACAAGAGAGAGGTCGTGACTGATCAAGATCATCGTCGTGCGGGATTGCCGCTGAATGGTTGTCAGCAATTCGGTGATGGCGGCCTGAACCGAAACATCTAATGCCGACATCGGTTCATCCGCGATGATCATGCGCGGATGCCCGGCAAAAGCGCGTGCAACGCCGATGCGCTGTTTCTGTCCGCCCGATAATTGCCTCGGCATCCGTGTCGCAAAGGCGCGCGGCAGTTTTACGAGATCAAGCAGATTAAGCATCATCTCAGAGCGCTCTTCACGCGACGCCCCTATACCAAACCGCTCCAATGTCCGAATGATTTGAGATCCAACACTATAACTCGGATTCAACGTGTCGAACGGATTTTGGAAAATCATCTGGATGGATGAAATAAGCTTCGTATCCCGCCGCTCAATCGGATCGGATTGAATTTCGGTTTCATCATAACGCGCCGTTCCCTCTGTTGCGGTTTCAAGCCCCAGCAATACTTTGGCAAGGGTTGATTTTCCGCATCCCGATTCACCGACGATCGCAAGCGTTTCAGCCTCGCGCGCCTTAAAACTTACCTCTTCAACGGCTTTCACCGTGCGCGCTTCACGGCCGCCGAACAATTCACTTGCCGCTGCCTTATAATATTTTTTCAAGCCTTTGACGTTGAGCAATTCCGGGCCGGCGCTGGCAGCCTCGGTCTGCGTCGCAGCTTCGGGTGGTGCATGCCAATCGATCTCGCTCACCCTCATGCAACGGCTATGATGGCTGTTGGCCTCATCAATCGAGCGCATGGCAACTGCGCTGACATTGCAAACACCGTCAACAAAATGGGAGCAACGCGGACCAAAATGGCAGCCTTTAGGGCGCTCATGCGGCAACGGCAATTGTCCCGGAATCGGAATAAGCGGTCGTGAATTTCGGCTGGTGCTTAACATCGGCATCGAGCGGAAAAGCCCTTGTGTATAAGGATGACGCACGGACCCAAAAACATCACGGATGGGACCTGACTCAACCGCTTCACCCGAATACATGACGGTAACCCGATCGCATGTTTCGAGGATCAAGCCGAGATTGTGGGAAATGAACAGCATCGATGTGCCAAATTTTTTCCCAAGCTCTTTGACAAGCTCCACAATGCCCGCTTCGACCGTTACATCTAATGCCGTTGTCGGCTCATCCAATATCAGCAATTTCGGCTTGGCCAAGAGCGCCATCGCGATGACGATGCGTTGCTGCTGACCGCCAGACAATTGATGCGGGTAAGACCCCATAATGCGCTCAGGATCAGGCAGCTTCACCGCCTTCACCATATTCAAGGCACGCGCATAGGCTTGCTCTTTTGTAACCATTTCGTGAATGAACAGTACTTCGGTCAATTGCCGCCCGATTTTCATTGTCGGGTTCAACGAGGCCATCGGCTCTTGATAAACCATCGCGATTTCGGAGCCGCGGATCTGTCTGAGCTCATGCTCAGAGAGCTTTACCATGTCGCGACCATTGAAATGGATCGATCCGGACGTAATGCGGCCGATGCGCGCTAGATCGCGTAAAATCGCTAGCGCAATAGTGGATTTACCACAACCGGATTCGCCAACAAGACCCATCGCCTCGCCGGGCATCACCTGACAGGAAAAATCCATTACAGCCGGAATTTCAACAGCCCTCGTTGAAAACGAAATACTCAAATTCCTGATGTCGAGAATGGGTTCAACCATGGCG
>CAWUMH010000247.1:0-2008 GCA_963923565.1 uncultured Alphaproteobacteria bacterium
AATTGATTTGCGAGGCGATGCTAGGGCCTGTGACTACGGAAGTGAATTGGTTTGTAATGGCTGTTGATGCGACGCGCTATCGTGAACCCCATGTCATGACGAGTGTGGCCGAAGAAATTCTTGCAGAAATTAGAGCCTGTCCGCCGGCTGAAGGGGTTACGCGGGTTGACGTCCCGGGTGAGCGTGAACGGCGGCATCGTGATGACAACACAGAACGTATTATTGCTTTGCCTGAATTGACGTGGACCGCCATGTGCGAGAGAGCCGCCTCTGCCTCCAATTAAGTCCCGTGATAATTAGATTTGCGTTTCGCCCTATATCCTTCAAATTCTTTGCGGTTCTCATTGTCATAATTTGTCGCGTAACTGTCATAATTGAATTGTGACAGTCTTTTTGCTTGCCAGTGACAGAAGGCTCCCCCAGTCTGTTCCGGCTACGGATTAATGCATCGGTCGAATGCTGGCCGTAACACGACGACGATAAAAAGATGGGAGGGTAAGTGGCATGCATACGGTTATTCGGACTTATTCAGGTCAAGGGGCAGTTGAGACTATTGATCTCATTATTGCGAGCAAGAAGGACGTCAAAAAGCTGATGCGCGCTGTTAAGGGCTTCATCAGCTATTCGGTCATCAAGACGGAAAAAGGTGGCTTTACGGTTACGGTTGCCAAAAACGAAAAGGCATCAGAGGCTATCACAGCCGCCGCGCGCGAATGGGTGAGCACAAATGCTGCTGATCTCAAGCCAAAGCCGCCGAAGATCGTCGGAGGAGAGGTTGCCCTTCACATTGACGATTAATGCTCGCGTGATGCTCGGCATGCGATGATGATCGTAAGTTCGCCTTAAAAAATTAGGCGACAGCATCCATTACGATTACGGAGGGCGTATGAGGCATATATGCGCTATCCCGCATTGCTTTATCGCGTTTTAGCTGTTTTGTCGTAATCATTGCTTCGAGAAGTACTTTCGCAGCACCCATCGACAGTCGCTCGAGCACGTCTTCGGCTCCGCCCGGACGAAGAGTCATGACCGGATGGGCTTCCACAAGACGCAGTATTTTGGTGATTGCGTTTTTTTCTAATCCTAAAGAGAGGCATGCGAGTGCGGCAATCGCGCCATCAGGATGGTTGAGACGAGGCTGAAAGGTCGGATCGCATTGACTCATGCCGGAACTTACAGCCAAAGCCGAGATGATGCCCTCACGATCTTGTTGCTCAATCGCCATCGTTAGCGAATGGGGTAGGATCTTCGGGGCTAACTCATAAGGAGGCAATGAAGAGTATTCTTCTAAAGCTTCCTCCATGAGAGCCGCTCTTTGTGCGGGGGAGGCTTTTTCAAAAAGCTTAGCTCTTTGATGAAAAGATAAATCGTCACGATCAAGTAGAAGCGTAGCAAGCTTCTGATTTTTTCTTGCGCGAAGCAAGAGATGATCGACGACCCGATGGGCGTCTGTCAACGTTCGGCTTTCTGCCAGAAGATGATCAATTACGGCATCATCACGATCAATCAATCCTGAGAGGATGAGGGGATCGAGATGGTGACGGCTTGCGACCGCGCGGGCTTCCTCAAGAGTTCCTGTTGTCGCGCGGTGGAGAAGAAGAGCGGGCGGTAGCGATTGGGCGCCCGCAAGCGCAATCAGGCTCGAGCGATCGCCGCGCGCAAGAAAGATATAGGCGAGCGACGGTGTCATATGTCCAGCAGAGGTCAGCATTTCTGCGCAGATACGGGCGATCTTTTCGGAGGCTCGCGGCAAAAGTGCGTAGACCTCGGCGGCGATGGGAGTCTCCGAGGTGTGAGCGGGGAGCCCGACATTATCGGGCGAAGCGTATGTTGCTTTTTCGTTTTGATAATTGAAGGAAAGCTCAGTACGGCGTGACAAGCGTGGGTCTTCTGTCGCTCTTTCAAACGCCAAGGCCATGCTTCTTACTGCGCCTCCCTTCGGGGGTTACCCCCTTCGGTCTAAGCCGAATCCCTAATCGACTTTGAAACCCTAGAGCGCCAATCGTTA
>CAWUMH010000248.1:0-1997 GCA_963923565.1 uncultured Alphaproteobacteria bacterium
AACCATCGCTTTCAGCGTGCCCAAGTCTTTTGCGAATGCACGAATGCCCTCAGCAAGTTTTTCTGTCGCCATCGCATCGTCATTCAAGAGATAGCGGAAGCGTGCTTCGTTGAGTTCGAGCCTGTCTTCGCCATTTTGCGCGGCGGCTTTCGGCTCAAGCTTGCGATCAAGCGTGCCAGTTTCTTTCGACAATTGATCAAGCAAAGCGGGCGCAATCGTCAAGCGGTCGCAACCGGCAAGCGCTTCGATCTCGCCTGTGTTGCGGAAGCTCGCACCCATCACAATCGTGCCGTGACCATGGCGCTTATAATAAGCGTAAATGCGACGCACTGAGAGCACGCCGGGGTCGGTCTCGGCTGTGTAGGTCTTGCCTTCATTCTTCACATACCAATCGAGAATGCGGCCAACGAAAGGGGAAATGAGAAACGCGCCGGCTTCCGCCGCTGCAACGGCTTGCGCGAGCGAGAAGAGCAAAGTGAGATTGCAGTCAATGCCGTCCGTCTGCAAAATTTCTGCGGCACGGATGCCTTCCCACGTGGAAGCCAATTTGATCAGAACCTTGTCGCGTGAAATGCCGTTCGCGTCATAGGCTTTGATAATGGCGCGCGCTTTATCAACACTGGCTTTTGTGTCGAAGGAGAGATCCGCATCCACTTCAGTCGATACGCGGCCTGGCACAAGGCGTGCGAGTTCCGTGCCGAAGGCAACGGCGAGACGATCCGCAACCGCGGTAATGACTGCCTCTTTGGTGCCGCTTTGTTTTTTGCCCCAAGAGATCGCATCCGCAATCACGCCTTCATAAGCGGGAAGATCTGCGGCCTTCAGCACTAGCGTCGGATTGGTCGTACAATCCGTCGGCTTGAAGGTGCGGATGGCCTCCATATCGCCGGTATCGGCAACGATGACGGTCATGGCTTTGAGTTGATCGAGTTTCGACGTCATATCATTATGCTTTCGTCTGTCTTGGGCCGTTGAACCCTCCTAACACGGCGCGCAAGCCGCGTCAGCCCGTTTGAAAACGGGGCTTCGGATCAATCCGAGACTTGGCAGTCCAGCGGACATGGTTGATAGTGGCAGGCAAAGAGGAGCGATCTCCATGCCGATCAAGAACCGTATCGCCGAATTGGCCGATGAAATTGCCGCGTGGCGCCATGATTTTCATCGCCACCCCGAGCTCGATTATGATGTTCATCGCACCGCTTCGATTGTTGCGGAGAAATTGAAAGAGTTTGGCTGCGACGACGTCATCACCGGTATCGGCAGGACAGGTGTCGTCGGCATCATTGCGGGACGCGTCCAAGGTGATCGCGTTATCGGCTTACGCGCCGATATGGATGCGTTGCCGATTCATGAAACGACCGGCAAACCGCATGCTTCAACGGTACCCGGTAAAATGCATGCGTGTGGCCATGATGGCCATACCGCGATGTTGCTGGGCGCTGCAAAATATCTTGCTGAAACACGAAATTTTTCTGGCAAAGTGGCGGTGATTTTTCAGCCTGCTGAAGAAGGCGGTGGCGGCGGCAAAGCCATGGTTGATGACGGTATGATGGCGCGTTTCGGCATTGCCGAAGTCTATGGCATGCATAATTTGCCCGGTATGCCGGTGGGCCAATTCGGCACGCGCGCGGGTCCCATCATGGCTGCTGCCGACAAATTTGAAATTCGCATTGACGGACGCGGGGCGCATGCGGCAATGCCACATCTCGCTATTGATACGGTATTGATTGGTTCGCAATTGGTGACGATGTTGCAAGGCATTGTTGCCCGCAATGTCGATCCGCTTGAGAGTGCGGTTTTATCGGTTACGACATTTCATGCGGGCGATGCGTTTAATGTCTTGCCGCAAACCGCCACCATGCGAGGCACGGTGAGAACATTCAATTCGGTGGTGCAGGATCTTGTCGAACAGCGCATGCGTGAGACGATCGCGTCTTTCGCAGCCCTTCACGGCGCGTCTATCCATTTCGATTATGTGCGCGGTTATCCCGTTACCC
>CAWUMH010000249.1:0-1996 GCA_963923565.1 uncultured Alphaproteobacteria bacterium
CTTGGCGGCTTCGATGTTGTGATGCTCGACACCGCCGGCCGCACAACGGTTGACGAAGCACTGATGGCGGAAGTTGCCGAAGTCAAAGCGCTTGCGAAGCCTCATGAAGTTCTGCTCGTTGCGGACGCGCTCACCGGTCAAGATGCGGTCAACACCGCGAAAGCGTTTGAAGAGCGCGTTGGCATTACAGGTATTGTGCTCACACGCGTTGATGGCGATGGGCGTGGTGGTGCGGCGCTCTCCATGCGCGCGATCACCGGCAAGCCGATCAAGCTCGTCGGTGTCGGCGAAAAGATGGATGCGCTCGAAGAGTTTCATCCCGCGCGTATCGCCAATCGAATTTTGGGTATGGGCGATATTGTTTCGCTTGTTGAAAAAGCGGTCGAGAATATCGATCAAGAAAAAGCCATGCGCACTGCGGAGCGCATGCGCAAAGGCCAATTCGATCTCACCGATATGCGCGATCAATTGCAGCAAATCGAAAAGATCGGCGGTGTTGGCGGTTTGATGGGGATGATCCCCGGCATCGCCAAAATGAAAAATCAAATTTCTGCGGCGCATCTCGATGGCAAAGTTGTGAAACAACAAGTCGCCATCATCAATTCGATGACACCAAGTGAACGCAAAAATCCGGATCTGCTCAAAGCCTCGCGCAAAAAACGTATTGCATCGGGCGCAGGGGTTTCGGTTGAACTCGTCAATCGTCTTTTGAAACAGCATCGGCAAATGGCCGATATGATGAAGATGATGGGCCAGAACAAGCGCGGCGGACCAATGGCGGGTCTTGCGAATATGTTCGGCCTTGGTGGCGGTATGCCGACATCCGGCGCCATTCCCTCGCCAGAAGAAATTGCCGAAATGCAAAAGAAAATGGGTGGCGGCGGCTTGCCGGAATTTCCGGGCACAAAAGGCGCTGTACCCCAAGGACTTCCCCCTTTTCCTGGCGGTTTACCGAAAGGCCCGGGTCTTCCCGGCCTTGGCGGATTCAATCCGTTCGGAGGGAAGAAGAAATGAACCGTTTCACCCGTCATCGCTTCGCCTCGATAGCTATGACGATGAATGACAATCACCAACCAACCTAAACGCAACTAAGGAAACTAAAGTAATGTCAGTAAAAATTCGTCTCGCCCGCGGTGGTGCAAAGAAGCGTCCACATTATTCGATCGTTGTCGCCGACAGCCGCTATCCGCGCGATGGTCGTTTCATCGAAAAGATCGGCACATTCGATCCCATGAAGCCGAAGGAGTCAGCCGAGCGCGTGAAGCTTGATGGTGATAAGGCGAAGGCATGGCTCGCCAAGGGCGCGCAGCCGACCGATCGTGTCGAACGTTTCTTGGAAGCAGCTGGCTTGTGGAAGCGCAAGGCACGCAACAATCCAGAAAAGATGAAGCCAAAGAAGAAGGCGCAAGAGCGTCTTGATGCTGCCGCAGCCGCTGCAGCAGAAGCCGCCGAGAAGGCTGCCGCTCCGGCAGAACCGGCAGCCGAGTAATTCGGCCTATGGCAAAAGCTCTTTCTTCTTCGCGCATCGCGGTGGGCGTGTTTGGTGCGCCGCATGGCGTGCGCGGAGAAGTAAGGCTTAAATCCTATACGGGCGATCCGCTTGCGATTGCCACTTATGCGCCGCTTACGGATGACTCCGGAGAGCGGCGTTTTCGTATCAAATCCATACGGCCGATTAAGGACGATATGGTTGTCGTGGCGATCGAAGGCGTATCAGATCGCGACAAAGCCGCGGCTCTCACGCGTAAAGAAATTTTTGTGACACGTGACCAGTTACCGCCGCCTGATGAAGATGAATTTTACCACACCGATCTCATTGGATTGAATGCAATCGATGAGACCGGTGTCGCCTTCGGACGCGTCACGGCGCTTCATAATTTTGGCGCCGGTGATCTTCTCGAACTCACGCTTCCTCAGCAACGCGACACTGTGCTCGTACCCTTCACAAAAGCGAATGTGCCCAGCATTCAGTTTGAAAATGAAACAATCACAGTCA
>CAWUMH010000250.1:0-1992 GCA_963923565.1 uncultured Alphaproteobacteria bacterium
GGCCATTGCCATGAATTGGTTTCGCGTTTGACCACGCTCAATGTCGATGCACATTGCGGGGCGAACACATACCACGCAAGCAGTGACAGGCCGGTGGCAAGCGGCCAATGAAGTGCGATTACATTTGACAAAGCGCCTTCATCCGAACCGATGGCATAAACAGTAGCCAAGGCTCCCACCGCTACTTCGCGCGCGGCCATACCAGGAATTAGCGCCACTGCAATTTGCCAATTAAATCCGATCGGCGCGAGCAGGGGCTGTAACAGATGGCCGATCATGCCGGCAAAAGAATAATTGATCGCCGGATCTGTTGCGCCTTCGGGCGCGCCGGGCACGCTTGCCAAGAACCAGATCAACACCATCATCGAAAGAATGGTCGTGCCCGCGCGGCGCAAGAACACAAAGCCGCGCTGTAAAACATTGATGATCACGCTTCGCAGCGACGGGCGCTTATAACTCGGCAATTCCATGATGAAGGGTTCGCTTTTTCCGCTCCACACAATCGCACGGAAAACCCACGCCACAAGAAAGGCCGAAATGATTCCGGCGGCATAAAGCCCGAACATCACGAGGCCTTGCACATTGATGAAGCCGTAAAGATGCGTATCCGGAATGAAAGCACCAATGATGAGTGTATAGACGGGAATACGCGCCGAGCATGTCATCAAAGGCGCAATCATAATGGTCGCAAAGCGCTGACGTCGATTATCAATAACGCGCGTCGCCATCACGCCCGGAATGGCGCAGGCAAAGCTCGATAAGAGCGGAATGAAAGAGCGGCCATGTAGGCCCACGCCGCCGATGATCCGGTCCATGAGAAACGCGGCGCGCGCCATATAGCCAAAATCTTCAAGCAGAACGATGAAGAAAAACAGAACCAGAATTTGCGGCAAAAAAATTATCACGCTGCCGACGCCGGCAATAACACCATCGGCGAGAAGGCTCGATAACATGCCTTCGGGCAAATTGGTTTTTACGAGATCGCCTAAAAATTCGAAGCCCGATTTGATCGCGTCCATAGCTGGCGATGCCCAGCTAAACACCGCTTGAAAAATCAAGAAGAGGACGAGGAGCAAAACGACAATGCCCCAGACCGGATGGAGCAACACAGAATCGATCCGCCGCGTCCAGCGATCGGCATGAACAGGCGTCGTTACATTGCGTTTGACGCTTTCATCTACAAAGCGATGCGACGCACGCACCTCTTCGGCGCTTTGCTCATGCCATTGCGCTTGGCCATAATCCCGCGCATCGGCAGCTGCCTGATCGATAAAGTTGAGCAACACTTCAATGCCGGCCTTTTCAACGGCGACCGTGGGCACAATCGCAAGGCCGAAGTCGCGCGCGAGCCCTTCAACATCAATCGTGATGCCGCGTGCTTTCGCGATATCAACCATGTTGAGCGCAATCATTACCGGGGCCCCTGTCGCTTTGAGTTCGAGCGCGAGGCGTAAACTCAAACGCAAATTTGTAGCATCGACGACGCAGATAATGAGATCGGGCCGGGGCTCATCGACCATCTCGCCGGTGATGGCACGCCGCGTCACTGCTTCGTCGGGGCTTCGGCCACGCAAACTATAGGTGCCGGGTAAATCCACCGCGACCATTTTGCGGCCTGCGGGCGTGATCAACCGGCCGCGTTTGCTCTCCACCGTCACACCCGGATAATTCGCAACCTTCTGGCGCTTACCGGTGAGCATATTGAAGAGAGCGGTCTTGCCGCAATTCGGATTGCCTACAAGCGCAAAGCGGAAGGCATCAGCAGGCCAGGACGACATTCGTTGTTAATTCCCATCTCGGTCGCACTGCCCCGTCTTCGCGGATTGGCTCTTCGGGGTCGCGAGTCTCATCCGCGATGGACCATCAACGCGGCGCTAAATCAACAGCCGGATCAAAATATTGGAAAGTTTATAAAAAAATCGTTCCCACCGCAGCGGCGTGGCGGGGGTCCGTTGAAGTCAGTGTTTATTTTGAGAAATGGCGCACCCGACA
>CAWUMH010000251.1:0-1960 GCA_963923565.1 uncultured Alphaproteobacteria bacterium
TCTTGACACGGCGAATACCTATGACGACAAGATCGCCCTTATCCGTATGCTCGTTGGCGATGACTCTGGTCGTGTGACGGCCGTGTTGAAGTCAATGATCCAAAAAGAACTCGTCTAAAAGTAGTGGGGACTAACGATGGCCGAGACAGCATTAGAAATTCAACCAACCGACGCCAAAGAAGCCTTCGAGCTTCTCAACGGCACGCAGAAATGCGCGATTCTCATGCTGCTGCTTGGCGAGGAAGAAGCGTCAGAGATTTTGAAAAATCTTTCGCCGCGTGAAGTCCAACAGCTCGGCACCGCTATGTATTCTGTAGCGGATGTGAACCAAGATACTGTTAACATGGTGCTCGACGAGTTTCTTGCCATCATCAAGGCACAAACGTCGATTGGCCTCGGCGCTGACACTTATATCCGCCGCGTTCTGACAAAAGCTCTTGGCGAAGACAAAGCCGGTAGCGTCCTCACACGCATCACGCCTTCTCAAACGGGCAAGAACATCGAAATTCTTCAATGGATGGATGCGCGCTCAATTGCTGAAATGATTTCGGGCGAACACCCCCAGATCATCGGCATCATCGTTGCACATCTTGAATATGCGGTGGCTGCCGACGTTCTCGTGCTTTTGCCTGAAGAACTTCAGCACGAAGTCATTCAGCGTATCGCTACTCTCGACTCGGTTCAGCCCGAAGCCATTGCCCAGCTTGAACGTGTTATGCAGCTGCAATTCAAAGCCAACACCTCACTGCGCGCATCGAAAATCGGCGGCATCAAGGCGGCGGCGAAGATCATGAACTTCACCAAGACCGCGATGGAACAACGCATCATGGGCAAACTTGCCAAGGCGGACAAGAATGTCATGACGCAAATTCTCGACAATATGTTCATGTTCGAAAACCTCATTGCGGTTGACGACAAGAGCATGGGTACGCTTCTGCGCTCTGTCGAACCCAATACACTGGCCATCGCTCTGAAGGGCGCGGACGAAAGACTGCGTGACAAAATCTTTGGTGCCATGTCATCGCGTGCGGCCGCTTCGCTCAAGGACGAAATGGATTCGAAAGGTCCAATGCGTGTCTCTGAAGTACAGGAAGCGCAGAAGCAGATTATCGCGATAGCACGCCAACTCTCTGACGCCGGCACAATCATGCTCGCAGGTCGAGGCGACGACTATGTCTGAGACATACTCTCGTCGGTTACGCCCGAAAGACGTTGCCATGCTCGTCAAGAGCGGCGGCGACTTTACAGAAGAGACACGCTTTTCACCCGAAACGGGTGGCGGCTTCGTGCCGTGGGGCAAAACCAAATTCAAAGTGCTAACGCCAGAAGACGCTGTCAATTCGAACGAGCCGCCTGATTCAGACGCCGACGCGGCACCGTCTCCGGAGGGGACAGGCGGAGATGGCATCGTCGCCGAAGCTGCGGTTGAAACTGCGGCAATATCGACAGCTGACATTCCGCCCATGGCGCCACCGCCAGGCCCCCAAGACGTTGCACCTTCCAGCGCCGACATCATTGCCGAAATCGACAAGGCTCGTGAAGATGGCCGCGTCATCGGCTATCAACAAGGATTGGCGGCGGGTCGTCAGGAATTCGAAGCCGCTCTTGATGTGTTGCGCCGCCTCGAAGACCGGATCATCCCGCTTGCTGATGAAGCAATTTCAAAAAATACCGAGATTATTGCGCGTCATGTGAGGCGTATTGCACAAGATCTAGCGGGCACGATGTTGGCCACTATCCCTGATGCAATCGTTCAACGTATTCATCGTGCTGCCGAAACATTCACGCGCGCCGGTATGGAGTACTCCCTCGCAATCAATCCAAAAGATGCCGAAATACTTATTCCGGCACTTAAGGGTGATGATCTCTTTAAAGAGATCAAAGTGAATGAAGACCCTAATTTGCCTTCAGGGGGATTTAAAATTTCGTCGCGCGATCTTGAGGTTGAAGATTTTCCGCA
>CAWUMH010000252.1:0-1958 GCA_963923565.1 uncultured Alphaproteobacteria bacterium
GGCGGCGGGCATAATGGCCTTGTATGCGCATTCTATCTCGCCCGCGCGGGCCATAAGGTACGCGTTTTTGAACGGCGTGGCATCGTTGGCGGCGCGGCGATCACTGAAGAATTTCATCCGGGCTTCCGTAATTCGGTTGCTTCATACACGGTAAGTCTCCTCAATCCGCGCGTGATTGCCGATATGGCGTTGAAGGATCATGGCTTAAGAATCGTTGAGCGCCGCGCATCAAATTTCTTTCCGCATCCTGATGGCCGTTATCTGTTGACAGGCGAAGGACGAACGAAAGGCGAGATAGCAAAATTTAGCGCGCGCGACGCGCAACGCTACGACGCCTATTCTGATGAGATTGAAATGATCGCGAATATTCTGCGTGATCTCGTTCTTGAAACACCGCCCAATCGGGTCGAGTCATTGATGGGTGGGCTTCCCGAGTTGCTCAAACTTGGAAAAATTGCCAATCGTGTTCGTACTCTCGGGCGTGATGGTGAATTAGCCTTCATCAAACTCTTCACGCAATCAGCATCCCATTATCTCGAACAATGGTTTGAGAATGATGCTGTCCGCGCGCTCTTCGGTTTCGATGCTGTTGTCGGAACTTTTGCCTCACCGATGACGCCAGGCACGGCTTATGTCTTGCTTCATCATTGTTTTGGTGAAGTGAATGGCAAGAAGGGTGCGTGGGGTCACGCGATTGGTGGAATGGGTGCGATCACAGAAGCGATGCGTAAAGCATGTATCGCAGCAGGCGTTGCCATCGAAACACAAGCGCCTGTCAAAAAAGTACTCGTCGATGGTACAAAGGCCGTGGGTCTTGAACTTGAAGATGGCCGCGAAATCTTCGCCGCGCGCATCGTCTCAAATCTTAATCCGCGACTGCTCTTTAGCACGCTTGTTCCGCCAGACGCACAGCCAGAGAGCTTTAGAAATCATATGGCGCATTGGTCCTGCGGCTCCGGCACATTCCGGATGAATGTGGCGCTCTCGCGTTTGCCGAGTTTTCTTGCGCTACCCGGTCGCGCGATTGCCGATCATCACACAGCGGGTATCGTGATCGCTCCAACACTATCTTACATGGATCGCGCTTTTATCGACGCTAAGCAACAAGGATGGAGTAAAAAGCCGATTGTTGAAATGCTCATTCCCTCAACACTCGATGATTCATTGGCGCCGAGAGGCTCACATGTCGCAAGTCTCTTCTGCCAGCATGTTGCGCCTGAATTGCCAGATGGCACTTCATGGGACAATCACCGTGACCTTGTTGCGGATTTGATGATTGACACCGTTGATGCTTATGCACCGGGCTTTCGTGCGAGTGTGATTGCACGACAAGCGCTAACACCTCTCGATCTCGAGCGTATGTTCGGGCTTGTGGGCGGTGATATATTTCACGGCGCGCTCAGTCTTGATCAGCTTTATTCACTGCGACCAATGTTGGGTTATGCCGATTATCGCACGCCGCTCGAAGGGCTCTATCAATGCGGCTCGGGAACCCATCCGGGCGGCGGTGTTACAGGCGCACCAGGCTTCAATGCCGCACGCGAGATATTGAAAGACATCGGTTAGTCGGTAAAAATTTTGAGCCGATAATCCGGTTTACTTTGCGCAAGTCTCGATGAACTCTTCGAGATCATAAATCTGCGCAAGGGGGCGAAGAGCATCAGGTATATTTGCGAGTTTAAAATGTGCACCTTGACGAGTTACGCGACTTTTCATCGTCGCAACAAGAGCCAATGCGCTTGAGTCTAAAGGGCCCGCACACGATAGATCGAGAACAAATGACTGGTTGCGCGACGCAGACGGAAGTGTTGAGAGCAAATGATTAACAGTGGCTAAGGTCACAGGTCCTTCGGGCGCAAGTGTGACGTCACGATTAATCATTCGCCATTCTTCTTTTTGAGCACATCAATAAGTCCGGAAATGCCCGAAGATGACACGAGTGATCCAAATTCATCACG
>CAWUMH010000253.1:0-1952 GCA_963923565.1 uncultured Alphaproteobacteria bacterium
ACCATCAAGCGCGATTTGTCGATCGCATAATCCTTGGTGATCAAATTCCAGGCAAGTTCAATCGCGCGTTCTTTGAAGTAATCGCCGAACGAAAAATTACCGAGCATCTCGAAAAATGTGTGATGCCGTGCCGTGTAACCGACATTGTCGAGATCATTGTGTTTGCCGCCCGCGCGGACGCATTTCTGCGACGTGGCGGCACGCGAATAGGGACGCTTCTCGACGCCGGTGAACACATTCTTGAATTGCACCATACCGGCATTGGTGAACATCAAGGTCGGATCATTGCGCGGCACGAGCGGGCTTGACGCCACGATCTCGTGACCATTGCGCTGGAAATAATCGAGAAAGGTCGACCGGATATCGTTAACACTGCTCATGAACGCGTCTTCCACCTGTCTTTATGGGGTCGGCGCCCGACCATAAGGCCGGACCCCTTTTCGGAGACGGTTTTAGTGACGAAGACGCAGCCTGTCGAGAAGAAGCCTCATGGAGACGCGTTTTCACAGACAATTCTTTGACGTTCAGGAGTACAACGCAAAAAAACGCGCGGGGATCCCTCCGAGCCCCACGCGTTTTCTAAAAAGAGAGTATTAGAAGGTCAGATCGAGATCATGCCTCGCCTTCGTCGAGATCCTCCGCTGACGGAGAGACCGCTTCGAGGATTTGTTCGGCCAAGATGCCCGAATTCTGGCGAAGCTGGGTTTCGATTTTATTGGCTGTCTCCGGATTGGCTTTTAGGAAAGCCTTGGCGTTTTCGCGGCCCTGACCCAAGCGCTGGCTGTCATAGGAGAACCAAGCACCCGACTTCTCAACAATGCCGGCTTTGACGCCGAGATCAATAAGTTCCCCAGTCTTCGAAACACCCTCACCATACATGATGTCGAATTCGACCTGCTTGAAGGGCGGTGCGACCTTGTTCTTCACCACCTTCACGCGCGTCGTATTGCCGATGACCTCTTCCTTGTCCTTGATCGAACCGATGCGGCGGATATCGAGGCGGACGGAGGCGTAGAATTTCAACGCGTTACCACCGGTTGTCGTTTCAGGCGAACCATACATCACGCCGATCTTCATGCGGATCTGGTTGATGAAGATGACCATGCAATTTGAACGAGAGATCGAGGCCGTGAGCTTGCGAAGCGCTTGGCTCATCAAGCGGGCTTGAAGGCCGGGTTGTACATCGCCCATTTCGCCTTCGATTTCAGCGCGCGGCACGAGAGCTGCGACCGAGTCAACGACCAGCACATCCACCGCGCCCGAACGCACGAGCGTGTCGCAGATCTCAAGAGCCTGTTCGCCGGTGTCGGGCTGAGAAATCAGGAGATCCTCAAGATTCACGCCGAGCTTGCGGGCATAGATCGTATCGAGCGCATGTTCAGCATCGATAAAGGCGCAAACGCCACCGAGCTTCTGCGCTTCCGCCACCGTGTGAAGGGCGAGCGTCGTCTTACCCGATGATTCCGGACCGTAAATTTCAATGACGCGACCGCGCGGCAAACCGCCAACGCCGAGCGCGATATCAAGGCTCAAAGAGCCCGTGGGCACGGTTTCGATCTCAACCGGCTGATCATTCTTGCCGAGCCGCATGATGGAGCCCTTACCAAAGGCCCGTTCGATTTGAGAGAGAGCGGCGTCGAGCGCCTTTGACTTATCCATTGATTGTCCTTCAACGACCCGAAGTGCAGCTTGCGACATGGCGTGTGATCCTTATGGCAGAGGCGATTCCGAGTCTCAATGACACGGCATAAGATTTTTGATCACGTTTTGTTCTAAAGCTCAAGTTCTTTTTTTGTTCTCATCAGAAAAAACACCCTCTTATGGTGAAAGCTTTGTTAAATCAGCGCGTTAGCCGACGGAGTTCTTGACCGTCTCAATCAGCTGCTTGAGTGAAAATGGCTTTGGCAGGAAACCGAATTCCTCGCCCTCGGGGAGATTCTTGCGGAAAGCCT
>CAWUMH010000254.1:0-1941 GCA_963923565.1 uncultured Alphaproteobacteria bacterium
AGCCGCCTGCCAAAGTCGGCAGATCAAGCGGGCGGAAGCCGTAATGCGAGAGCCAGCGCATATCCGCTTCGAAGAAGGGACGAAGATCCGGCATGCCATATTTCAGCATGGCGATGCGATCGATTCCCATGCCCCAGGCAAAACCTTGATATTCATCCGGATCGAGGCCGCAATTGCGGATGACATTCGGATGCACCATGCCGCAACCCAAAATTTCAAGCCAGTCTTCACCTTCGCCAAAGCGGATTTCACCGCCTTTGCGCGAGCATTGAATATCGACTTCCACAGAAGGTTCCGTGAACGGAAAGAAGCTTGGACGGAAACGCATCTTCACATCATCGACTTCGAAGAAGCTCTTGCAGAATTCAGCCAAGATCCATTTCAAATGGCCGAGATGCGATCCCTTATCGATCACAAGACCTTCGACCTGATGGAACATCGGCGTATGGGTTTGGTCCGAATCGCAGCGATAGGTGCGGCCCGGAATGATCACGCGGATTGGTGGCTTCACACTCATCATGGTGTGAATTTGAACGGGGCTTGTATGCGTACGTAAAAGTTTGCGTTCGCCCTTCTCGTCCGGATTGAAAAAGAATGTATCGTGCATTTCACGCGCCGGATGACCGACCGGAAAATTGAGTGCCGTGAAATTGAAAAAATCTGTTTCGATATCGGAGCCTTCAGCAACCGAAAAACCCATATCGGCAAAGATTGTTGTGAGTTCATCAATCACTTGGCTGATCGGATGAATACGTCCGCGTGCAGCCGGGCTTTGCGGCAAAGGTAGCGTTACATCAACGCGCTCGCTTTGCAGACGGGCATCGAGCGCGGCTGATTTCAGCGCGTCGCGTTTTGTTGTGAGTGCTTCCGTGATCCGATCGCGAAGCCCGTTGATCAGCGGGCCTTTTTCTTTGCGCTCATCAGGTGTCATCGCACCGAGCGTTTTGAGTAACCCAGAAATTGATCCCGATTTCCCAAGCGCTGCCACACGCACGGCTTCGAGAGAGGCTTCGTCTGTTGCGGCAGCAATGGCTTTCGAAAGATCGGCTTCGAGCGCAGAAAGATCGGTCATGAGCGTATTCCGAATGAGTTAAGAAAAAAGCCCGCGATTAGACTCGCGGGCCTTGAAGCGGTTCGACGATGATGTCGGAGCGTTGCTTGATCAGGCAGCCGCCGGCAATGCCGCTTTGGCCTTCGCGACAAGCGCAGCGAATGCCGCTGGCTCGGTGATGGCGAGATCGGAGAGAACCTTACGGTCAACCGAAATGCCAGCCTTGTTGAGGCCGTCAATGAAGCGCGAATAGACAAGGCCGTGCTCACGCACAGCGGCGTTCAAGCGCTGAATCCAGAGCGCGCGGATTGTGCGCTTCTTGGCGCGACGGTCGCGCGTTGCATATTGCATCGCACGATCAACAGCGGCCTTTGCGGCGCGGATCGTGTTTTTGCGGCGGCCGTAAAATCCTTTAGCGGCCTTGTAGGTTTTCTTGTGTTTGGCGTGGGCTGTTACACCCCGTTTGACGCGTGCCATGGCTGATCTCCTTTAGGAATGAATGAAGCGAAAATACAAAAGCCCTGGCGATCAGCCGTTGGGCAGGAAGTATTTCTTGACGTTGTAGCCGTCAGTCTCGAACAGCACATTGGTGCCACGCAGATTACGGATCTGCTTGTTCGTGCGCTTGATCATGCCATGGCGTTTACCGGCTTGGGCATAGACGACTTTGCCCGATCCGGTCACTTTGAACCGCTTTTTGGCGGCCGATTTGGTCTTCATCTTGGGCATTTTGCTCTCCATCCGGCGAATATCTTCGCCGATTTTAAAAAAATGCAGTGCGTTTCCGCGCTGTTCGTCTCGTTATGAGCGAAAATGACCGCCACGGCAGCCCTTACCGGCCGGGCGATCGAAGGCGGTTCAATAGAAGAAAAGCCCAGGCAATGCAACCG
>CAWUMH010000255.1:0-1938 GCA_963923565.1 uncultured Alphaproteobacteria bacterium
GAACGCTCCAATTGGCGCTAACAGGCGTTCGCGATCTATCAATTATTGCAACTCCACCGGTTGATCGGCTTGCGGTTCGGACCTTCATTACGCCTTTTGATCCTTTAATGATCCGTGAAGCCTTGTTGCGCGAACGGTATCGCGGCGGACAGGCCTTCTATGTATGCCCGCGCATTGAAGATCTTGATGAGGTTAAAACATTCCTCACCGCTGAAGTGCCCGAGGCGAAGATCGGTATCGCGCATGGCCAGATGGCCGCTGGTGAACTCGAAAGCGTCATGACCGCTTTCTATGATGGCAGTTATGATATTCTTCTTTCAACTTCGATTGTTGAATCGGGTCTCGATATTCCACGCGCTAATACTTTGATTGTTCACCGTGCCGATATGTTTGGTCTTGCAGCGCTTTATCAATTACGTGGCCGTGTCGGACGCGGTAAGACACGCGCATATGCGCTCTTCACTGTGCCTGCCAATCGGGTGCTGACACCGCAAGCAGAGCGTCGCCTAAAAGTGTTGCAATCACTTGATCGCTTGGGTGCGGGTTTTGAATTGGCGTCGCATGATCTTGATATTCGCGGAGCTGGAAATCTTCTTGGTGATGAGCAATCCGGTCATATCAAGGAAGTGGGTTACGAGCTTTATCAGCAAATGCTTGAGGAAGCTGTTGCGCAGTTAAAGGCAGGGGTAACCGACGAGGACATCACGATGGGAGGTTGGTCGCCAACGATTGCGATTGGCGCGCCTGTGATGATCCCTGAATCCTATGTGCCGGATCTCACTTTGCGGATGCAGCTTTACAAGCGGCTTTCAGGGCTCGAAAGCGATTCAGACATTGAAGCTTTCGGTGTCGAGCTCGCGGATCGCTTCGGGCCTTTGCCTCATGAGGTGCGTCAACTTCTGTCGATTGTCGGCATCAAGGCCATGTGTCTCACGGCGAATGTTGAAAAAGTGGAAGCGGGTCCGCGCGGCATTATCATATCGTTCCGCGACAATAGCTTTGCGCGGCCGGATGAGTTGATCCGCTATGTCACGTCACAAGGGTCACTCGCTAAAGTTCGACCCGATATGCGCATTGTCTTTACCGGCGACTTCGAAGGCGAGGACGATCGGATGAAAGGCGTGATCTCGCTTTTGCGAGATCTTGTGGCGTTGATTGAAAAACCACAGCCTCAAAAGAAAAAATAATCAGATTTTCTTTCGGTCAAAGCGCAGCATCACAAGTCCGGCTGCCGCAACGATCGATGCGCCGATAATGGTCGCATTATCGGGAATATCGCCAAAGATGAAGATGCCATAGAGCACCGCCCATATCATCGCCGTATATTCGAAGGGCGCGACAAAAGAACTCTCGGCATATCGATAGCCAGCGACCTGCAAGGGAATCTGAAAACAGGATAAGAGTGCAGCGAGAAGCATTAATCCGAAATCTGGAAGGCTCGGTAAAAGCCACGCGCGTGTCAAGAAATCGAGACTGGCATTGCCTGAGGGCGCAACAAGACCAAAGCCAAAAATGAGCGCCAAGGTCAGGTAGAAAATTGAATATACGCCCCCTTGCCAGAGCGCCGTTACCGCTGTGGGCAATGAGGGATCAATCCGGCGCGTGAACACTTGCCCCATGCCATAGAAGAATGCGCAAAGAATGGCGAGGATTGCTTCTTTTTGAAACATGGCTGTTCCCGGTCTCGTCATAACCAGCACGCCCGCAAAGCCGATGATGATCGTGACCCATCGAATGAGAGGCACTCTCTCGCCGATCATAAAAGGCACGAGACCGGCCACAAAAAAGGGCATCGTGAAAAAGAGCGCGACACCATCAGCCAGTGGAATGGTCGCGGCCGCGAGCATGAAAAACAAATTTCCTAAAGCAATCAAAATACCGCGTAAAAGTAAAATGCCATATTGGTGTGAAAGTAATCGGGGTAATGCCTGTTGGCGA
>CAWUMH010000256.1:0-1926 GCA_963923565.1 uncultured Alphaproteobacteria bacterium
GGTTTGACTCCGGGAGATGATGTCTATCGCGCGCGCTATCTTCTTGAAGCGCTGGGACTTACGGGTGATGAAAATCCAAAAACCCTCTCCGGTGGTGAAGCGCGGCGCGCGGCACTTGCGCGCGTACTCGCGCCTGAACCAAATATTCTGATGCTTGATGAGCCCACCAATCATCTCGATCTTCCCGCCATCGAATGGCTCGAAAGCGAATTGAAAAGCCTCAAATCGGCACTCGTTCTCATCAGCCATGATCGGCGCTTTCTTGAGAATCTTTCGCGCGCAACCGTGTGGCTTGATCGCGGTGTGACGCGCCGTCTCGAAAAAGGCTTTGGCGATTTTGAAGCCTGGCGCGACACGGTGCTGGAAGAGGAAGAGCGCGAACGACACAAGCTCGACCGTCAAATCGTGCGAGAAGAACATTGGGTGCGATATGGCGTCACCGCGCGGCGCAAACGCAATGTACGCCGCATGGCTGATCTCGCCGCATTAAGACAAAAACGTCGCGAGGCACGCGGACCGCAAGGCGGCGTGAAACTTGAAGCGACGGATGCCGATCTCTCCGGTACACAAGTGATTGAAGCCGAAAAAATTTCACTGAGTTTTGGTGAAAAGATCATCGTTAAAGACTTTTCAACGCGCATCTTGCGCGGCGACCGCATCGGTCTTGTGGGTGCGAATGGCGCGGGAAAAACAACGCTTCTTAATATGCTCATGGGCAAACTTGAACCCGACCAAGGGCGTGTGCGGCGCGGCACCAATCTCGCGATGACGACGCTCGAACAAAAGCGCGATAGTCTTGATCCGACAATGTCGCTTGCAGATACGCTGTCAGGCGGCTCTGGAGATCGCATCGTTGTGAATGGCGAAAATCGCCATGTCGTCTCTTATATGAAAGATTTTCTCTTCTCGCCTGAGCAGGCGCGCACACCTGTGGGTACGCTTTCAGGCGGTGAACGCGCGCGGCTTCTACTTGCTCTTGCCCTCGCTAATCCGTCCAATCTCTTGGTGCTTGATGAGCCCACCAATGATCTTGATCTCGAAACGCTTGATCTTCTCGAAGAGATGCTCGCCGATTATCAAGGTACGCTGATTGTCGTGAGCCATGACCGCGATTTTCTTGATCGCGTCGCAACCGCCATCATCGTGGCAGAAGGTGACGGCGTTTGGCTTGATTATGCGGGTGGCTATTCCGATATGGTTGCGCAGCGCGGCCGCGGCGTTGACGCCCGCACAATCGACGCCTCAAAAGCGCCGCAGAAAACACGCGAAACACCTTCTTCGCGTGACAGCGCTGCGGTCAGCGAAAAACGCAAATTGTCATTCAATGAAAAACGTCTGCTTGAAATGCTACCCGAACGTATTGAGGCACTGGGTCGCGACATTGAAAAATTGAAAGCGGTTCTCGCTGATCCCGAACTCTATACGCGCGACCGCGCGCGCTTTGATAAAGCAAGCGAACTTTTGACACGCGCGGAAGAGGAACGCCAACGCAGTGAAACGCAATGGCTTGAACTCGAAATGCTCAGAGAAGAGCTAGAATCTCCACAATAGCATTTTGCGATTAAGTGGATACCGGTTAATCAAAACAAAATGCGTCAAAACAAAAAACTATCTCGCTAACCGTGTCTCTACCAGATCTGCCCAATAAGACACACCATGCGGAATGGCCGCATCGTTAAAATCATAATCGGGATGATGAAGACCCGCTGATGGGCCATTGCCGATGAAGATGAAACATCCTGGTCGCTCGTCAAGCATGTAAGAAAAATCTTCTGCACCCATCATAGGCGCAATCGCCTGATTAACACGCCCCTCACCTGCGGTGCGTTGCGCGGACTCAAGCGCATAGGCTGTTTCACGCTCATGATTGCGGGTAACGGGATAACCGCGCACATAATCGAAATGGATAGACGCGCCGTGAAGGGC
>CAWUMH010000257.1:0-1914 GCA_963923565.1 uncultured Alphaproteobacteria bacterium
TCATGCGGACCGATCGATAAAAAGACTTTGCGACCCGCGCGTAACAATTCATCAGCAATTTGTGAGCCTGAAGAGCCTGCACCCACAACAAGCACACCGCCTTCCGGCAATTGTGCCGGATTGCGATAGCGCGACGAATGCATCTGATGAAACCCCGCGCCTTCGGGAATAACTGTAGGAATGATAGGCTTTTGAAACGGCCCCGTGGCGACAATGATATTCTTCGCTTCAATTGATCCTTGTGACGTCTCAATCAAATATGAGTTTGCATCTGCCAAACGTGTGACACTTGTCACATCGACACCACACCGAACAGGCGCGGCAAATTTCTTAGCAAAATTTTCGAAATAATCGACGATCATATCGCGCGTTGCGAAACCATCAGGATCAATCTGATCAAAGGTCATGACGGGAAACCGATCATGCCAAGCCGGACCATTGGCAACCAGCGAATCCCAACGCTCTGAACGCCATCTCTCGGCGATCCGATGACGCTCAAGGACCACATGGGCAACGCCCCGCTCGGATAGATGGGCACTGGCCGCAAGACCGGCCTGACCGGCCCCAATCACCACGGTGTGAATTTGTTCGGCAGCCATTCCCAATTTCCCTCACCACCCCAACAAAGGACTTCTCTAAGCGAAGATGTGCGGCCGTAAAAGTCAACCGGGGGCACGGACAGCTATGCGAAACAAAAACTTGCCCGCGAACCAATTTGCCGACAAGATTCAGCCTCGTTAGCGTTCCGTCCGAGGAGAGTTTGATGTCATTCGCCCAAGAGGCCCAATCCGCCGTTGCCGAGCTTGTAGCCAATGTCAGCACGGTCTTCGAAAAAGCCCGGGCCATGCCGAAAAGCGTTTATACTTCCGAGGCTTTGGCAGATCTTGAGACACGCAAAATTTTCGCCCGCGAGTGGATTTGTGTCGGTCGCTCCTCGACGCTGGAAAAGCCGGGCGATTATGTGACTCTCACAATTGCGGGCGAACCTGTCATCGTCATGCGCGATCAGGACGGCACATTGCGTGCGATGTCGAATGTATGCCTCCACCGCATGTCGACCATGCTTGAAGGGCGCGGCAATAAACGGGTGATCACTTGCCCCTATCATGGCTGGAGTTACAACACAGATGGCTGTCTACGTGGCGCGCCCGCGATGAAGCAGAATAGCGATTTTAAAGTAAGCGATTATCGCCTGCCCCAATATCGCTGCGAAGAATGGCTTGGCTGGGTGATGGTGTCTCTCAACAAAGATGCGCGTCCGGTTGCTGAAGAATTTCATGATGTCGAAGCGATGATTGCCGATTATGACCTGGACAGCTATCGCGAGGCGTTCAGTGAAACTTTTGAATGGAACACAAATTGGAAAGTGCTCGCCGAAAATTTCATGGAGAGCTATCATTTGCCGGTATGTCACGCAGGCACAATCGGCGGGCTTTCGAAACTTGATGAAATGATTTGCCCACCCGGCGAGAAGAATTTCAATTATCATACAATCTTGAAAGATCCGTCTTTTACAATCGGCGTGGCACATCCGAAAAATACGCGGCTTGTCGGCGAGCGTCGCCGTATGACTTATCTTCTCGCGCTTTATCCAACATTATTGATTACACTCACGCCGGGCTATTTCTGGTATCTGTCCTTGCAGCCTCTTGGCGCTTCGAAAGTACAAGTCCATTTCGGCGGCGGCATGTCGCCTGATTTTCTGAATGATGCCGACACCGAAAAGCATTTCAATCAATTGAAAACACTTCTCGATGAGGTCAATGTCGAGGATAAAGGCTGCACCGAACGTGTTTATCGCGGCCTCTGCTCATCAGCGGGGAAGCCCGGCCATCTCTCCCATCTTGAGCGACCAAATTATGATTTTGCTGTGTGGCTTGCGGAACGTCTTTCCGCATGAATGAGCAAAAACTC
>CAWUMH010000258.1:0-1902 GCA_963923565.1 uncultured Alphaproteobacteria bacterium
CGTCCGACATGAACGTCGACTGTGCGTTCATCGATTTCTGAATCCATACCCCAGACATGATCAAGCAGCTGCGCGCGGGAGAACACGCGTCCAGGACGCTCCATCAAAAATTCCAAAAGGCGAAATTCGGTCGGCCCCAAATGTAATTCGCGCCCACCACGTCTCACGCGATGACTGGAACGATCAAGATGAAGATCCCCCGCCTCCAAAGATGCTGCCACGCGATTGGGTGAGACGCGACGCAACAAAGCACCGACACGCGCCAAGAGTTCCGGCACTGAAAAGGGTTTGACGACATAATCATCGGCGCCTGTCGCCAGCCCACGCACGCGCTCATCTTCCTCGCCACGGGCAGTCAACAGAATGATCGGCAGATTCTTCGTATCGGGCCGCTGCCGCAATCGACGGCACAATTCGATGCCGGAAAGCCCCGGCAACATCCAATCGAGCAAAACGAGATCGGGAATATGCTCTTTAAGCATCAATTCCGCATCATCACCACGCATGGCGGACTCGACAGCATAGCCTTCGGATTCAAGATTGTAACGCAACAGAAGTGAAAGCGGTTCTTCGTCTTCAACGATAAGAATGCGCGGACTTGTTGTCATTTACTCATTCCGAAACAACGATTAACCGATCAACCTAAACTCAAAGGCTCATAGGCACCTGAAACGCGTGGACGGTCCGCGGTGATCGCTTCGCCTTTCACAAGGTAATGAATTGTCTCCGCGATATTCGTCGCGTGATCGCCGATGCGCTCGATATTCTTGCTTGAGAAAAGAAGATGCGTGCAGAATCCAATATTGCGTGGATCTTCCATCATATAGGTCAACAATTCACGAAAGAGAGAATTATAGAGCTGATCGATTTCTTCATCATGCTGCCACACGTCAAGAGCCGCATTCACATCGCGTTGCGCATAAGCGCCCAACACACGATGAAGACGCTCAAGTGCAAGATCACTGATATGCACGACACCGCCGACAATTTTCTGTGGTGCAAATTGCCCATCCATAGCGACAACACGCTTGCCGACATTCTTTGCAAGGTCGCCAATGCGTTCAATATCAGACGCAATCCGGATGGCCGACACAAGCGCACGGAGATCAATCGCCATCGGCTGGCGACGAGCAATTGTTAGCACGGCCTTTTCTTCGATCTCGCGCTCGAGCGCATCTAGCTTCGGATCGGTCGCGATGACACGTTGCGCGAGTTCGGTATCGCCTTTCACCAAAGCGTCTATCGCATTGGTGAGCATGGTTTCGGCGATACCCCCCATCTCGGAGATCTTACGACCAATCTCCATCAATTCATCGTCATAGGCGCGTACGGTATGATCGACCATGGCTTATCTCCAATTCCTTAAAGTATCATCAGCCGAAACGGCCGGTAATGTAGTCTTGCGTCTTTGAATCGCGAGGCGCTGTGAAAATTTTCGAGGTCTCATCGAATTCGACCAATTCGCCAAGATACATAAAGGCCGTGTGCTCGGATACACGCGCGGCCTGTTGCATATTATGAGTGACAATGGCGATGGTGTAGTCGTGCTTCAACTCATCAATTAATTCTTCGATCTTCGCCGTCGAGATTGGATCAAGCGCTGAGCAGGGCTCATCGAAGAGAATGACTTCCGGCTTAATGGCTACAGTTCTCGCAATACAAAGACGTTGCTGCTGACCGCCCGAGAGACTTAAGCCATTCGCATTGAGCTTATCTTTTACTTCATTCCATAATGCAGCGCGCTTCAATGCGTCTTCAACGCGGCCATCAAGCTCCGACTTGGAGAGGGACTCATAAAGCTTTAATCCGAAAGCGATATTATCATAAATCGTCATCGGAAAAGGCGTTGGCTTCTGAAACACCATGCCGATGCGGGCGCGCAATAAATTGAGATCAACGCTC
>CAWUMH010000259.1:0-1883 GCA_963923565.1 uncultured Alphaproteobacteria bacterium
CGCTCGCCCCATTTCTCATGCGCAATGCCGATGACGGCGGCTTCCGCAACATCCGGATGACCGACTGCTATATTTTCAAGATCGATAGATGAAATCCATTCGCCGCCGGATTTGATCACATCTTTCGCGCGATCCGTGATGTTCATATAGCCATGTTCATCAATGGTCGCGACATCGCCTGTATCGAAATAGCCTTCCTCATCGAGAATATTATCCTCAATGCCGTAATAGGCTTTTGACACCGCAGGGCCGCGCACTTTGAGGCGGCCAAAAGTTTTGCCATCCCACGGCAGGTTTTTGCCGTCATCATCGGTGATTTTCATTTCAACCGTGAATTGCGCGAAGCCCTGCTTCTGTTTCAAATCATAGAGCGCTTCAACTTCAAGCCCTGTCACTTCCGGCTTCAATGTGCAGAAGGAACCGATCGGACTCATCTCCGTCATGCCCCATGCATGGATGACTTCAACGCCATATTTTTTCTCGAAGGCTTCAGTCACCGCACGCGGGCAGGCCGAGCCGCCAATTGCCACACGTTTCAATTTTGTCAGCGTCTTGCCGCTTGATTCAAGATAGTGAAGCAAGCCCAACCACACAGTCGGTACGGCCGCTGTTACAGTTACCGCTTCATCTTCAATAATGTTGAAAACCGATTCACCATCAAGTTTCGCGCCGGGCATCACGAGTGTTGATCCTGCCATGGGTGCGGAAAAAGCGAGCGACCACGAATTCGCATGAAAGAGCGGAACCACCGGCATCACGGTGTCGCGCGATGAAAGACAAAGTGAATCCGGCATCATCACCGACATCGCATGCAAGAGGTTCGAGCGATGGGAATAGACAACACCTTTCGGGTGACCTGTTGTGCCGGACGTGTAGCACATGCCGGCGGCGGTATTCTCATCAAAACTCATCCACTGAAAATCGCCATCGACTTCATTGATAAAATCTTCATAAGCGACCGCATTTTTAAGCGTTGTTTGCGGCATATGCGCGGCATCGGTAAAGATCACATAGCGTTCGACCGTTGAGAGATGCGGCGCAAGTTTTTCGGCCAAACCCACAAAAGTGAGATCGAGAAAAATCATTTTATCGCCAGCATGATTGGCGATGTAGATCAATTGATCTTCAAAGAGGCGCGGATTGAGCGTATGATAAATCGCGCCGATGCCTGTGATGCCATACCAGCTTTCGAGATGACGATCCGTGTTCCAAGCGAGTGTGCCGATACGATCACCAAGCTTGACGCCATCACGCGCAAGACGTTGGGCGAGTTTCAGCGCGCGTAATCTGACATCGCGATAGGTCGAGCGGCGTATCGGCCCTTCAACCGCGCGCGAGATAACCGCGCGATGCGGATGCTGCGTCGCGGCGTAATCAATCACGCGGTGAATGAGCAGCGGCCAGTCTTGCATGAGACCAAGCATGCGTTTCTCCCCTTGGTTTTGTTCACGGCGACGCTTCCCCGGCGCCCGACATGAGGTGCCAGAATAGAGAAGCGGGGACTGAAGGGAAGTGCGATCTTGGTCGCAGGGTCAGATCAGCGTGAGGAGCGCCGGCAGATCGTCAATCGTATCAATGATATGATCGGCATGGTCGGCGAGGTCCTCTCTTGTCGCCGGGCCGCTTAAAACCGCTATGGCCACCGCACCTGCCGCGCGTGCGGCATGAAGATCATGCGTGGAATCCCCAATAAGCGCGACCTGAGCGACATCATGGCCCGTCTTTTCTGCAAAGGCTTGCACCATGCCCGGGTCGGGTTTGCGACCATGGCCTGAGTCATGGCCCACAATGAAGTCGAGATGCGGTGTGAGGCCCAACAGATCCGCCTGCTGGAAGGCCGCCGCTTCGGCATCATTGGTCGCTATGCCGAGCGCATAGCCCTT
>CAWUMH010000260.1:0-1877 GCA_963923565.1 uncultured Alphaproteobacteria bacterium
ACCGAGGCGAGTAAGAGTAACGCATCGCCGATTAGAATACTGGCATCAATATCCGCCGCGAAAAAGCCGGGACCAGCAACGACAACCACACCAAGCGCAATGGGAAGCAGCGCGATCACGCGCGCGCGTTCGGGCCGCACACCCATAATGAAAAAGGCTGCAAGCGTAACGATGAAGGGCTGTGTGCCCGGCGAAAGAATTCCGCCATGCGCAGCGGGCGCTAGTTTCAAAGCTGAATAAATCAAAATCATAAAACCGGCACCGCCTGTCATCGCGAGTGCCCACAAGCGCGCATCACGCCATGCTGATTTCGGAATATCGAAAGAAAAAGGCAGTAAGAATAGCGACCCGAATCCTAAGCGCAATGCGGCGATGTCCCAGCCGGTCAGCGCCGATTTACCACCAAAGCGCGAGATCACCATAAAGCCCGACCAAATCGCTACAGTGGTCAGAGCCGCGACATAACCGGCTACAAGTGAGGATCCCGATTTTTCTTTGGAGTCAGGATGGAGGGGGACGCTGTCGGACATTTTTTGCTTATAGTTAGAGAATGGATTTTTAGCTATGCAGCACGGGCAGAGTTGATCGCCAGATCCTTTGCTGTCCTAGTCCTTATCAGGAACAAGGCCGGGATCATCGGGCGAATGTGCCAGCGGAAAAATCACAGGTCCCCGTGATGAACGCGATTTTCTTGCCGGGCGCTCTTCGGTGTTGTCGGCCTCATTAAGTGTCTCGAGGAAAGATCGCGCAGACAAAGTAGGACGCGACTCAGAAAGGGGTGCACTCTGTTCCAGTGCATCGAGAGCCGTTGTCAAAATATGCGCTAAGCGATCATGCGATGCGCTTTCGGGAGTTTTAGTCCATTTTACTTCGTCAAACTTCCCACTCACCGGCGACAAAGGCAACCAGTGATCCAGAACAACGCCATCACCG
Source organism: uncultured Alphaproteobacteria bacterium (assembly GCA_963923565.1). Lineage (GTDB taxonomy): Bacteria > Pseudomonadota > Alphaproteobacteria > Rhizobiales > Beijerinckiaceae > CAIUPE01. The sequence goes on from CAWUMH010000260.1 coordinate 934, forward strand.
ACCCACGCATAATCGCGCGGCGCTCTTGCCGCGCGTTGGAGCCATTCGCGCGTCAATCCTTTGTGGCTTTGATCAAGCTCTTCAAGCTCCGCCATCAAAAGACAGACACGCATTGAAGGATTATTATCAAGAAGAGGTTTGAGAGTTTCACGTGCAAGATCAAACTCACGGGCATCGAGTGCAGCGCGCGCCATGATCATGCGGCTCTCACCATGCTCGGCGTGAAGACTTTGCAATTTGCGCGCGCGTTGCAATCTCTCGCGTGCCGCATCGCCCGAACGCACGGCAAGATAGGCGTCTGCAATTTCAGGATGAGGCGTTAAACGCCAAGCGGCTTCCAAAACACGGGAGGCCTTTCGGATATCATTACGCCGCGCCAACAAACGACCGAGAATAATTTGAGCCGGCACAAGATCGCTTGCGAGCTTCGCGGCTTCTTGGGCAGAATTCAATGCGCCATCAGGATCATGATTTTCATGTACCAAAGCGCGCGCGGTCAAAATGACGGCGCGTATGCGCTTGGCCTTTGCTTTTTCAAATCCCGAACGTCCCCGATCAAGCGCTATCAGGGCTTTGTCGAATTCATTCTCAGAAACAAAATAGTCAATCAGCGCTTCAGTGGCCCATGTCGCTTTTGATGAGAAGGATAGCGCTTCATCGGCATGACGAATCGCATTGATCATATCGCCCGCGCGTTGTGCCTCGATAAAGAGGCCCCGCAGTCCCAAAAGCCGCGTCTCGGGATTAGATAGCATTTCTTCAAAAGCACGATCCGCTTTATTGCGAATACCATCAAGCTGTGCCGATTGCGCGGACAACAAGAGCGTCAAAGGCTCCGCACCAAGAAGACGCCGCGCCTCATCGGCGCTTCGGCGCGCGATTGCAGCATCACCTGCGCCGAGCGCAATCATTCCGCGTGATACCGCAAGATGGCCCTTATGTTT
>CAWUMH010000261.1:0-1876 GCA_963923565.1 uncultured Alphaproteobacteria bacterium
CATCAATAAGTCCGGAAATGCCCGAAGATGACACGAGTGATCCAAATTCATCACGATAGGCCGCAATGAGACTAATGCCTTCAACAGTAACATCGTAAACCTTCCAACCGCCTGCGCTATTCATCAAACTATAGTCAATCGCAACAGGTTGTGGGCGACCGATCATTTGCGTTTTGACCGTGACGTCATTGGCGTTAGAATTAGCCTTTGTGCCCTTCACTTCGATATCAAGTTCTTTAAGTGAGGCAATCGCGTTTGAATAAGTCCGTGTCAGCAAGCGGCTGAATTGTTCGACAATTTCTTTTTGTTCCTGCGGCGTGGCTTTCGCCCAATTACGGCCCATCGCAAATTGCGTGATGCGCATGAAATCAAAACGCGGAACGATGAGGCGCCCAACAATATCGGCAATCTTCGTTGAATTCGGATTCTGTAATTCGGGATCATTCCGGACGGCATTCGTCACTTCGGACGCCAAGCGGCGAACGAGTTCATCAGGCTGGACTATATCGGCACGCGCGCCGACCGCCATCACCAGAAAAGACAATCCGAAAATTGCTACAACGAGTGAACGAATAAGTTGTGACATTTTGAAAAAACCAATCAGGGCTGAGATGAGCCCGCCTTCGCATTACGACCTTCTTGAACGAGGTTGAAGCGTCGCTGCCAATAGAGGTTACGAACGAAGACATAGCGATCAAGGCTTGAGGCAGCAATAAGCCCTTCATTTGCTTTCGCATCAGCGCGTGTTGCCAAATATTCAGTGCCCGTAAGCGCATAATAGGTGTTGGTCGGCAAAAGATTGCGCGCATCGGTAACAATGCGTGCCCCACGACCTGCAGTTTCCCTTACGGTTGAAGGTCCGAGCAGCGGCAAAACAATATAAGGGCCCGTCGAGAACCCCCAAACGCCCAAGGTCTGCCCAAAATCGCCATAGGATTTTTTAAGACCAAGCTTGGTCCCAACATCGAAGATACCACCGATACCGACCGTGGTATTGACGATTACGCGACCAAAATCAGTACCCGCCTGCGAACCGCGGCCCTGCAAAGCATGATTGAGACCCGCATACACATCATCGAGATTATCGAAGACATTGCTCACACCCTGCCGCACCGGCTGCGGCAGAAGACCGTTCCACACTGACACAAGCGGATTGATGATGACCATATCAACGACATCGTTCAGTGCGAATGTGGCGCGATTAACGCTCTCAAGCGGATCATACGGCGCAGGCACAGTCTCATCAGCGCGCGCGCCGACCACAAGCGAAAGCCCGAGTGTAAGACCAAGAATTATCTGCCTAATAGACGCCATTACTTTGTCTGCCCCGGCGTCTCCGCCGCTTTATTGAACAAGAACTGACTTATGAGCTTTTCGAGGACCATAGCTGACTGCGTTTTCATGACACGGTCACCCTGAGCCAGATACTCCGGAATCCCGCCTGACTCCAAGCCAATATATTGCTCCCCCAAGAGACCAGACGTCAGAATTGTGGCAATTGTGTCTTTCGAGAAACGGAAAGCAGAAGAAATTCGAAGCCGCGCGACCGCCTCATAGGTTTCGCCGTCAAGACTGATCGACTCGACACGCCCGACGACAACCCCGGCGCTCTTCACGGGCGCACGAACCTTCAACCCGCCGATATTGTCGAAACGAGCCTCGATCACATAGGCCGTGCCGGTATCAAAGCCGGCCAAATTTCCGACTTTGAGCGCCAGAAACAGTAAGGCGAAAATCCCAAGTGCGACAAAAGCGCCGACCGCAAGGTCAAATTTGGATCGGTTCATCAGTTCAATCCTCGGAACATCATGACGGTCAAAACAAGGTCCAACAACAAAACGGCCAATGATGATGTGACAACAGTCCGTGTTGTCGC
>CAWUMH010000262.1:0-1874 GCA_963923565.1 uncultured Alphaproteobacteria bacterium
GGCCGCTTGCGCCACCCGATGGACTTTATCTCGTTGGTGTTGATTATGATGGCGCCGATCAACCGGTTTGATGTGAAAAGATCGATGCAATGAGCACCTCGTTATCCGGCCCTAACAACTTGCCCGCAAAGCTTCTCAACGAAGTGCTGTCGGCGTTGCGTTTTTATTCGCGGTTGCCGGTGCCGTCTTTCGCTTTTGAAGGCGATCCGCATCGCGTGCCTGATTTTACGTCGCTGCCGCGTATTCTTCCGCTTGCGGGCGCGCTTATGGCAGTGCCGGCAATCCTCGTCGCAGGATTGGCGGCTTTTATTGGTCTGTCACCATTACCACTGGCACTTCTTGTTGTTGTGACCATTGTGATTGTCACAGGCGCGATGGCAGAAGATGGTTTTGCCGATGTGGCGGATGGATTCTTCGGCGGTCACACGATTGAGCGGCGTCTCGAGATTATGGCCGATAGTCGCGTCGGCGCCTTTGGTGTCGCGGCATTGATTTTAGCCTTGGGATTGAAGGCGACTGCACTCGCCGCGCTTTATGAGCATCACGGTGTGACGGCACTTTCGGTCGCGCTTCTTGTCGGCGGCGCTTTGTCGCGTGTTGCTGGTATATTGCCGCTCGTCTTTTTGCCGCCTGCGCGTCCGGGTGGAAAATCGGCAAGTGTTGGCCGTCCGGGCGTTGTGGTCACGACGATTGCCGTGGTGACGGTCTTGAGTCTGGGTGCTTTGATCCTGTTTTTTGGCGATATTCCGCCGCGCGGCATTTCGGCGGGTCTGCTTTTGGGATTTGCGAGCACCTTTCCGATGATGGTTCTGGCGCAGGTCAAGATTGGCGGGCAGACGGGTGATGTCGCGGGTGCCACACAACAGGTCGCGGAGATTGTGTTCTTCCTCGCGCTCTCTGTGGCATAAGGAGCCTCTGGAGCGCGCCATGAATGTCTCGACGCCTTGCGTGAAAATCTGCGTGATCGATCAGGTGACCGGCTATTGCATCGGTTGCGGCCGCACGGGCGCTGAAATTGCGCAATGGCCCTTTATGCCGGAAGACGAGCGTCGCTCATTGATGGAAACATTCCCCGCGCGTCTCAAAGGCATGACGAGTCGCGAAGCGCGCGGTGGGCGCACGCGCGAACGCGTTCGTCAACGTCAACGCTGAGTAACGCGGCAATCGCTCAAACGAGCGTTGTCCATAAAAAGCGCAAGACCACGATCAGCAAGAAACATCCAAACGCGACTTCAAGTTTACGCTTTGGCAAGCGATGCGCGAGTTTGACGCCGTAAGGCACGGCCAACATGCTTGTGGGGATAAACAGCGCTACGCCAATCAAAGACACGAAGCCAAGCGATAGAGGCGGCAAGAGGTCCATCTTCGGCCAACCGGCATAAATATAGCCAAGCGCGCCGGGAATCGAAATCAGAACACCAAGACCGGATGAGGTCGCGACGGCTTGGTGGATGGGACGGCGATAGAGCATCATATAGACATTGCAGAGTTGTCCGCCACCAATGCCCATGAGTGATGATAAGAGTCCGATCACAAGACCATAGGCTTTCAGCCAAAGGCCTTGCGGCATATCGCTTTTTAATACCCAATTGTCTTTGGCAAAGAGCAAACGGAAACTTGTGAACGCCGCGATACCGGCAAAAAGCGTCTTGAATAAAGCGGGCGGTGCCACGCGGGCGACAAGCGATCCGACGATCACGCCCAGAATTACAGGCACAGCCCAGGCTTTCAAAATATCTATATCAACCGCGCCTTTTTGGAGATGCGCTCTGAAGGACCGAATTGACGTGGGTACAATGATCGCGAGTGAAGAGCCCACCGCAAGCGGCATACGCACCTCTTCGACAACTCCCAAAGCGCGGAACAATTCGTAA
>CAWUMH010000263.1:0-1836 GCA_963923565.1 uncultured Alphaproteobacteria bacterium
AAGAGCTTATGCCGCACAAGAGCGCCTTCTTTGATTCCCATGCGTGTGGACAAACCGCCATTGATTTCTAACACGCCCAAAACCGGTTCACCGGAAGGCAATGTGCGTGTTGAGAAAGGCTCGCCGCGTGTGATGCGCGCAATAGTCCCGTCGGCGCGAATAAAGATAATATCAAGCGGCAGAGGTGTGTCTTTCATCCACATGCGGACCTCTTGCGGTTGCCCGAAATCGAACAACATGCCGCGCATTTCCGGAAGATAGGCCCGCGCCATGAGACCGCGTTGCCGCTCTTCTTCCGTCCGCATCACTTCGACATCGAATGTGACGTCACCGGACGCGGTTTCGATGATGACTTTTTCGAGCGTTGACTCGGCATGGCCTGCCGAGGGGAGCAGCAGACCGATAACCACGAGACTGAGCAGAAAGAAAATATGCAGAAGACGAGCGATCATGCCCGCCTTCTGCCCCTCTCCGATTTGAGGGTCAATAGCTCACATGCAACGCATCATAAGTCAGTGATCAAGAACAGGCCCGTCAATCGGCCGCACTTCGGCAGCCATAAGGCCCTTCGACCCCTCGCCAAACCGGACCAGCAATTCCTGATCGGGCCTGACATCGGCCAAGCCGTAGCGCCGCAAGACTTCCATATGGAGGAAAATATCAGGCTTGCCCTCGCCTTCGGAAGCGAAACCAAAGCCGCGCAGACGATTAAACCATTTCACCCGCACGCGGACAAAGCCGCTATCTGGGGTAACATTCACATGAGTACGTGCAGGCGGCATCTGCGCCGGATGGATAGCGGTTGAAAGATCCATCGCCAAGATTCTCAAAACCTGCCAGCCACGGCGTCCCGCAACGGCTTCGAAATCAAGCCGTGCGCCTTCATAAGCAACACGAAACCCGTCCCGCTGAAGGCAGGTGACATGCAAAAGAACGTCAGGTCCGCCGCCATCGGGAACGATAAAGCCGAAGCCTTTAGCAACATCGAACCATTTGATTGAGCCAACAAGCCTCACCGGCGTTGTTAGCGCGGCTTGAGTCGCACTATCGCCGTCGACGTCGGTTGAAATCAATGAACTTGGCTTCACGTAACTCTCAGTCATCACATAACCCTACATTACCTAACGTAATAACATCATCAACAAAACTGATTTGATGACAAAAGGCAATGGCCCGAATTTAAAATGGCGATAAAATATGAGTCAAATTTCCCCAGATAATGAAGAAATAATGTTTCAATATCGCATTCAACCAACGAGGCTGGTTTACTATAGATGACGTTGGGGAATATTTAATCAAGCTGCTTAAAATTTAATCAATAAATTTGATCCCGCGATCGAGCACCTCGGCCGCTGAACCCGTTTAAACGCTCAACCCTTTAAGTCCGAGCCAGAGCGAATAAAGGCCGATTAGAATCACCAACGCGCTCGAAAAATAGGGCGCACGAGCGGCAAGCCGGCCAAATCCGTCCCAGGACTTCTGCGCCCGGTCCATGCCCAAGGCGGCAACCGCCCCAACTACAACCATTGTTACCGCAAGGCCAATGCTGAAACATAAAACGAGCAAAGCGCCCGTGGTGATTTGCTTTAATTGAAGGCAAACGAGCAAGACCGTTACGGAGGCGGGACAAGGGATCAACCCGCCCGTAAGACCGAACATGACAATCTGGCCAGTTGTGACTTTACGACCGGCAAAGCGTTTCTCGATATCAAGACGATGCGCGCGGGCATGGGCATCTTCATAATCGAGGGACCCGAGCTGAAGACCTGCGGGCTCAGCTTTTGAATGCGCGTGGTCAGGATGATGATTGTGATCATGATCGTGGTGATGATTGTG
>CAWUMH010000264.1:0-1828 GCA_963923565.1 uncultured Alphaproteobacteria bacterium
AGGTTTCCGCGGGAGAGGGGCAAACAAAAGCGACGCCCCGTAAAAATAACGCGCCTGATCTACAAGCAATGTTACAACGCTATTTTCAAATGGATGTTGAAACGCTTGCTGATGCAATTGCGCTTGCACGCGTCGAAAGGGTGACGCTTGATGCCTTTCTCTTGTCGCGGGGCTTGATCGGAGAGGTGGAGCTCTATCGCGGTATAGCGCAAGCGCTCCATGTCCCTTTTATCAATCGGCCCTTTCACCTCACGCAGGGCTATCCTTTCGAGTTGCTCTTATCCTCAGGCGTTGCACGATTTGAAGATGCCACTGGTGAATCTTCTGTGATCGCCGCACCGCGTGGGCATTTCTTTGAAGATTTGATGTTGCGGATTTTTGCCGGCGACAAAGCGCCACCAATCATATTGACTACGCCTTCAAATTTCAGGCGCGCAATCCTTACTCAATTTGGACGTACGCAAGCGGATCAAGACGTTCAACGCCTCGGGCAAGCTTTTCCAGAATTCTCGGCTGAACGTTTGAAGCTGCGATCCTTTATTGGGCTGATGGCTATTTTGCCTGCATGTCTAACATTGGGTATCCTTGTAAAATCTGATTTCTGGACAGCAGGACTTTATCTTTTATCGGCTCTTTTTGTTGCACCGTCCTTGTTATTCAAATCCGTTGTTTCCTCATTGAAGCACGAATCGAGCGCCAACGAACTCTTGGTTGATGCAGAGCTGCCCGACTACACAATATTGTTGCCGCTTCATCGTGAAGCAGAGATTGTACCTCGTCTTCTTGATCATATGCTCAAGATCGACTATCCGCGTTCCAAATTACAAATCATTCTGCTCGTCGAAGAGAAGGATGATACGACACGCGATGCTATCGCGTCATCTTCGCATTTTTCATATTTTGAAACGATCATTTGCCCTGAAGGATTGCCGAAAACAAAGCCGCGCGCCTTGGCTATTGGTCAGGCCTATGCCCGAGGTGAGTTGATCGTTGTATTCGATGCTGAGGATATGCCCGATCCGTTGCAGCTGAGGCGCGCAGCTACAGCATTTGCGCGCGCCTCTCCGCGCGTTGGATGTGTTCAAGCATCACTGGCAATTTATAATCGCCATGATTCTTGGCTATCGCGTATGTTTTCCTATGAATATGCTATTCTTTTCGATGTCATATTACCGGGCATGTCACGCCTTCGCATGCCGATCCCGTTGGGCGGAACATCCAATCATCTGCGCCGCAGCGCGCTTCTTGCGGTTCAAGGATGGGATCCTTGGAATGTGACCGAAGATGCCGATCTCGGTTTAAGACTCAGCCGCTTTGGGTATGAGACTCGGTGGCTTCCGTCCACGACATTTGAAGAAGCGCCCAATAATCTCAAAATCTGGTTTCATCAGCGAACGCGCTGGTTCAAAGGATGGATGCAGACGTCGATCATTCATCTCGGGCAGACAAGGCGTGCAGGTATAAAACCGCCGTTTATCGAGCGTTTGCTCATCATCCTCGTCGCAACAACATCTTTTGTGACATCACTCTATCATCCAATCTTGGTGATCGTGGCAACAGAATGTGTTGAATTTGCCGAGTTGGGATTACAGAGTTTGATGTTTAACCGATCGGGTCTTTCGGCAATTTCCGTTCTTCTCTCTTTTCATCTGATTCTTAATTTTTTGATGCTTCACCGCGCGGCGCGTCATCGGTCTTACCGCGTCACTGTAAGCGACTATTTTTTACAAGCCCCTTATTCGCTCTTGAAAACCGCGGCGGCCTGGTTTGCCTTTGTCGAATTGATTATTGCGCCAAGTCATTGGCGGAAGACACCGCATGGCCGTGC
>CAWUMH010000265.1:0-1800 GCA_963923565.1 uncultured Alphaproteobacteria bacterium
ATTCCGCTGACACCGAGCTATTGCGCCTTGTCGATTTTATTCACGGATTGGAATCGCTCAGGCACACCATCTTTGCGCGTTTCGAATGATCGCGAATATTATGAAGGCGGTCAGGAACAACTCTGGCATATTGAGCGAGGTCAGGAACCGCGTCTTTATACTGATCCGGAAGGATGGAAATTTTTGAAAATTTGGGGCATGGGGATCGCATCGACAAATTTCCCCGATGAGCTTTATCCGTCTTATTTTCTAACAAGCATGTCCGACAATAAATTGCAGGTCTTGCGCCAACCGCAAGAAGGCCAAAAGCCACAACCGTCTTATCGCGATATTGCTTATGATCGGGGTGTTGTCGCTTATCGACCCTATATGGGCGATGATTTGAAACCGAGTACGGCATGGCACGCGCAGTTTGAAGATGTGAATAATGACGGGCGGCCCGATCTCTTCATTGCGAAAGGCAATGTGGATCGCATGCCTGACTTTGCGCAAAAAGATCCGAGCAATCTTTTGTTACAAAAGCCTGACGCGCATTTTGTTGAAGTGGGCGACGTGTCTGGAATTGCGAGTTTCGCAATCGCGCGCGGTGCCATTCTTGCCGATTTCAATCTCGACGGAAAAATGGATCTTGCTGTTGTTAATCGCCGTGAAAACGCAAAGATCTGGCGCAATGTTTCGCCGGAAATTGGGAGTTTCATCGCGCTTCGTCTTGAGACCGAGACGTCAAATCGTGATGCGATAGGCGCTTGGATTGAGGTCAAAACGGCTTCAGGAACGCAACGTCGTGAGATCACATCAGGAGGAGGTCATGCGAGCGGACAGAACGGCTACTGGCATTTTGGTCTCGGCACCGCGACATCCGCAGAAATGAGGGTGATTTGGCCTGATGGGGCCGAGGGCCCGTGGCAAAAAGTGACCGCGGGTCAATTTTATCGGGTGAGCCCGGGCCAAGAACCTGTCCCCTGGGTTCCGTCCGCCCAAGCGAATTGATAGTCTCCGTCTCAGCGCCGCTTCGATAATTGGGGTGGCGCGTGAAGGGGCCTCTTGTCAAAATCCCTTCATAAGAACGCGGGAGGGAGAAGCTATGATCACATTTCCGATAATCGACACGCATGTCCATCTTCTGGACCAAAAGCTCTTCAAATATTCATGGGCAAGTGGCGCGCCGAAGCTCGCGCGTGATTGGACCCTTGATGATCTTGCGGCGTCCGCGAAGCCTTACACCATTGAAAGCGCCGTCTTTGTCGAAGTTGATGTTGATCATCCCGATTACATGAAGGAAGCGCGGTGGGTTCAGTCTTTGGCCGATCGTGATCCGCGCATGAAAGCCTGTGTCGCGTGTCTGCCGATTGAGAAAGGCGCGGCGCTTGAAGCGGAGATCGCCGAGCTTGCTTCCATTAACGTGGCCCGCGGTGTGCGACGCTTAATTCAAAATCAACCTGACCCCGAATTTGTTTTGCGGCCTGATGTGATTGCCGCAACAAAATTACTGCCAAAATATAATCTCTCCTTTGATCTTTGTATTTTTCATCATCAATTGAAAAATACGATTGCCTATGTGCGTGCCTGTCCGGATGTATTTTTCATTATGGACCATATTGCGAAGCCCGGCATTAAAGCCGGCTTGGTGGAGCCGTGGAAAACCGATATGCGCGAATTAGCATCACTGCCGAATGTTGTTTGCAAATTGTCAGGCGTAACAACAGAAGCCGACCATGATCATTGGACGCCCGCGCAGTTAAAACCCTATATCGACCATGTCATCAATGTATTCGGCTTTGATCGGCTGATATATGGCGG
>CAWUMH010000266.1:0-1784 GCA_963923565.1 uncultured Alphaproteobacteria bacterium
TCTCAGCTCCAACCGCTTTATGTTTCACAATTCTTCACATTTAAAGTCTATTTACGCAAGGTAATATCAATGAAAAGTGAAGATAGAGAAACTTTGAACGATTCAATTTTTCTCTTTCTGTTTAAGTTTAAACTTTGAATCTTATGCGATCCATTTATCTCAGGTTGAATCTTAGGTGTATTAAACTCTATGATTGAAATTCCCCGCCCTGCAGCTCAAAAGCCCCGCCGCGATCCTTCAATCTCTTTGCCCTATCCCCGGCATTCGACACGCATTGCGGGTCGTGCGACCTTTGGCTTTGTGATTGTGCTGGCTGTTAGTGTGGTCGTCTTGATGGGTTGGGCAGCGACGACGGAAATTGACCGCGTGACGCGAGGACAGGGCCGTATTGTGCCTCAACTTCAAAATCAGATTGTTCAACATTTTGAAGGCGGTATCTTAACGGAAATCCTTGTTCGTGAAGGTGATAAAGTTGCAAGGGGTGAACCACTTCTTCGCATTGATAATAGTTTCTCGCGCTCAGAGCTGGCTCAGGCTGAACTTGAGATCAAAGCGCGACGCGCGAAGATGATACGATTGACGGCGGAAGTCGGTGGTGCTGAAATGGTTGAATTCCCAACGGATCTCGAGACGGAAATTCCCAAAATTGTTGACCGTGAGCGGGAGGTCTTTACCGGACGGCGCCAAACGCTGACAGAGCAAATTGGAATTCTAGAAGATCAGTTTAAGCAAAAATCTCTCGACCTTGCGGAAGCAAAATCACGTTGGGCGAACACAATTACCGAGCGCGATCTTGTCAATCGACGTGTAACCAATCTGCGTCGACTCGCAGCTGCCGGTGCATTCTCGGCCAATGATTTGATCGATAACGAACGCTCCCTCCAACAAATTGAACAAAAATTGTCAGATCTTGTTCATGAAATACCGCGCGACGAAGCGGCGATGAGTGAAATCAATCGGCGCATGGGCGAAGCGCGATCCCGTTTCCGGTCTGATGCTGACAAAGAACGCTCGGAGACAGAACTCCAGATTGCAAAACTTGAAGAAACGATTTCTGCGTTGAAGGACAGAAGTCTCAGATCTGAAGTTGTTGCGCCCATCGATGGCGTTGTGAACAAACTTCATGTGACGACCGTGGGCGGCGTCGTTAAATCCGGCGAACCGCTTGTCGAACTTGTGCCCGCCGATGCAGCCGTTGCGGTAGAGGCCCGCATAGCTCCGAGCGATCGCGGCGATATATGGCCCGGTCAAAAGGCTGTCGTAAAAGTTTCGGCTTATGACTATTCCGTCTATGGCGGACTAGCGGGGAAGGTTGTCGACATCTCAGCCGACGCTCTTCAAGACGAGCGCGGCACGCCTTATTTCCGCGTAAGACTTGAAGCAGAAGCAAAAGATTTTGGCCCGGGCAAGCCGATCTCGCCAGGCATGTTGGCAGAGGTAGATATTTTGATCGGTCGCCGGACGGTGCTCGAATCCTTGCTCCGCCCGGTGCGCCAAATTCGCGATAATGCATTGAGACAGTAAGGTCTGCCTCAAATCATATATTGACCGCCATTCGCTGAAATCGTGGAGCCGGTAATGAATCCCGCATCATCGGCCGCGAGGAACGTAACGGCGCGTGCGATCTCATCAGGCTCGCCGAGGCGGCCCGCTGGGATATGAGGGAGAATGTTTTTCTCAACGACTGCCGGATCAATCGCTTTCACCATGTCGGTTGCGATGTATCCTGGGCAAATCGCATTCACGGTGATCCCCACCCGCGCGCCTTCCTGCGCCAAGGCTTT
>CAWUMH010000267.1:0-1776 GCA_963923565.1 uncultured Alphaproteobacteria bacterium
GGATTATGGCCAATGATCATTACCGTCTTTGGCCCCTCCTCAATCGCATGAATAAGGGAAAGTATCGTATCGGAAATCGCGAGATAGAGATCGCGTTCAAAGCGGACTTCGGAAGACGTGAAATAGCCTTTGGCACTGTCCCAAGTTTCGCGCGTTCTTATCGCGGGTGAAACCAAAACCAGATCGGGCAAAACCCCGCCTTCATGCAAAGCTTTCGCAATCTCATCACTCTCTCGCCTGCCCGTCGCGGTGAGCGATCGGGAGATATCCGGCCCCTGATCATGCGGAACTGCCCGACCATGGCGAAAAAGCAGAAGACGCAACATCAAAAAGCCCCGAAAACCTTGAGTGCTTGAGTCCACCCCAATAGAATTCCGTCCCTTCGGCATTGACTATCGACATTCAATTGCCATGTTTGGACGGTTATTTAGACTTATGTTTCACGGGAATCGACGGCATATGCAACAAGATTATGATACCATCCGCCGTATACAGGGGGGCCGTTTCGTTACCCAACCCGTGCCAGGCTGGATGATCGCGCTTGTCTCCATCTCGATTGCGGTTGCCGGGTTTGTATTGTTTCTTGTGAGTGCAAGCCTTCTCCTTATCCTCGCGCCGATCTTTATCGGTATCGGCCTTTATCTGCGTTGGCGTTTTTTGAAAGCGTTGCGCGCCGCGTCAAAGTCATATGACGAAAGTGAAACAGTCATTGAGACTGAATACCGCGTGCATAATGATACGCGGCGCCCTTAAGATTTATCATTAAAGTTGTTAGCCCAGCGGTCGAACAACGAGCACCGAACAGGGTGCGTGACGTACGATCGTTGTTGCGTTTGATCCTAAGAGATAAGTTGCCATAGCGGGGCGATGCGATCCCACAACGATAAGATCAGCTTTTTTCTCCTCCGCTTCTGCGAGTACCTCGTTGTAAACTGAGCCCATTCGTACAGCGGTAGTTACTTTTGATTTATCTGGCATTGTGAGCGAGGCCACGAGCTCCCTCATGCGCTTTTCACAATCGGCTTGCTGCTCTTCATCAAAAGACGGCGGCACATATTCCATAAAAGTAATCGGCAGGATTGATCGCACATAAACAAGATGCAATGACGCATTCGATACGCTGGCGAGGGTTGAAGCCCTTTCAAGCGCGAGTTTCGAAATCTCAATTTCGGAAAGATCGACGGGTACAACAATGGACGTAAACATAGAGGCCTCCTGCCAATGCGCGCGTTGATCGCGCAGCATGAGGTCAGAGTGCGGCGATTGTCAGGCTTACGCCTTGATTTGGATCATACCCGCGCATGATCACGGTTAGGCCACGCCGAGCTTTTTCTGCAGGCTCGTCGACGACGTTGTATATTGGAAAGTCACGCGGCGGTCGGGATAGACATAACGCTGCACTTTTTGCGCAGCCAAGGCCCCCTCATGGAAGCCTGAGAGGATCAGCTTCAACTTACCAGGATAAGTGTTGATATCACCAATCGCAAAAATTCCCGGAACCGAGGTTTCGAATTTCTCCGTATCAACAGGGATCAGATTTTCATGAAGCGATAGCCCCCAATCCGCAATGGGGCCGAGCTTCATCGTCAATCCGAAGAAGGGCAGCATGGCGTCGCAAGCAACAGTGAATTCCCCGCCGTTGTTATCGCGGCAGATAACTTTTTCGAGACGGCCATTCTGCCCCTCAAGCTTTGTCGCCTGCCCGATCCGGAGATCCATAGCGCCGTCGCGCACGAGAGCACGCATCTGCTCGACACTATGGGGCGCCGCACGAAA
>CAWUMH010000268.1:0-1770 GCA_963923565.1 uncultured Alphaproteobacteria bacterium
CGAAAGCTCGCGCCCGATGCGTCCGGTATAGATAAGTTTGCCGTCGCGCCAGGGCAGATTGCCGGATGTCATCACGACGTTACCGCTGATCGCCCAAGGCACATAATTGGCCACCGCGCCCGCGGCTTGCGGCAAAGTGAGCCCGAGTTTCTCGATGCGTTGTTCCGGTGTCATGACGCGGATCCTCCCCAAGCGCCATCGTTCCCGAAACGCGGGGGTATGCCAAGGGCGAAAGGGCGATGGATCTTAAGTTGTTGAATTATTTGGTGGGCCCGGCAGGACTCGAACCTGCAACCAGACCGTTATGAGCGGCCGGCTCTAACCATTGAGCTACAGGCCCGCCGCGGGGCGCGCGGCCCCGAATGCGGATTTTGTCGTGATAGCGGGACTCGGCCTCCGCCGCAATCGGGCGGATCAAAGGACGAGCTCAGCCGCGTGTCGGCTTTAATAGCGGAATTGCCAGAAGAATCATCGATGCCGCTAAGCCCGAGAGCAGAAAGGCGCTGTCCGCACCCTTCGCGTCCCATAGCCATCCGGTCAGTGCATTGCCGAGAAGCATCGCAACACCGCTTGCGAGATTGAAGAGGCCGAAAGCGGTGCCGCGCAAATCTGTGGGGGCGGCATCGGCGATGAATGTCGCGAGCAAGCCTTGCGTGAGCGCGAGATGAACACCCCATAGCGTAATGCCAAGGGCAACACCCCAAAGTGATGATGCAAGTGACAGGCTCAACGCTGCGCCCGTGAGTGCGACAATTCCGATGGCCAACACCATGCGCCGCGAGAGGCGATCTGCCAGCGCGCCTGCGGGCCAAGCCAAAACCGAATAGACAATATTCATCGCAATCAGAACAAAAGGCGCAAAAGCGAGCGGGAGGCCAAGATCAGACGCGCGCAAGATCAAGAACGCATCGGACACGCGCGCAAAAGATAACATCGTGCTTATGCCCAACGCCATCCAAAACGCCTTCGGCATTATGCTTAATGCTGCGTGCGAGAGCGGGATTCCTTTTGTTGTGCTTTTGGCTGTGTTTGTCTCCGGCACAAACACAAATAAGACTGCCACCGATAAAAATGCCGGAATACACGCAATCCAAAAAACCAGAGTGAAATCATTAGAAGCGATAAGCATCAGCCCCATCGCGATGAGGGGGCCGAGAAATGCACCAATTGAATCGAGAGACTGGCGTAACCCGAACGCTTCACCACGGCGATCAAGGGGCGCGAGATCGGCAACCAGTGCATCGCGTGGCGCGCCGCGTATGCCTTTGCCGATGCGATCAATGAATCGCGCCGCAATGATAACGCTGAGCGAAGACGCAAGCGGAAAGAGCGGTTTTGTAAACGCCGCGAGTCCGTAGCCGAGCAGTGCTAGTGTTTTGCGTTTGCCGGTGATGTCTGAGATGACGCCTGAAAAGAGTTTGACGATCAGCGCAGTCGCTTCCGCAATGCCTTCAATTAAGCCGACCGCAAACACGCCCGCCCCGAGAGTGCCGGTGATATAGAGCGGCAGGAGCGCATGGATCATCTCGGACGAGACATCCATAAACAGGCTCGTGAAGCCAAGCGCCCAAATAGCGGCGGGTAGGGGAGAGCGGCGGTTCATAAGTCTTCCTTACACGGAATGAACGAACGGAAAACGCGGTTTTCTGTCGTGATCTGGAGAGAATCCTTGCTCCCGGGGGACCGTATCGTTACATACGGGCCAAATTGATTTCCCCCTTGAAGTGGAGCGTTCGGCGTTATGGCGCGGCAATTTATCTATCATATGCA
>CAWUMH010000269.1:0-1755 GCA_963923565.1 uncultured Alphaproteobacteria bacterium
GTATCACCCGAGAGCACATAAGAGCGCATCAAGAGCAGACCGACAGTGCCTTTGGCATCCTGCGGTCCTCTCGGAAGCGCAGACAGATCCGTGACAATGCGACCCCTTGCACGCGGATGATAGAGACCGACCTCTGGATAGGATTTCGGTGCTTCGTAAGAAGGTGCAGCAAGACCGGCGCGTTTCGTATCGCCATAGCGTGACACGAGGAATCTTACGAGATGCGCAAGATTATCTTCCGATCCCGCAAGCCAATATTGCATCGTCAGGAAATACGCGCGTACATCTTGCGCGGTACCCGGAATGAAGCGCAGAATTTTCGGCAAGCGCTTCAGCATTTGCAATTGACGCGCGCCGGCCGCGGCTTTGTCGCCCGCGTCTTCGGTTTTGCCGCCGCGTAGTTTTTTGAGCAAATTGACGACGGCACCTGTAGGCGCATCCATGCGGAAGCGGCCGAGTTTGGTGAGCTTGATCACTTCACCCGCTGACATAAAGACAACCATCGCATCGCAGGATTCACGTCGCGCTTCGAGCGAAGGCATGACAGCGCGGATATGATCTTCCATGAAGAGCATATTGGCGATGATGATGTCGCCTTGTTCGATATCAGCTATGCAGGCATCAAGAAGAACCGGATCAGACCAATTCGAAGCGGCATGAACCGTAACAACGAGGCCAGGTGTTTCTTTCGCAACAGTCGTCGCCACGCGCGCCACCGCGCCGGACACATGATTGTCCAGCGTCAGTATGACGACCCGTAAACCGGATCTATCGGCTGAAATGCGCTTTGGCATCGTAAAGGGTCTCAACAGTAATCAGCGGTACGCCGCGTTCTGCAGCGTAACGTTCGGTATTGCGGCGGGCCTTACCGCGCACAAAGAAGGGAATCTTTTGCAGTTCTTTTTCCGCGTCTGCCGCCCATCCGGTGATGTGCGGTGCTTTCTCGGAAGGAGTCTGCTGGACGGCTTCTGGTTCTGCGGCACGAGGCGCATGGCCGAGATGCGAGGGCGCGGCGCTATCATGAAATTCATGATCATTGCGGAACATTGCGAGGAGATGTTCTTCAAGGCCCATCATCAAAGGATGAACCCAGGTATCGAAAATCACATTCGCGCCTTCAAAGCCCATCTGGGGCGAATGGCGCGCGGGGAAATCTTGCACATGCACAGGCGCCGAGATCACCGCGCAAGGCAAGCCCATGCGCTTGGCGATATGGCGTTCCATTTGCGTGCCAAGAATAAGTTCGGGTTGCGCTTCTTGGATCGCCTTCTCGACATCAAGATAATCATCAGTAATCAACGCTTCGAGACCGAGCGCTGTTGCCGCTTCGCGCATCGGACGTGCAAATTCACGGCTGAATGTACCAAGACCCACGACATCAAAGCCGAGCTCTTGTTTCGCAATGCGTGCGGCAGCAAGGGCATGGGTCGCATCGCCGAAAATGAAGACGCGTTTGCCGGTGAGATAGGTTGAGTCGACCGAGGCCGAATACCAAGGCAAACGGCTCATACGATCATTCAACACCGGCGCGGGATCAACGCCCGCGAGCTCCGCCACTTCGCGGATGAAATCACGTGTTGCCCCAACGCCAATGGGAACAATCGTTGTCATTGGCTGGCCAAGCGCTTTGGTGAGATAACGTGCGGCAGGTTCAGCAATTTCAGGATAAAGCACGACATTGAAGGCCGCTTCACCCAAGCGCGCGATGTCAGAAGGGCGCGCATCAAGCGGCGCAACGACATTCACAGTGATGCC
>CAWUMH010000270.1:0-1754 GCA_963923565.1 uncultured Alphaproteobacteria bacterium
GGATTTTTAAATCCGAGGAAAGGCCCGAAACGAGAGAGGAACGAAGGCGGAGACAAGGGAAACGGAGAGGGATTCTCCTGCCCGGACACCCGGGTTTTCCTTCCAGCCACCGGCCGATCGACCGCGATTGAAGGCGCTTACCTACTGGCAAAGTCTCGGAAAGGCAAGGGGTTAGCGGATATAAATGCTCGCCGCCTTGCTAGCTGAAGACGCCGATCACAAGCGTCACATTTAGCCCAATGATCACAAGAGCGATGAGGGCTGCGAGCGCGGTGAGGAGGCGGGGCGCGACCAGTGCCCCCATCCGCTTTTTGGACGCGGTGAACAGAACGAGGGGAACGACGGCAAAAGGCAACTGCAGGCTCAAGACGACCTGGCTAAAGACGAGCAACCGTGTCGCGCCCTCATTGCCATAAGCAAAGGCGACGAAAGCGGCGGGCCCGACCGCGACTAACCGGGTCACCAGCCGCTGGACCCACGGGCGGAAGGCGATTTTGAGAAACCCCTCAAAGACAATCTGCCCAGCGAGCGTTGCCGTTACCGTGGCGTTCAGCCCGCAGCCAATGAGCGCAATCGCAAAGAGGATCGGGGCAAGCGATGTCCCAAGCAGGGGTTCAAGCAGCGCATGCGCCTCGGATAATTCGGCGATTCCTGTCTTTCCATGGGCGTGAAAGGTTGCTGCCGAGAGGATCAGGATCGCGGCATTGATGAGAAACGCAAAGCAAAGCGCGACGCTTGAATCGATAGTTGCGAAAGTGAGGCTCTCGCGCCGTTCTTTCGGGCTTGAGCCCAGCATCCGGGTCTGAACGATGCCGGAGTGAAGATAAAGATTATGGGGCATAACGGTTGCCCCCAAAATCCCGAGCGCGAGATAGAGCATTTCAGGATTGGTCAGAATGACAGAACTCGGAACGAGCCCCGGAAACACCTCTGACCAATCGGGTTTTGCCAGCGCGATTTCGACCACAAAGCAAAATGTGATGAGCGCGAGAATGCCGATCACAACGGCTTCGATCGTGCGGAACCCGTAACGCTGCAGCGCAAGGATCAAGAGCGCATCGAGCGCCGTGACGGCGATCCCGACCGGTAGCGGCCATCCGAAAAGAAGCTGAAGCCCGATGGCCGTGCCGATGACTTCGGCAATATCCGTGGCGATGATGGCAATCTCGGCCAGAAAAAACAGAAAGAGATTGAGGGGAGCGGGCAGGTTTTCGCGGCAGGTTTCCGCCAAATCCTTGCCGGTCGCGACGGCAAGACGCGCGGCGAGGGACTGAAGAATAATCGCGGTCAGGCTTGAGAGCAGGACGACAGACAATAGCGCATAGCCAAATTTCGAGCCACCTGCGAGCGATGTCGCCCAATTGCCCGGGTCCATATAGCCGACAGCCACGAGATAGCCGGGGCCGAGAAAGGCCAGAAGCTTGCGCCCGAAAGACCAATGGGCCGCAACGTGAACCGTTTCGTGATCGGCACGCAAGCCATGAAGCGTTAGCGGGCGTTGTTGGTCCAGGATCTCAGTCATCCTCTATAGATTGCTTATTGCCATGCCTTCCTCAAGGCCAAGTCATGAATTTTGAAGGAGTTAAGGCCGCGGGATCGGCTTTTTTGTGACATGGGCACAACACATCGGACCAAAAAGACGTCTCAGCCTTAGGTTGAAGTATGTCTGCCGAAAATTGGCCACAATGAAGCCGATCTGGAATGCTTGTACGGCAATTGAAAAGTAACCCCTTTGTCGCCATGGTGTCGCCCGC
>CAWUMH010000271.1:0-1752 GCA_963923565.1 uncultured Alphaproteobacteria bacterium
ATGGTCATTAAACAGCTCGCTTATCTTGTGGCACTTGCGCGTGAGAAGCATTTCGCCCGCGCGGCAAAGGCGTGCAATATTTCGCAGCCGACTTTGTCCGGCGCGATCCGCGCGTTAGAAGATGAGCTTGGCGTGCCGCTTGTCGAACGCGGTCATCGTTTTACAGGGCTCACCGCCGAAGGCGAGATGATCCTCGAACATGCAAAGCGAATCTTAGCTGAAATCGACACGATGGGCCAAAGCCTCTCCGATGTGCGGCAGGGTTTGAAAGGTCGTTTGCGCTTGGGTGCAATTCCAACCGCTCTTCCCCTTGTCGCGCAGATCACGGGTCCGTTTTCTGAACGCTATCCAGCAGTCACGCTCACTGTCCTCTCGATGACTTCAAATGCCATTCAATCAGCAATTGATAATTTCGATATCGATGTCGGCATTACCTATCTTGATAATGAACCTCTCGAACGCGTCGTGTCGAAACCTCTCTATAACGAGACTTATGTTTTGCTCACGCGCGAAGACAGCATGCTCGCTCAACGCGATGAGATTGGGTGGCGCGAAGCAGCTGATCTCAATCTCTGTCTTTTGACACCCGATATGCAGAACCGGCGCATTCTCGACGGAATTTTCCGCTCTGTCGGCAAAGCACCCGTGCCGGTGATGGAGACAAACTCCATCTTCAATCTTTGCAGCCATGCGGCCGTTCCGGGCTGGGTTTCGATTGTGCCCTCGCAATTGCCACGCTTTTTCGGAATTCCCTCTGGACTGAAAGCTCTTCGGCTGGTTGAGCCTTCTGCGTCACGTTCCGTTGGGATTATTTTGGCGGATCGCCAGCCCCAATCGCCCCTCGCCCAGAGCCTGATGGTGATCTCTCAGCCCATCGCATTGGATGAATGATCGGATTTTCCGATTAAATAATCCATAAAAACGATTTGATCGCCGATCAACTTTAAGTGACAATTGCGCGTTAACAAGGCGGAACAACCGCCAATCGGGGGAACGCGTGACGCATCAGGCTGAGTGGAATGAGGCGATGGCCTCACAAATCGTCAATGAATTGAAGCACTTAGAGGGCGCGACCCTGCCGATCCTGCACGCGCTGCAGGAGAATTTCGGCTATGTCGACAAGCGCGCTGTGCCGCTGATTGCCGATGCGCTCAACATGGCGAAGGCCGAAATTTACGGCGCCATCACCTTTTATCATGACTTCCGAGAGGCCCCTGCGGGCAAGCGCGTTGTCAAACTCTGCCGCGCCGAAGCCTGTCAGGCCATGGGTTGCGAAGACCTCGTGCATCATCTCGAAACCGAGCAAGGCATCACCGTCGATAGCACATCGCCCTCGGGGCATCTGACCGTTGAGACAGTCTATTGCCTCGGCAATTGCGCGCTCGGCCCCGCAGCACTCATCGACGGCGCGCTGGTCGGTCGCGTGGATAA
Source organism: uncultured Alphaproteobacteria bacterium (assembly GCA_963923565.1). GTDB lineage: Bacteria > Pseudomonadota > Alphaproteobacteria > Rhizobiales > Beijerinckiaceae > CAIUPE01. The sequence goes on from CAWUMH010000271.1 coordinate 1,432, forward strand.
AGACCTGCTTGATGCGGTGTGCGCCGAGCGCCCACATGAACGCATGGAAGGCTGAGGAGAAGAACATGACCACCTCGCCTATTCAAATTTATATCCCGCGTGACGCTGCTGCCCTCTCTGTCGGTGCAGAACGCGTTGTCAAAGCGATGCAAGACGAAGCGAAGAAGCGCGGCGTTAGCATCGAGATCATCCGCAATGGCTCGCGCGGCATGTTATGGCTTGAGCCGCTTGTGGAAGTGGCAACAGCAAAAGGCCGCGTCGCTTATGGTCCTGTGACACCGAAAGATGTCACATCGCTTTTTGATGCGAAGTTTTTTGAAG
>CAWUMH010000272.1:0-1750 GCA_963923565.1 uncultured Alphaproteobacteria bacterium
TCATTGTTCGCTCCCAAAAATTTTAGAGGGAGCATTATTCTATCAGGGCAAATCTGTTTGCCGACTGGTCAATATTGCCGTTACGTAAGTTAACGAATCGGCTTACCTTGGCGGGTTTATAATTCTAAAATGAATGCCCTTGGCAACCGCGTGTGTGAGATTTACGGCATTGAGTTTAAAGATGATGTTCTCAATGTGATATCTTACACCGCGTCGTGTTAAGCCAAGAATCATAGCTGTTTCTTCACTCGTTTTTCCGCAAGCTGCCCAGTGAAGACATTCAGCTTCACGGGGGGTCAATTGAACCATCGCGTCTGAGTCTGTGTATGTCCGTAAGACGGATTGATGAAAGAACACAGCAAGCGTTTGAAAATCACGAATATAATTTCGCTTTAATGCAGACCACTCCACATCGTCCGCTTCACATGTGAGGCTGAACAAGGACATATCACCATTTCGCCCTCTGACCGGGATTGATAGACCTTGATTGCCGAGTCCTGCTTCTCGACTCTCATTGAATAAGGCGCGGATGCGCGCTTCTTTGCGATCAAATGTTGACCAATCAACAGGTAGGATTGATTTAAGGCCTTGATGAACGACGGGATCAACTTCGAGATAGGCTTTGGCGCGATAATGATCGATCCAGTCGCGCGAATATGTAACAAGGATATCTGGCTCGCGTTTATTGAATGCGCCGATATTAAAGCCCATAAAGGCGAGGCTTTTAAGGTTATATCGGTTTAAAGTATCAGTGAGAACCGATTGGAACTCAGATTTTTTTTTAATTTGCTCAATGCGATCGACGGTTTGCTCGAATTCTGTATCATTGTAGACCATGGCGATTTTTACCCATTGTCATTTAATTGAAATCGGCGTCCGATGACTTCTTCTGAAATCGTCCGGATTATGGCCAATGATCATGCATTCCGTTGCGGAATTTTTCTACCATAAAAATTAATTACGCGCGTGTGGCGAGGCAAGAAAAAGCACAACTAATAGATGCAGTCTCATAAGTTGCAGTGCATATGCGGCGCTTTACCCGTGAGATTGCTTTTTACCGAGCAGTAAAGATTTAAATTGAGATAGATTTTATCTCGAAATCTCGCAGCCAAATTCCGCTGCTGAACTTTCAAGCCAGTGCAAGAGATCGCGGCCCATGCTGCGAAACACGGCAAGGCGATAGGTTGGCGCGTCGCTTGTTTGCCAAAGCGTAATCCAGAATTGGACCGCGAAGGAGACGGCGGCGTCGGCGGTTTTGAACGCGAGCGGATCAAGATCCACCATCACGCCTTTGGCGAGCGCCGCCCGCGCTTTGTCGCCTGAGATTTCGACAAGCGCTCGCGCATCTGATTGATCGACAACAGCGGCGAGCGATCCTGCCGCCTTCTGCAGGCGTGTAATGAGATCATGCTCGGCTTTGCCTTCGCCTGTCACCAGCCATTTGCCAGGTCCGACACTGACAAAGGTCACGCCATCGTAGGACGCTGACCTGTTGGCGTCAGGCAGTATCACACCGAATGCCGTGATGATCACCGATGCAAGTGCGGCCTTCTGTCCTTTGAACGCTGTGATCTCGGCAAGCGCGCAGTTTGAGACTTCGCGAAGGATAAGACCTGTCTTGTCTTCTCGGCCGTGATGTCCGGCGTGCAGAAAGGGTGCGAGAGCGGAGCGGGGTATGAGATTAGCCACGGAGACGCACTCCTTCAGGATCGAAGAATACAGGATCGCAAATTTCGACTTCGAATTCCGT
>CAWUMH010000273.1:0-1727 GCA_963923565.1 uncultured Alphaproteobacteria bacterium
TCGCTCTCCGCGAACACGCTGTTCGATCCGTAGGATTTTCGAAATCTCCAAGTCCACCATCGCCCGATAAAACGCATCAATCGGAAGACCCGCTTTCAGCGGATACCAGATCATATAGACACCCGTTGAAAATTTCCGATAGACCTGACGAATAACCTCAACCACATGATCGAATTCATCCCGCTCCTCATAAGGCGGATCGATTAAAATCAATCCGCGCTTTTCCTTCGGCGGAACAAGCGCATTGAGCGCTTCATAGCCATCACGTTCGAGTAATTTCGCGCGACCATCAAAAGCAAAATTCTCTTTCGCACGCTGCGCATCTTCGGGGTGTTTTTCGACCAAGATCAAACGGTCTTCACCGCGCAAGAGGCCGCGCGCGATTTCAGGCGAACCGGGATAAATCGACTCTCCATGAAACGCTCTCACGCGTTCAATGGCCTCTCGATATGGCACAAGAAGTTTTTCAACATCAGACGGCGGGTTAACTGCCAAAAGTCGCCCGATGCCACCTTCCCACTCACCGGTGCGGCCAGCCTCCTTTGACTTCAAATCGTAAAAACCAAGACCCGCATGCGTATCAATCACGCGAAAAGGCGCGGGCTTCTCGCGTAAGTGAACAAGACAACGCGCCAAAACAATATGCTTCAAAACATCCGCAAAATTTCCGGCATGAAACGCGTGGCGATAATTCATCAAATGGACCCGAGCGGCAGAAGAACCTTTAACCCTCCGCTCTGAGCCAAATTAAATCAGGGCGTCGTCACAATCGAAACCTGATCAGACCGACAGCCCGCACGATCCACTTCGGGACAAGACCGGAACTCTTTCAAATCCCTTGTGAAGCAGATCCGAACTTCGCGCAACACCGCCTTGCGACACGACACACTCATCATTGACGGTTGAAGCTTGGCGTTCGCCTCAATGAAGCGCTTCTCAATGTCAGCGGGCGCAAGCGAGGTCGCGCCACTCGACCCGAGCGAGGAAGGATCAAAAGCCGCAGGCAGCTTCACCTGATTGCGCGCCACCGCCACCGTGTCGAGATAAAGATCCGGCTCAAGGCCCGTACACGACCCGTGACGCCGCCATTCGGACGTTGCGAGCTTGAGATCAGGGAAGAGCGCCGCCGCTTTCTCAAAACTTGCTTTCGGCAAATCCTTCCGATCGGTCGGACAAGAGATCGGGTAGCCCTTCTCATATTGCGGCCAGAGCCCGTGCACAACGAAGCCCTTTTGAGCGCCAGCAGCGCACTGCTCCGGACTGCGCTTCGCGCCACCATCCGCGCAATAAGCGGGCGACCACGAAAGCGCCAAGACATAAAAATCAAACTGTCCGGGTTCGGCGCCGGTCTTCGCTGCCTTTGTTTGCGCCATGCTCGGCGAGGCGAAAAGCAGAATAAAAAATACTGAAATCAAAACGCGCTTCATAATCCGCCTCTCATCGTAATCTTGGAACGAAATTGTCGTCCTTCAACACCTGAAATCAGACAATCCATAGACAATCCGCATTCCGCTTTGCGATATTTCTAGCTGATCGGGCCGTTGCCGGCCCCTGTCTCATCTGACAGGGTGACAAAAGATTAGATTTGATCACGGCATTTTTTGGATTGAATGTAATGAGTGAACGACAGACTTGGGATTTCTGGATTGATCGTGGCGGCACCTTTACCGACATTGTCGGCCGCGCTCCCGATGGCCAGCTTTTCGCGCGCAAAGTCCTCTCCGAAA
>CAWUMH010000274.1:0-1719 GCA_963923565.1 uncultured Alphaproteobacteria bacterium
AATCAGGGTAGCGCCGTTCGAGCGCTGTGACGACTTTGAGGGCCTGTGCGTTATGATCAAATCCGCCATCATTTTTGAGGCACAGCGCGAGAGCGTCTTCGCCCGTGTGGCCGAAGGGCGGATGGCCGAGATCATGCGATAAGGCCAAAGCTTCCGCGAGATCCTCATCAAGCCCTAGGGCGCGGGAAATCGAACGCGCAATCTGCGCCACTTCGATCGTGTGAGTGAGACGGGTTCGGAAATGATCACCCTCGTGGAACACAAACACTTGGGTCTTGTGTTTGAGGCGTCGGAAGGCGGTCGAATGGATTATCCGGTCACGGTCACGCTGGAACTCACTCCTTGTAGGAGATGACGGCTCAGCATAAAGCCGACCACGCGAACGGGCAGGATCTGTCGCGTAAGCGGCACGCCAGCGGTCAAACCGTCCCTCCACGTTCCATCCTCCAGTTGAACTTAACCCGCCGAACCCCTATTTGGGGATGAGCGAAATCACAGGACCAGAAACAGACCCTTGGCCATGGATGCAAGCCCTTCTCAGAATTTTTCGGTAACGGAACGCGCGGCCAAGCGTATTCGGACGATTTTGGCCTCCGAACCTGAGGGATCGAAGCTACGCGTTAGCGTCAGCGGCGGCGGCTGTTCCGGCTTCCAATATGGCTTTGCCGTAGAGACCAGCGATGCGGTGGACGACATCCGCGTCGAACGGGATGGCGCTGTTGTATTAATTGACCCGACCTCCCTGCCCTTTTTGGAAGGGTCTACGCTCGATTTTGTCGATGATTTGATGGGTCAGAGTTTCCGGGTCGAGAACCCGAATGCGACTGCCTCCTGCGGTTGCGGGACGAGTTTCTCCATCGGCTGAAAATTGGGCATTGTTTTCGAAGAATTTCGGTCACAATCTCAATTTTTCCTTGTCGGTTTCAGGTTTTTCGGCCACTCGATAGGAAAGACCAGACTTTTCTCGAGGATACACCCTGGCAATGGACGCTCTTTTTATTGGCCAAACCTATATCGACGTCACCTTCATCACCGATCACATCCCGACCGGCGACGACAAGACCGTTGCCGATAACTATGCGGTATCCTTCGGGGGCAATGCGGTAACCGCCGCCTTCTGTTGCGCCAAGCTTGGCGTCGTTCCGGATCTCCTCACATCACTTGCGGATGATTGGCTCGGCCGCATGTTCCTCGACATGGCGGCGAAATATCAAATCCCGGTCCATGGTCGCAAAGTGAAAGAGAGCTCCCTTTCCTTCGTCATTCCAAATAATGGCAAGCGCGCAATCATCCGTTGCCGTGACGATGACTATCTCCATCCCTATCCAACATTGCGCTTAGATGGCATTCGCGCACTGCATCTCGATGGGCATCAAAGCGATGCCGCCCTTCATTATGCGCAGCTTTGCCGTGAGCGCGGCGTGTTGGTATCACTCGACGGCGGCGGCTTGCGTTCAAACACGCATGAGCTTTTAAATTTTGTGGATGTCGCGGTCTGCGGCGAACGCTTGGCCGAGCAACTCAATCTTGACGATAAAGGCTTGCTCGATCTCTTAAAAGCTAAAGGCGTAAAAGTCGGCGGCGTAACACGCGGCGAACGCGGCATGCTCTGGTATGATGAAAGCGGCACCATCCGCACACAACCGCCCCTTAAAGTGCCTTCTGATGTCATCATTGATACGAACGGCGCAGGCGATGTGTTTCACGGCGCCTATATGT
>CAWUMH010000275.1:0-1719 GCA_963923565.1 uncultured Alphaproteobacteria bacterium
TTGAATTACACGTCGATCACACGCGTCGGAGTGCCGTTCGGGCCAATCACTCGGCGACTCATTTGCTGCATGAGGCCTTGCGTCAAGTGTTAGGAGATCATGTCGCGCAGAAAGGGTCGCTCGTTGCGCCGGAACGCCTTCGTTTCGATTTTTCCCATACGAAGCCAATTTCAGATGAAGAGATAGCGCGGATCGAAGACATTGCCAATCGCGTGGTGTTGCAGAATGAGCCTGTCGTTACACGTTTGATGGGTGTTGAAGAAGCGATTGAAAGTGGCGCGCGCGCGCTCTTTGGTGAAAAATATGGCGACGAGGTTCGTGTCGTCTCAATGGGAACCGAACCCGGTGCGAACAAAGCATATTCGATTGAGCTCTGCGGCGGCACGCATGTCATCCGCACAGGTGATATTGGTTTGATCAGCATTGTGTCCGAGTCAGGTGTTGCTGCCGGTACGCGTCGTCTTGAAGCGATGACGGGGGATGCCGCGCGTCGCCATCTCGCTTCTGAAGCAAAGAAGCTCAAAGATTTGGCCTCGCTTCTCAAAGTTGCGCCGCAAGATGCGTCAGATCGTTTGTCTGCGATCATCGATGAGCGCAAGAAATTTGAACGTGATCTTGCGGATGCGCGAAAGAAATTGGCAATGGGCGGCGGCGGATCGTCGGGCGCGTCTGATGTTGCCGAGATCAATGGTATTAAATTCATGGGTCGTCGCGTCGAAGGCGTTGAGATGAAAGATCTCAAAGGTCTTGCCGATGACGCGAAGGCGCAATTGGGGTCCGCTGTCATTACGCTCGTGAATGTGGGTGAAGATGGGAAAGCCGGACTCGTTGTTGCGGTCACCGAAGATCTCACGAAACGGTTCAATGCGGTTGAGCTTGTGCGTGTCGGATCTGAAGCGCTTGGAGGCAAAGGCGGCGGCGGTCGACCGGATATGGCGCAAGCCGGTGGGCCTGATGGCGCGAAGGCTGATGCGGCGCTCGAAGCCATTGCGAGCGTATTACGGAGTGCGGGATGAGGGCCCGCCGCGCGGCAGCTTCACATCATCACTCGTCCGCGCGCACTCGCGTTTACGCTATTCTCGAACAGGCCCTGCCTGATGATCAGCTCTCGCGCCTTGTTCACGCGCTCTTGATTGTTTTGGCGCTTAGCAGCGTTTCGTCAGTTGTCCTTGAATCTGTTCCATCGCTTCGCCTTCGTTTTGAAAATCTGTTCTTCGTCATTGAGCTTGTGACGGTCACTGTTTTCACAATCGAATATTTTTTACGTCTGTGGGTTGCGCCGCTTCATCCTCCCTTTAGGCGGCTGAGCGCGCTTCATGCGGCGTTTCGTTATGCGATCAGCCTTCCGGCACTGATCGATCTTCTCACAATTATTCCGTTCTACCTTGCCCTTGTGTCACCCGCCGATTTGCGTGTGTTCATTGTTTTCCGCATCATACGCTTTCTAAAGATTGCGCGTTATTCACCCGGCATGCGTTCGCTTTATGAAGCCCTTGTGAATGAACGTCGCGCACTTCTTGCGTGCTTGATTATTTTGGGTTCGCTTGTTCTTGCGGCAGCCTCCATCATGCATCTGGCTGAACATGAAGCGCAGCCAGAAAAATTTGGCACAATACCGGATGCCATGTGGTGGGCCGTCGTGACATTAACCACCGTCGGCTATGGTGATGTCGTACCGGTTACCGCTTTGGGCAAAGTGATTGCCGGCATTATTGCTAT
>CAWUMH010000276.1:0-1713 GCA_963923565.1 uncultured Alphaproteobacteria bacterium
CCGCCCGAGAGTTCATGCGCATATTTATGCGCCCAAGGGTCGAGCTGCACCATTTTGAGTTTCTGATCGACAATCGCGTCGCGCTCGGCTTTGCCCATGCCTTTGAGTTCAAGCCCGAAGCCGACATTGTCTTTCACAGTGCGCCACGGCAGCAACGCAAATTGCTGGAACACCATCGCGACGCTTTCCGTGCGTACCGCGCGCAAGGTGTCAGCGTCAATTTTGGCAATATCCACCATCTCGCCGCGATGCTTGAGCATCACTTTGCCACGCGCTACTTTGTTGAGGCCGTTTACAGCGCGCAAAAGCGTCGATTTGCCGGAGCCCGAAAGCCCCATCAACACGCAGATCTCGCCTTCTTCCACGGTCAGCGAGGCGCCGGCAACGCCGATCACTGATCCCGTTGATTTTAAGATCTCATCGCGTGTGCCGCCTTGATCAAGTTTTGTGAGCGCATTTTTTTGAGCTTCGCCAAAGACGATATCGACATTTTCAAAAACAATATGGCTCATTTCGTGCCACCTTGTTTTTTGCTTTCAGGGAGTTTGCACACACGGTCGAGAATGATGGCGAGAATAACAATCGCAAGGCCCGCTTCAAAGCCCATGCCGATATTGACCGAGTTCAATGCGCGCACCACAGGCTTGCCGAGGCCACCCGCCCCCACAAGCGCCGCAATCACCACCATCGAAAGCGACAGCATGATGCATTGTGTGATACCGGCCATGATCGTCGGCAGTGCGGAAGGAATTTCAACTTTCCAAAGGAGCTGGCGTTTTGTGGCACCGAAACTTTCACCTGCTTCGATCAAATGTTTCGGCACCGCTGTGATGCCAAGATGCGTTAAACGGATCGGCGCAGGAATGGCGAAAATCACAGTCGAGATGAGACCCGGCACCACGCCAAGACCAAACAAAATGAGAGTGGGAATGAGATAAACAAAGGTCGGGATTGTCTGCATCAAATCGAGAAGCGGGCGCAGCGCGGTATAAAGCCAAGGCCGGTGCGCCGCAGCGATTCCAAGAGGCACGCCGATAATCACAGAAACGAGTGTGGATGAAACAACGAGAGACAATGTCTCCATCGTCGCGGCCCAATAGCCGAGATTAGCAATCAACAAAAGCGCAAGCGCCGATCCGAAAGCGAGAATAAGTGACCGGTGCAGCCAATATACAAACAGCGCAAAGGCAAGAATAAAGAGAGATGCAGGAATCGCTTGCAGAGCAGCGGTGACACTATCGATGCCGGTACCAACGAGGGTCGAGATGGCGTCAAATACATCCTGCCCTTGATCGGTGAGCACCGTGACCCAGCTCTCGATCACGGAACCGAGCGGCAATTTCGACGAGGTGATCCACTCATCCATCAGCGTGGTTGTCCCTTATGCATTTTTATCATCGCGTCATCTTGAGGTGACGCTTTTGGTAAGGGTGTAGGGTTTGGGGCGTAGGGCGTAGTAAATTTTTTCTACACCCTAAACCCTACGTCCTACACCCTTTAGTTTTCAAAGCCCCAAAGACGCCTTCACAGCAGGCAAGCCTGGCTTGCCATCAAGTGTTGTGACGCCATCAAGCCATTTATCGAGCACAGCGGGATTGGCCTTAAGCCAAGCGGCAGCGGCTTTGTTGGCATCTTCTTTGTCGAAGAGGATCTTGCCCATGATTTCATTTTCCATGGTCAGCGTGAAGGTGAGGTTCTTCAAGAGCTGGCCAA
>CAWUMH010000277.1:0-1708 GCA_963923565.1 uncultured Alphaproteobacteria bacterium
GGCGTCGACCATGTCGATAAAATCACGCTGGCTGGCGCGTTCGGCAGTCATATCGATGTGAAATATGCGATGGTGCTGGGGCTTATCCCCGATTGCGATCTCACCAAAGTCGGTTCCGCTGGCAATGCCGCCGGCACAGGCGCGCGCATTGCTTTGCTCAATCTGAATGCTCGTGCTGAAATTGAATCCACCGTCGGTAAAATCGAGAAGATCGAAACCGCAATGGAGCCAAAATTCCAGACGCATTTTGTGAGCGCGATGGCGATCCCGAATAAGGTTGATCACTTCACAAATCTTGCGAAGGTTGTGACCCTGCCGCCTCCGAAAGAAATCGCCGCTCCCGCTGAAGGCGAAGGCGGCCGTCGCAGACGGCGAGGCTAACCCATGATCAGCGTCTTCGATCTCTTCAAAGTCGGCATCGGCCCTTCGAGTTCGCACACAGTTGGTCCAATGGTGGCCGCGCATCGTTTCGTTGCGCTCGTCAATGAAACTTTGGGTCTCGGTCGCGTTGGACGCATCAAGACAGAACTCTTCGGGTCGCTTGCATGGACGGCGAAAGGCCACGGCACGGAAACAGCGATTCTGTTGGGCCTTTCAGGCTATCTGCCGGCCGAGGTTGATCCCGATCAGGTCGAAGAAATTATCACATCCATAACGCGCAACGGATCGCTCGAACTCGGCGGCGTGCGCGCCATTCCGTTTGCGCTCGAGGATGATCTTCTCGCGAATAAAAAAGAATTGATGAAGCGTCATTCCAACGCGTTGCGTTTCACCGCTTATGGTGCGGAAGGCGCGATGCTTCTTGAAAAAGCATATTACTCGATTGGCGGCGGGTTTGTTGTTACCGATGAAGAGGAAGCCGCAGGCGGGGCCGGCGGACCGTCTCTCCCATATCCCTTTACGACCGTTGCCGAGTTACTGGCGCTTTGCAAAAGCACAGGCAAAAATTTTGCACAAATCCAGCGCGACAATGAGCGCGCGATGCATGACGATGTCGAAATCAACGCGCGTCTGGATCGTATTCGCGATGTGATGTTTGCCTGTATTGATCGCGGCTGTCGCCAAGACGGCATTTTGCCGGGCGGCTTGAAAGTGAAACGCCGCGCGAAATCGATTGCCGCACAGCTTGAAGCCTCCAAGGGTGCTAATCGTCGCCCGGCGCATGAGATCATGGATTATGTCTCGCTCTATGCAATCGCGGTGAATGAAGAGAATGCGGCCGGCGGTCGTGTGGTTACGGCGCCCACCAATGGCGCGGCAGGAATCATTCCCGCCGTGTTGCGCTATGCGAAAGAGTTCTGCCCTGAATATTCACTCGAAGCCTCGCGTGATTTTCTGTTGACCGCTGCAGCTGTCGGCTCGCTCATCAAACAAAACGCGTCAATCTCGGGCGCGGAAGTTGGCTGCCAAGGGGAAGTGGGTTCGGCGTCTGCGATGGCGGCAGGCGGTCTCTGCGCGCTTCTTGGTGGCACGCCTGAGCAAGTGGAAAACGCAGCTGAAATCGCGTTGGAACATCATCTCGGCATGACCTGCGATCCTATCGGCGGGCTCGTGCAAATTCCCTGCATCGAACGCAATGCGTTTGGTGCGAACAAAGCGATTGTTGCCGCGTCTCTTTCCTTGCGCGGCGATGGCACCCATCGCGTTTCGCTTGATGAAGTCATCGAGACCATGCGCCAGACGGGCATCGACATGCTCGTCAAATACA
>CAWUMH010000278.1:0-1697 GCA_963923565.1 uncultured Alphaproteobacteria bacterium
GTGTATGTGTTGTAGGGTGTTGATTGTTCAAGTTCAGCTTTGGTCAAGCCCCGTCCCAACGAGCCCTTACCGCCGACCAAACCATAAACAACAGTTGGATCAGACTCGAGCCGCATCTTTTTCAAAAGACGATTGACGAATACACCCGCCACGCGCGGACGTTCATCCGCTTTGCCGGTCTCTTTCTCAACAATAGAAGCCAGAATTACGAGATCTTGAGGGCTTGCAAGTGGCAAGTCCGGATCACGTTTCGCCCATATCTCGCGCACGAGTTTCATTTGCTCCTGCGTCATATGATCAATAAGCTTTGAACGCGCCATGCCGAAATCAAATTTATAAGTTTCAGGCAGAAGCGTTCCCTCTTTGGGAATATCTTTGATCTCGCCCGCAAGATTTGAATCCGCGAGTAAAAGCTCGATAATCTCTTGTGACGTTTTACCTTCGGCAATCGTCAATGAGTGTTTGATCGTCTTGCCTTCGATAAGAGTCGTGGTCACCTGATCAAGGCTGGCTTGTTTCTTAAACTGATATTCACCGCCTTTGATTTGTGACGCGCGCCCCGTGAGTTGCCAGTAAAGTGTCAGCAAGAACGCTTTATCGACGACGCCTTCCCGTTCCAAACGATCAATCACTTCGGAAGTGCTGCCGCGCACGAGAACGACCTTGTCATTCTCAAGAGGCCCCGGTGCATAAATCTGGCGTTCAGCGAGCAAAAACAACCCCGCAAGGCAGGCTGCAAAAATCGCAATGAATGACAAAAGACCACTCAAGAAATTGGTGAGCGGTCTTTCTTTTCGTTCCTGCTCAACCTGTTGCGGAGGTTCAGGAACCGTCTCAGGATGGATCGCCGCCGCCGGACTACGCACAATCATGCGACGCATAAATCCGCGCGGCTTTGTCCGTGCTGTCTCACTGACAGCCGATAATGAAAGCGCGTCACCCTCACTCTTACTTGATTGGGACTTCGTCACATCTTCAGCGCCCAGCGCGGGCTCGGTCGCAATCGCCTGAGATACGGGTTCGGACACAGCAACCGTTTGATTGTCCGGTTCCGTTTTGTCCGTTCCGACAGGCGACTTATCTTTGGTCATCGCTTCCACCACCTCAATGCGGCCTTCAAGACGTGAACACCGGAATTGCGGCGACCATGGGGCTTAAGGCTCGTATCGCTTGAAAACGAGCGAGGCGTTGGTGCCCCCGAAACCAAATGAATTCGACAAGACGGCATCAACCTTCCGCGCCTTGGCTTTGTGCGGCACAAGATCAATTGCGGTTTCAACGGATGGGTTGTCGAGATTGAGCGTTGGCGGAACAATCTGATCGCGGATGGTCAGAATTGAGAAGATCGCTTCAATCGCACCGGCTGCACCAAGCAAATGACCCGTTGCCGATTTTGTCGACGACATAGATGCTTTTGTTGTGTCATTGCCAAGCAGACGCTCGACAGCGCGCAATTCAATCTCATCACCCAACGGTGTCGATGTGCCATGCGCGTTGATGTAATCGATATCAGAGGCCTGAAGTCCGGCGCGCTTCAAGGCTGCTGACATGCAGCGATAAGCACCATCACCATCTTCGGCCGGCGATGTGATATGATAGGCGTCACCCGACATGCCATAGCCGACAATCTCGGCATAGATTTTTGCACCGCGCGCTTTGGCATGCTCGAGTTCTTCAAGCACAACAACACCAGAACC
>CAWUMH010000279.1:0-1681 GCA_963923565.1 uncultured Alphaproteobacteria bacterium
GGATCCTGCAATTTGCCCCAGCCTGCGACGATGAAAATCAAAGCAAGCAAAAGGCGCGAAGCAAGCGACGCGATATTCGTTAAAGTGCCGGACATGAAATACTCCTATAAAAATGGCAGACCCCGGGGAGGGAGAGTCGAAGCGTCTCTAACGCGGTTGTTCTGATAATCAAATTGCGCCTTATCCAGTCCAAGCTTGCGCGAATGCAAGATCGAACAGCTCAATCCGCTATTTACCTTTGCTATTTAAGCGCTGTTCAACAGATAAGTCGCAAGTCCGGTTAGGACCGCGGCCAGATTGACAGCGGCAACCCGCCATCCTGTAGCATTACCACCTGCAAATCCGGCGAGGACCGCTTTGGTTGTCGTATTGGTCAGGGCGGCTATCAGGATACTGTCAGTGACAATACCTAAATTGGCAGAAGGTTCCGCCATGCGCGCAAGAGACAGCGTAATCGCATCGACATCCGCAATACCCGCTATAGCCGACACACTGAAGAGCGCTTCTGAGCCAAAGTTGCGCGCCGCCAATGTCGAGAGCATGAGGATCACGCCAATAAACAGCGCAAAGCGCAAGGCCGAGCTGACATCGAAGGGATTTTTCCAGATCACTTCATCGTGGGGGCGTTTCGTGCCGGTGGAAACGAGGACGGTACCAATCACAGCTTGAACAACGGCGGCAGAAAGCATCATCGGTAAGAGCGTGATCAGCAGCGTATGATTAAACACGCCGACAATAAACAGAATCCGCAAACACATGATCGCGCCTGCAAGCGCAATCGCGCCGACCATAACCGGACGATCGCTTCCATTATGTTTGGACAGGCGCGCAAAATTCAATGTCGCAGCCGTTGACGAGACGAGACCGCCCGCAAGCGCCGCAATCATCACGCCTCGTCGCTCACCAAAGAGACGGATGCCGATATAGCCGATGAATGAAATCGCGCAGACAAAAATCGCCAGTTCCCAAATACGTGCAGGATTAAGCGTATCCCATGGATCTATCGTGCGATCCGGCAAAAGGGGTAACAGCAGAAAACTCATCGTCACGAGAATGAGAACCGCGCGCAATTCAATCCAATCAAGGCGGCGCACAAATCCATGCAATGTTGATTTCAAAGCCAGAAGGACAACAGTGGCGGTGGCGGCTGCAGCAGCGAGTCCCGGTTCACCTATCACAGATAGAGCGCCTAAAAGAAAGGCCATCAATCCGGCGACCGCACCTGTAGCGCTGAAGTTTTTCTCATCACGCGCTTCGAGCCAATGAAACATCACTGTCACACCGGCAAAGCCCAGAAACGCAAAACCGATCACAAGCGGGGTTGTGTGTAAGCCGATCAAGGCAGCGATGCCGCCCAGCAGGCCGGAGATCGCATGCGTACGAAAGCCCGCAGCGCGTTCGCCTTCGCGTTCGTCGCGCGCGCTCCATCCGCGTTCAAGACCGATCAAAAGACCAATGGCGAGCGCGACGATGAGCCGGGAGAAGGGTAGTTCGGGTGAGAAGAGCGTTTGAATGTCAGGCATAGATCGAGTGTCGGCGCTAAAACCTCATGCCGTCAATCCGGCAAATTCTCTTCCGGATCAGTGATCGCTTCTATAAAGAGTCCCGCATGATTAAAGCTCTCTCGCGTGAGTCCCTCGGACTACTCCTCGGTACCATTGGCGTGATTATCTTCGGGGTC
>CAWUMH010000280.1:0-1658 GCA_963923565.1 uncultured Alphaproteobacteria bacterium
AAGCCCGCAGGCTCGAAGCGCGTGAAGGTGAAGGCTTCGACATATTCTTCCAACGGCACACCATATTGCAGGCCCAAGGAAATCGCGATGGCGAAATTGTTCATGAGCGAACGGAACGCTGCGCCTTCCTTGTGCATGTCGATGAAGATTTCGCCGATACGGCCATCTTCATATTCACCGGTGCGGAGATAGACCTTGTGTCCACCGACAACCGCCTTCTGCGTATAGCCTTTACGACGATCGGGAAGCTTTTCACGATCACGCACGCGCTCGATGCGCTCGATGACGCGCTCGACGATTTTTTCTGCAGCCGCAGCCGCACGCGCGGCCGCAGGCTGGGCGACGAGGGCTTCAACGCCGTCTTCCGCTTCGTCCTCGTCATCTGAAATCAGTTGCGCGTTCAAAGGCTGCGAGAGTTTCGAACCATCGCGATAAAGCGCGTTCGCCTTCAACGCGAGTTTCCACGAGAGGAGATAGGCCGATTTGCAATCTTCAACGGTCGCATCATTCGGCATATTGATCGTCTTCGAGATCGCACCCGAGATGAAAGGCTGTGCCGCCGCCATCATGCGGATATGGCTCTCGACCGAGAGATAACGCTTGCCGATACGACCGCACGGATTGGCGCAATCAAACACCGCATAATGTTCAAGCTTCAAATGCGGCGCGCCTTCGAGCGTCATCGCACCGCAGACATGGACGTTTGCGGCTTCGATGTCAGCCTTAGAGAAGCCGAGATGCTGGAGAAGATCGAATGACGGATCATTGAGCTTGTCAGCCGGCACACCGAGCTTCGAGGTGAGATAGTCTTCACCGAGCGTCCATTTGTTGAAGACGAATTTGATGTCGAAGGCGGAGCCAAGACCCTTTTCGATCTTCTCAATCGCAGCGTCATCAAAACCCTTCGCGCGGAGCGTCGTGTGATTGATGCCTGCAGCCTGCGCGAGCGAACCATGGCCCACAGCGTAAGCTTCGATTTCGGCGATTTCGCTTTCCTTATAACCGAGCGTGCGGAGCGCTTCCGGCACAGCCTGGTTGATGATTTTGAAATAGCCGCCGCCGGCGAGCTTCTTGAATTTCACGAGTGCGAAATCAGGCTCGATGCCGGTCGTGTCGCAATCCATCACGAGACCGATTGTGCCTGTCGGCGCAATCACAGTTGCTTGCGCATTGCGGTAACCATTCTTTTCACCGAGCGTCAAAGCCTTGTCCCATGCCGCTTTCGCATGCACCGAGAGGCGTTGATCTTTGAGAGACGCGTGATCAAGCGGCACAGGGTTCACAGCAAGCGCTTCATAGCCTTGCGCTTCGCCATGCGCGGCGCGGCGATGATTGCGGATGACGCGGAGCATATGCTGCGCATTGTCCTTGTAACCGGGGAACGCACCGAGTTCGCCCGCCATTTCGGCGGAGGTTGCATAGGCCACACCGGTCATGATCGCGGTGAGCGCGCCGCAAATCGCGCGGCCTTCATCCGAGTCATAGGGAATGCCGTTGGTCATCAGCAAGCCGCCAATGTTCGCGTAGCCGAGACCGAGCGTGCGGTAACGATAAGAGAGTTCGGCAATTTCCTTTGACGGGAACTGCGCCATCAACACCGAGATTTCGAGCACGATGGTCCACAGACGCACAGCGTGTTCGTAAGCGGCGATATTGAT
>CAWUMH010000281.1:0-1652 GCA_963923565.1 uncultured Alphaproteobacteria bacterium
TTTGTAATGCGCACATTATCAACATAGCCGTCTTTTTCGACATAACGTGCTTCAACGAGTCCTGCCGGTGTATCAATGCGCAACAGACCTTTTTCGCGCGGTGTCACAAGCCCGCGTTCAAGCGCCATCGTCACTGTGCCGATGGTGCCATGGCCGCACATCGGCAAGCAGCCTGAAGTTTCGATGAAGAGGAATGCAATGTCACAATCGGCGCGTGTGGGCGGATAAAGAATTGCCCCCGACATCATGTCATGGCCGCGTGGCTCGAACATAAGGCCGGTTCTGATCCAGTCGAATTCGCGCAAGAAATGCGCGCGCTTCTCAACCATATTCGCGCCTTCAAGACGCGGCCCACCACCGGCCACGAGGCGCACGGGATTGCCACAAGTGTGGCCATCAACGCAGAAGAAGGTGTGGGTCGCCATGGCGGACTCCTTCGAGAGGTAAAACTAGAATCTTTGCGGACTGAAGCGCGTCAGATCAATAGCCGGCGTGCGCTCCGCAATCAGATCAGCGACAAGACGCCCCGTTGCTGCTGATTGCGTCAATCCATAATGACCGTGACCGAAAGCATGAATAACACGTCGCGATTTTGTCGAGTAACCAATCACGGGCAATGAGTCCGGAATTGAGGGTCGAAAGCCCATCCAGATCGTGCCGTCTTCAAAAGCAGGAAGCTCACGAAAGAATCGTCCCGCTTTTTGATACATCGCTTTTGTGCGTTCATGATTGGGCGGCAATTGCAAGCCCCCAAGCTCAACCGCGCCCCCGATACGCAATCCGATATCGAGAGGCGAAGACACAAAGCCGTGACCTTGGAAAGACACGGGCCGATTGAGGTGCCGTGTCGCGCCGGGGAAGGTGATGTTATAGCCACGCTCTGTATCAAGCGGAATGCGATCCCCAACTGAAGCGGCGAGATGTTTCGACCATGCGCCCGCAGCAACAACAACCGCATCGACTTTAATCGCTTCGCGGCCCTTTGCTTGGAGTGTGAGTGTTGGTTCGGTTTCAATCGCAGTGATGTCTGCTTGCAGATGATCGATTCCGCGCGCGCGTGCCGCTTCATAAAGCGCCAGCGTGATCGCGCGCGGATCGGACACATGCGCACTATCGGGGAAGAACGCAGCGCCAACAAAACGGTCGGTGAGGCCCGGTTCCATTTGTCTGACTTCAGCCGCATCAAGCATATGAACCGCAACGCCTGCTTGTTCCTGCAAGGCGAAATGCGGCTTCATTTTTTGCATCAGTGATTTGTCATCAAACAAAAACAGGCATCCACGCCGGTGGATCATTTGGTCAATGCCGAGTTGACGTGAGAGCCTGTCCCATGACGGCATCGCGAGCGATTGAATCGCCGTGATCGCCGTAATGGATTTTTCAATTTCACCGGGACGTGAGGCGAGGATCAACCGCGTGAGCCAAGGCAAGATTTGCAAAAGATATTCTTTGCGGATCGTGAGAGGCCCCAAAGGATCCATCAGAAAACGCGGCACCTGACGCAGCATTTTCGGCGACGCCATCGGTTCAATATCCGTATGCGCGATCATGCCCGCATTGCCGCGCGACGTGCCCGCGGCAGGCCCCTCGCGATCAATCACGACAACATCATGGCCCTCATCGGCCAAAGCATGGGCCGATGCCAAGCCGAC
>CAWUMH010000282.1:0-1623 GCA_963923565.1 uncultured Alphaproteobacteria bacterium
GTGCAAGAGCGCGGCGCTCATATTCGCGTGGCCTCTAAACAGCGCATCAGTCCTGATGCGGTTGACCCGACCGTCAAAAATTATCACTGGGGTGATTTTACCCAAGGTTTGCTCGAAGCGCATGATGAGGATTTCGATACAACCCTTCTTCTTGACCATGGGGGCTATGTCACCGAAGGGCCTGGCTTTAATGTTTTCATAATCCGCGATGGCAAAGTGTTCACACCGGATCGCGGTGTACTTGAAGGCATCACACGGCGCAGTGCGCTTGAACTTTGTGCACTCAAAAACATCAAAGCTGAAATAGCCCCCCTGCGTTACGAGGATTTGATGACGGCCGACGAAGCCTTCTGCACCTCGACCGCTGGCGGACTCGTCCCCGTTTCAAAAATCAATGGTCATATTATGAGCAATGGGAGCCCCGGGCCCATCAGCATCGCATTAAAAGAGTTTTATTGGGAGCAACATCGTGCCGGATGGCATGTGACTCCGGTCAATTACGATCAGAAGGCTGAAACGCTATGACGAACCACCATCAATTTCACACATCAATTGGTGTTCTTGGCGCCGCGCAGTTCCCTCATGCGCTCCGGCGTCTTTCTGAAGCCTTCCCTAAAATCAAATGGCATCAAAGCGAAAGCGGACAAACGATCAGCCTCTCTGAAGATAAGGCACTTCCCGAAGGCGCGTTTCGCATTGAGGCCACACCTGAACGCGTCACAATTTCCGGCGGTCCGTTTTCAGGCGTTATCTATGGTGTTGAAGAGCTTATCAAACGCGGCGGCGATCAACCGGATCTTCTCAGCGTTTCGGCTGACACGATCTATGAGGTGCCAGGGCTTACCTATCGCACCTTTTGGACATGGGATCACTCGACCAATTGGGAACTCTCTCAAATCGGTCAACAAGAGATCGGCGTATTTAATCCTTATCAAAAGCCGCCGTCCGGCTTTCTGAGCGACTATAAACGCTGTGTCGATTTTTGCTCACGCAATCGCATTGCGGCCATCGTCATTTATGGATTTTTACGAGATCCGCATGGCGGCATTGAAGCCGCAAAAGAGCTGTGTCGCTATGCGGCCGAACGCGGCGTTCGGATTCTGCCCGGCATTGCCATTGGCTCTTATGGCGGCGTTTATTGGGAAGGTGACCATAAGTTTAATCTCGCAACATGGTTGAAAGCGAATCCCCAACACGCTGCCACACTAGAAAAGGGCGTGGGCTTCCAGATCGCAGATCTCGCCTTCCCTCTCAATTTTCCGAAATCGGATTACACACTTTCCGCCTGCCCCTCAGCGCCTGAAACCATGGCATGGATGGAAGAAGGCGTCGCCTGGCTCACTGAGACATTCGATATTGGCGGAATCAATATCGAAGCCGGTGACTATGGTGTGTGCGGATGCTCACGCTGTGTCGCGCGTCGCGCCAATGAACGCGAAGCCGCGCGACGCAAAGAGGTTCATGGTGATTATTGGTCACACACCGATATGGCCGATAATTTTCCACGCCTGTTCAGAACAGCCAAAACACGGAAAGAGGATCTCTGGATTTATAGCGAAATCCAATGGGACAATCTTCTCGATCCTGTTTCACTGGAAGCCCAAAAGCGCTTGCCTCCTGGTG
>CAWUMH010000283.1:0-1617 GCA_963923565.1 uncultured Alphaproteobacteria bacterium
GCACTCCTTCAGGATCGAAGAATACAGGATCGCAAATTTCGACTTCGAATTCCGTGCCGCGCACGAAATCGACCGCGCGGATTGTGTCGCCATAACGCTCGCGCCCGCGTTTGACGATACCGAGGCCGATCCAGCTTTTCAGCATCGGTGAATAGGCAACCGACATCATGTGCCCAAGATCATTTTCAAGCGACGGCTTCGCGCCCTTGTCCAAGAAATGCGCGCCGCCCGTGAGTTTTGATTTCGGATTTTTAGGTTTAAGCCCGACAAAGATCGGGCGATCAGGATCAAGCATCGCGGGACGCTCCGACATATGTTTGCCGATGCAGTCCTTCTTTTGCGAGACCATTTTGTGAAGGCCCAGATCGCGCGGTGTCGTTTGGCCATTGAGTTCGCCGCCTGCGACATGGCCTTTCTCGATGCGCATGGTCGAGAGCGCTTCAAGCCCATAAGGCGTGATGCCGAATTCCTCGCCCGCTTTCATGATGGCGCGGATCAGCGCATCGCCGTAACGGTTTTGCACGCCGATTTCATAGGCCATCTCGCCCGAGAAGGAGATGCGGAAGAGGCGTGCGGGTACACCGTTGCAAATGGTGATCGCGCCGCAGGCCATATAGGGGAAGGCCTCGTTTGAAATATCATGCTGCGCGTCGACGAGTTTTTTCAACACGTCACGCGCGTGGGGACCTGCAATCGAATATTGCGCCCATTGTTCGGTGACAGAGGTGAACGCAATATCAAGCTCCGGCCACAAAACCTGATGGCAGAATTCGAGATGCGCCATCACTTTGCCAGCACCAGCGGTGGTGGTGGTCATCAGCCAGTGATTTTCGGAAAGGCGCGCCGTCGTACCGTCATCCTGCACGAAGCCGTCTTCGCGCATCATGAGACCGTAGCGCACTTTTCCGACGGCCAGCGTCGAGAATGTGCCCGTATAAACGCGATCCAAAAATGTGCCGACATCCTTGCCCTGCAGGTCGATTTTGCCAAGCGTTGAGACATCGCATACGCCGACTTTTGAACGCGTGATCTCGACTTCGCGGATCATCGCATCAAGCCAACTCTCACTCTTGGCCTTCGGGAAATATTGCGCGCGCATCCACAGGCCTGTCTCCATAAAGACAGCGCCTTGCTCTTCCGCCCATTGATGCGACGGCGTGAGCCGTGTCGGGCGGAAATTCTTGTGCACGTGATGGCCGGCCAAAGCGCCAAGCGACACAGGCGTATAGGGCGGACGGAAAATCGTTGTGCCGACTTCCGCCATGGTGCGGCCTGAGGCTTCACCCAAAATCGCGAGACCGGAAATATTTGCGGTCTTTCCTTGGTCTGTCGCCATGCCGAGCGTTGTATACCGCTTCATATGTTCGACAGAGCGGAAGCCTTCGCGATTTGCGAGTTCGATGTCGGTGTCGGTCACATCATGTTGGAAATCGACAAAGCATTTGCCCTTTGTGGCCTTTACACGCCAGAGCGGCGTATGCGCGAGGCTTTCCGGATCCGTATCGGGTGCCGTAATTATTGGCGCTCTCAAGCCGAGATCCGTGGCGTTCGCGGCACCAAGATTGAAGCCATCAGCGAGTGCCTCTTTCAAACCGAAATGACCAAGTGCGGCGCCCG
>CAWUMH010000284.1:0-1616 GCA_963923565.1 uncultured Alphaproteobacteria bacterium
TAGCAGATCACTTCGAGTGTTGAGTGACCAAGCAGATGGCTCGATTGATGGAAGGACAAAAGCCCCTCATTGCGAATGAGCAATGCAACAATCGCACCTGATGCCGCGCTTGTTTGTGCGCCATACCAGAAGCAGGCGACGATGGCGCGAACAAGCGCGGGAATATTCGCACCCCATACGCCAAAGGAGGCGCGGGCGAGAACCGGATAAGGCACACCGGTTTTAACGCCGGCATTTCCGATCAAATTCATGAGAATGAAAATGACGACGGAGCCAAGACCAATTGCGATGATAAAATTAACGAAGCTGCCGCAAATTAAAAATAAGCTCGCGGCCAGATAATAGCCCCAGAGGCTGTGAACGTCAGATGTCCAGACGTTGAAGATGCTGAAAGCGCCCCAGTTGCGCTCCTTCGCAGGCGCCAGATCCTCATTATAGAGGCCGGGCGACGCATTTTTTATGCTCATTGGTTGTCCCTCACTGTCAGTCATGCCTCAAACTTGGGCATGTTGCGGCAGAGAGGATAAAGTGAATCGCTCATTTGTCGAGTAATTCATCAGCCTAAAGTTGTAGATTTGCCGCGATTTAGGGCCCGATCCGCCGCTGTTTCGGGGATCCACCACTCAAACCCGCGTCCGGTTTGATGGTAGCGCGGCCAAGGATGGTCGATGGGGGCAGGGTAATCGCACCAGGGCGCCTCCCAAGACGTCCCGCCGATCCCGCCACCGGTGCGGCGCTCGAACTCCTCACGCGCGGCCTGTCGAAAGGTCTCGTCGGCGATAATGTCGAGCAGGGTCAGCCCGATGGTTTTCGCCGCTGTGTTGAGCATCGGATCAATCGTCTCGTTCATGCCGCCGAGCGCATTCATTACCCAGTCGGGATAATTAAATCCGGCGGGCGCTTTCAGTGCCGGGCGCCCGATATAGAGCCGCACTGTCGGTGCGTACCACGTCATGTCGGTGTAATCATCCGATGTGTAATGCGTTTGCCATGAGGGAATCTCGGCACGGATTTTTTTCTCGGCCTCTTCAGGATCGATCAGACGTTCGATCTCATCGATGAAGGGCTTGTCCATCGGTGTGAGCCCCAGATCTTTCTGGATCGCTTGAGCCGCTTTGATCGCGGCCCCTTCAAAACGCGGTGCACCGACATGTTCGAGATTCGAAAACGTCCGGCGCGCCATCGCATGATTGGCTAAGCCTTGGCGCGATTTTGAAACCCAATGTTTTTTTACCGTGCAATGGGCCGCGAGCGCTGCGGCATCGGCGGTGCGATCAAGCACAGCAAGAATCTTATCAAGCATCGCGCGCGAAGGCGCGCGGATCGCGTACATGATCTGCGCCATTTGCGCGGGCAGATTATCCGCCGTGGCTTGGCCTGAAGCGAGGATGGTTTCATTCACTGTCCATGTGCCTGAATGCGGCAACATGTGATCACGCGCGGTCTTCGCAAGCGTGAACATGGTTGTCACCGCATCATTCGCGCCCGGTGCACGCGCCATCGTATGCGCGGCCGGAATCGGATTGCCGGCATTCGAACGGTTTGTGTCTTCAAGCCAGCTTTCAGGAGTCTCGCAGAGAAACTCGTAAATGACGCCATAATAGGGGCCGCAATGC
>CAWUMH010000285.1:0-1615 GCA_963923565.1 uncultured Alphaproteobacteria bacterium
GCGATAGATAAAGAAATAGGTAAGGGCGACAGCAAGCTGCGCGGCGAGATAGGGGCCGAAAATCACATCGCGTGTGAGCGTTACAAAAATTTCGATGATCCACGCCGGCAGTGGGGGATGTTTATAAGTGCCGATGAGCCAATGCGGCGCCCAGACTAATCCTTCGACAACGTCGATGGGCGGCGCGCTCGAGAAGACATAGGGAAAGCCAACAAGGCTGAGAATTTGAACGCCGGAGAGAAGAATAATCAGGCGACCGGGCGATAAGGATTTTGAAAGCGGCATTATAAAAGCCTGGGTCCCGTTCCAAGACGCATATACGAGATGCGCCTCTTAGCCGATTTGGGCCGAGGCGGGAAGCGCAACCGAAGTCGCGCTTCCCCAATGAGGCGTTAGGCCTTTTTGACGTCGTGCCAGGCGCGGCTTTTCGCCGAAGCGAGAACCGCATCGGTGACATAGTCCGTGGCCAAGCCCGTGCGGAAAGTCGGGGAGGCGGGTTTCCCTGTCTCGAGACCTTCAATGAAGTCAGCGGCCTGATGGATGAAGCTGTGCTCATAGCCGATCTGCAAGCCCGGCACCCACCAATGCTTCATATAGGGGTGATCGCCGTCGGTAATATGCACCGAACGCCAACCGCGCGTGCGGCCTTCATCACGATGGTCGAAAAATTCGAGGCGATGAAGATCATGCAGATCCCAGAAGATCGAACCATGTTCACCATTGATCTCGAGCGTGTAGAGCGCTTTGTGGCCGCGCGCATAACGCGTCGCTTCAAAAGTGGCGAGCGACCCATTGTCGAAACGTGCCAAGAACGCACTCGCATCATCAATTGACACCGTCTCGACTTTGCCGGTGAGCGTGTGCTGACGTTCCTTGATGAAGGTTTCCGTCATTGCGGTAACAGATGAGATCGAACCGTTGAGCCACATCGCGGTATCGATGCAATGGGCAAGCAAATCGCCGGTCACGCCACTACCCGCAACGGAAGCATCAAGACGCCATAGTCCTGCACCGCCTTGTGGCAAATCTTTCGAGATCGTCCAGTCCTGCAAAAATTTTGCACGATAATGAAAAATCCTACCGAGTTTGCCTTCGTCAATTAATTGCTTGGCAAGAGTGACAGCCGGAACACGACGATAATTATACCACACCATATTGGCGACCTTGGCGGACTCAACCGCAGCCACCATCGCTTCAGCTTCTGCAGGATTGCGGCCCAAAGGCTTTTCGCACATCACCATTTTACCCGCTTTAGCGGCGGCAATAGCGATTTCGGCATGCGTATCATTGGGTGTGGCAATATCGATAAGATCGATATCTTTACGCTCGATCAGTTTACGCCAATCGGTCTCGTATGACTCATAGCCCCATTGATCGGCGAAAGCTTTGGCATTGGCTTCGTTACGGCCACATACCGCTTTCATCACGGGCTTATGTTCGAGATTGAAAAATTGGCTGACTTGCTTGAATGCGTTGGAATGGGTGCGGCCCATAAAGCCGTAACCCACCACAGCGACATTGAGAGGTTTCTTGCTCATTGTTTTTTCTTCCCGAATTAAGCTTGCCAACCATGCGCATCGCGCACTTTGATCATCGCGCCCAGAATATCATTCCA
>CAWUMH010000286.1:0-1615 GCA_963923565.1 uncultured Alphaproteobacteria bacterium
ACCATCGTCTTTTGCAGCATCACGAGCTCGGTGCGGGTGCGCATATCGAAGAGACCCGTCACTTCAAACAAAAGGGTTAACAATTTCGCCATCGAAATCTGATCGGCGGAACGCTGATGAATGGGTTCGCCAATCGCACGGATCGCTTGCGCAAAATCATCAACCGAATGGCGCATCGGCACATAGCCGGCTTCAAAATGCACTTCAGCCACGCGCCGATAATCGCGCGTAATAAAGCCGAGCAGAATTTCGGCAAGGAAGCGTCTCTCGCGCGGACCGAGGCGGCCCATAATGCCGAAATCGACCGCGCACAGACGACCCGAGGGATCAACAAACAAATTGCCCGGATGCATATCGGCGTGGAAGAAGCCGTCGCGCAAAGCATGACGCAAGAAGGATTGAATAACGATTCGGCCGAGAGCGATGCGATCATGTCCCTGCGCGGCAATTTGATCGATGTCATGCAGGGGAATGCCGTCGATCCATTCCATCGTCACGACATCGCGCGCGGTTAGGTCCCAATTTATGGACGGCACATGAAACTCGGCATCATCGTGCGCATTCTCGGCCATTTCCGATAATGCCGCCGCTTCAAGCCGGAGATCCATTTCCATCGTAACGGAGCGTTTCAATGTCTCGACGACATCAACGAATTTCAACCGCCGCGCTTCGGCAGAAAACTCTTCCATCACCCCAGCGGCATAAGCCATTGCGGCGAGATCACGACGGAAGCGCGTGCGCACACCGGGCCGCAAGACTTTCACAGCAACCGTTTCGCCCGACAATGTTCGCGCGCGATGCACTTGCGCGATTGAGGCTGCTGCAATCGGTTCGCTAAATTCGGAATAAAGAGCGTCGAGCGGCTTGCCAAATGACTCTTCAATTTCTTTCACCGCTGCAGCGCGGCCAAAAGGCGGAATACGATCTTGTAATTTTTCCAAGTCACGCGCGACACGCACACCCACGACATCGGGGCGCGTCGCCATGAATTGACCAAGCTTTATATAAGAGGGGCCCAAACGCGTGAGCGCGGCCACAAGGCCTTCGGCGCTTGATGACGCCCCGCGCTTTTCGAACAAACGCGCAAGCTGCACGAGGGCACCGACACCGGGAGGTGCTTCCCGTGGATCGACAAGCGCAAACGCGCCCTCGCGTGCGAGCACGAAACCAACACGCATCAACCGCAAGAGATGGATCGGAGCAAAACGCACGGACCTGACCTTAAATCTTCCACGCCGAATGGAGCTGTACAATACCGCCGGACATGGGGCGCGATGTTACGCGGCCAAAACCGGCGCTCTCGATCATCGCGGAAAAGCGCGCGGGCGTCGGAAATTTGCGGATCGACTCGACGAGATATTGATAGGGTTCCGCATCACCGGTCACGAGACGCCCCATCGGCGGAATGACTTTGAACGAAAAGGCGTCATAGATTTTATCGAGACCCGGCACATCGACATTTGAAAATTCGAGACACATAAAACGCCCGCCGCGTTTCAAGACGCGATACGCTTCAAAAAGCGCGCGATCAATACGCGGTACATTGCGGATGCCAAAGGCGATCGTATAGGCGTCGAAACTTTTATCCGGCAAGGGAAGCTCTTCAGCATTACCC
>CAWUMH010000287.1:0-1613 GCA_963923565.1 uncultured Alphaproteobacteria bacterium
CCTGAGACATGCCCTTCGTGCTCGACAGAAGACAGCTTAGCAGCATGCGGTCCGGGCGTTGAACGATTGCAAGAAGAAGTCGCTGAACATTTTCCCGAAGCGCGCGCGCTTGTTTTATCGTCCGATATGCCGGGCGGCATTGAGCGCTTGCGTCGCGAAATCGAAGCGGTGGCGGCAGGAGAATTTAATATCGTGATCGGCACACAGCTCGTGGCTAAAGGTCATCACTTTCCCTATTTGTCTCTGGTCGGTGTGGTCGATGCCGATCTCGGTCTGACCTCGGGCGATCCACGGGCGGCTGAGCGCACATTCCAGATGCTTGGCCAGGTAACGGGACGAGCCGGACGCGGACACACGGCCGGTCGGGCGCTTTTACAAAGCTATGATCCGGATCATCCGGTCATCCGCGCTTTGGTGTCGGGTGATGCCGAGCGATTCTACCGTGAGGAGACCGCCCAACGTGAAGCGGCGTCCATGCCGCCTTTCGGTCGTCTCGCGGCGCTCATTATCTCCGCCAATGACCGGCAACCTGCCGAATCTTATGCCCGCGTCCTCGCCCGCGCAGCCGAAGCGCCACCGGGCGTCATGGTTTTGGGGCCCGCTGAAGCCCCGATCGCGGTGATAAGGGGGCGGCATCGGTTCCGGATTCTGGTCAAAGCCGACCGTGCCGTGCCGATCCAGACATATCTCAGAGAGTGGCTCGCCCGCGCGCCCAAACCGACCGGAAATGTCCGTGTCGGGATCGATATCGATCCGCAGAGTTTTTATTGAGGGCCCCAGCGGGTTTCGATCAGCCGATAGGTTGAGCCGCTTGGCGGCCAAACCCGTCCCTGCCGCATTGCACTTGCGAAATGCCTATGCTAGTCACCCGCCCGTGCCGTCATGCGGGCTCAGCGTGGCGTCATGTTCCTGACTTTTTCTGCTTGGCGCTGCAGCTCGATAGGCTTTGCGGACAGGGCGGGAAGCGTCAAACGACCCCAGAACCGAGAGATCAACGCCGGTGGCCGCTGAACAATCAATTTCTTCAGGTTTTGCAGCACGTTACGCGACGGCGCTGTTTGAGCTCGCCAAAGAAACCAACGCGGTTTCGGGTGTGCTTGCGGATCTCGACCGGTTCGATGCGCTTGTGGCGTCGAACCCCGATATGACCCGCTTCGTGATGAGCCCTGTTTTCAGCGCCGACGAGCAATTGCGCGCGCTTGAGCCGATCCTCGCGAAAATCGGTGTGGCCGGTTTGGCCCAGAAATTTCTTCTCCTTGTCGCCTCAAAGCGCCGCCTGTTTGCCGTTCGGCAGATGATCAAGGCGTTCCGTGGTTTGGTTGACAAAGACCGCGGCGTGACGCGCGCCACCGTCACGCTGGCCGAGACGCCTTCGACAAAGGCGCTCGAGACCATCAAAGCGGCGCTTCGGGATGTGGCCGGTGCAGCAGCCGAGATCGACCTCAAAGTCGATCCGGAAATCATCGGCGGACTCGTCGTGCAGATCGGATCGAAAATGGTCGATTCGTCCCTGCGCACTAAACTCAACGGCATTCGTACTGCGATGAAAGAGGTCGGCTGATGGATATCCGCGCCGCAGAAATTTCTGCAATCCTTAAAGATCAGATCAAGAA
>CAWUMH010000288.1:0-1612 GCA_963923565.1 uncultured Alphaproteobacteria bacterium
CGCCATCGTTCGGTCAGCAAAGCTGCAACGGAATTGCACGTCACCCAATCGGCGCTGTCTCACGCTCTGGGCGTGATCGAAAATGCACTTGGCGTGAAGTTGTTTCTTCGCGCGCCGTCCGGAGTTGAGCCGACCGCTTTTGTTCAACCCTTTATCGCGCGTGCACGCGCGCTCCGCTCCATCATCGCCGACACAACACGTGAGCTGGAGATCAAAACAAATCAGCCCTCAAAGCCCCTGACGATCCAATGTGGCTTTCGAACCGGCGCGTTATGGGTCACGCCCGCTTTGGCCGCAGTAACCTCACAGAGTCCGGCATTTCAGGCTGAAACTAATTTTAGCATGAAAGGTTTTAAAGCCAATCTTCTCTCGGGGGCAACCGATATAGGCCTCGCGGCACCAAACACGTTCGAGATTCCCGCGGATTTTCATGTTGAACCGATCGGGCATTTTGAAAATCGTTTTTTTGCATCGCCCAGTCATCCCCTGACTAAATTGCCATCTGTAACGATGGATGATCTCCGGCAATATCCTATGGTAGGAAATTTTATTCTGCCCCCTTACACCGATATTCTTGAGGGAAATCCAGGTCGCCTTGGCACTTACGATCCTTCTTCGCGTACTATGCAATGCGCCATCGTCATAAATACAGTTGGCGGGGTAATCGACGTCCTTAGACGGTCCGACGGCGTTGCGCGGCTGCCCCCGCTCCTTGTCCTAGAGGAGATTGACGCCGGATTTATTGTTCAACTGAATGATGCAAACATCAAAAGCTGCCCCGTTCATGTCGATTTGCTTGTTCGCAAAGCAGTCCTCGGCCGACAGGATGCGCGCTTATTTGTCGAGGCTTTGAGAACAGTTGCGGCATGGCGAAGCGACACATCAAAACTTTGAACGCATCGATCAACACTCTTTCTGCGCAAGAAGTCTTACAATATCGACTTTAAGCGTTGCAAAGGCGACAATATGCCGCCGGTCAACCGGCGCTTCGCAATCAAGATCTGACAAAAGCTCCGCATCAAGGATGGATAATTTTGCTAAAACATGATGCGCCGTCATCGCCGGCATCGATAATATTTTTTGCGCTACTTTTTCCGATTGCAACGCATTGTCGACAATGGCATCAAATGACGAATGATCGGCCTCAACACTTTTGGACACGTAATAATCAATCAATGCGCGATCAAATTGCTCCTCGGTCGCAACATTTTCGTTGGGTTCAACGGAATACGTCACTTTTGCCGCCGCCCGACGATCTAGGAGATTCACGGTCTCTTGACGATCTTGAGCGACTCCCGGCTTTCTCGTCGACATTACAAGCTTCCTAAAATTTACTAAGTTCTTCATATTAGAGAAACAAGACTAAGGAAGGGTAATGAATTTTATGCATCGGGATATTCAAAGACTAGATTATGAAGCCAAGGCATTCGGTTATGAATAAAAATTATAGAAAAATTGTTATCCCATTATGAATTTGACCCTACGTCATTTTGAGTTGGTTCAGGCTGTTCATGTGCACAACAGCTTCACGCTTGCGGCCAAATCTCTTGGCTTGTCCCAACCTGCGCTTTCACGCGCCATCAAAGCGCTTGAAGATCAAATTGGCGGTAAA
>CAWUMH010000289.1:0-1610 GCA_963923565.1 uncultured Alphaproteobacteria bacterium
TTTGCAAATGTCGACTTACCGGCGCCATTTTCGCCCAGCAAAGCGTGAATTTCACCACGATAAAGTTGGAGATCGACATCGCGTAGCACTTCAACACCGGCGAAGGATTTTGAAATCCCCCTCGCGTCGATGAGTGTCTGTTGCGATCCCTGTTGACCCATCGATTATGACCCAGATGGCGTCGGTGAGAGAGGATCAATAAGGCCTGCACTCTTCAAATCAGACCAGAAAGAGGATGGGATCTTGGCTTTCACATGCTCAGCATTCGCCTTAACTTCACTTGGCTTCATCGCGCCGGGGATAACCGAGGCGACAATCGGATGAGCGAGCACAAATTGCAACGCGGCTGCGGGCAATGCGACGCCATGCGCTGTACAAACAGCTTCAATTTTACGGACCTTATCTTGCACGTCGGCTGGTGCTTTCGCATAGCCATAATGCGCCGGACCGCTCGACCCTGTTGCGAGAATGCCTGATGCAAGCGGGGCGCCGATGATTACCGAAACGCCACGCCGTTGAAGCGCCGCCATGCCGCGTGTCAGGCTTTTCTGATCGAGGAGCGTGTAGGGCATCGCCACCAAACAGAAATCGAGATCAACCTGAGAGGCAACGTCTTCTAAAGCCGCATCCGTATTAATGCCCATCCCATAGGCTTTAATATCGCCCGCGCGCTTTAATTCTTGTAGGGCTTTAACGCCGGTCTCGCGCATATCTTTTTGGCGTGATTCAAAATGCTCGCCGTGGAAACCGATATCAAGATCATGAATAATCAAGGCATCAACCGTATCAAGCGCCAAGCGCTGCAGCGCTTGCTCATAAGAGCGCATCACACCGTCATAAGAATAGTCCCATTTCACTTCGAAATTGAGGCCGCCAACCCATGGCCCCCGATCAAAATGCTGAGGATCTTTCGGACGCACCAATTGTCGCCCGACTTTTGTTGTGACCTGAAATTGGTTGCGCGGTTTTGTGCGTAAAAATCCACCAAGCCGATGCTCGCTCAATCCCCGCCCGTACCAAGGCGCCGTGTCATAAAGGCGAACACCCGCGTCCCACGCGGCATCCATGGTTGCACGTGACTCCGCTTCCTCAACTTTCGCGTAGAGCTCGCCGAGATGCGCGCTGCCAAAGCCAAAAATGGGGACCTCAAGCGATGTCGCGCCCAAACGGCGTAAGGCTCCGAATTGATTGAGCGCCGGTTCTTGTGCCACCGGTTCCTCCCCTCGCTTCGAGTCGCAGCAACGTGCGCGGATAAGCGCCGTTGCCTCCTATTTTGATTAGGCTGACAGAACCGGATTAGTTTGACAAGTCTAAATTTGTTTGACAACTTTGGATAACGCCGCGCCGACCCGTTGCCCCAATTGGCTTTGTAAAAATGACGGGAACGCGGCCAAGGGGGAGGACTACGGGCATGGAAATCGGCGGCATGTATCCGATGCTCTATGCGTTTTTTGACGACGCAAACCGGTTGCGGCGTGAAGCCCATACACGCCAGATTGAAGCGGCTTTGAAAAGCGGGTCGTCAGGCGTTGCCGTTCTGGGCCTCGGAACCGAAGTCGCAAAACTCGGTCGCGACGAACGCCGCATGTTGATCGACTGGACATTTAAAG
>CAWUMH010000290.1:0-1606 GCA_963923565.1 uncultured Alphaproteobacteria bacterium
CATTCAATGGACCTTCGTGAAGGAGTCCGCGTCATGATGGCCATCGGCATCGGATGTAAATCAGGGACGAAAGCAGACGCGATCATCGCGCTCGTCGAAACCGCTTTGGCGCGCGTTGAACAGGATACGATTGCGGGACTCTTTACGATTGCCGAAAAAGCACATGAAACAGGCCTTCATGAAGCGGCCGCACGCTTGTCTTTGCCTTTGATGTTTTTGCCTGAGACTTCCGTGAAACAAGTCGCATGCAAAGCCGAGACGCGTTCCGAGCGTGTGGTTTACCTCTTTGGTGTTCCTTCCGTTGCTGAAACCGCAGCCCTTGCCGGTGCGGGCGATGGTGCAACGCTTATCCTGCCACGCATCAGCGAAGGCGGTGTCACCTGCGCGATTGCACAATCATCGGAGAATAAACGATGACCGTGCATTTTATCGGCGCGGGTCCGGGCGCACCTGATCTCATCACACTGCGCGGCCGCGACCTCATCGCGCGTTGCCCTGTCTGTCTTTATGCGGGTTCGCTCGTGCCGAAAGAAATCCTCGCGCATTGCCCGAAAGATGCGCGCATCATCAATACGGCAGCACTTTCGCTTGAAGACATCGGCGCGGAATTCAAACGCGCGCATGACGAAGGCCATGATGTCGCGCGGCTTCATTCGGGTGATCTTTCCGTCTGGAGCGCGATGGGCGAACAATTGCGTTTACTCGACTCGCTCGGGATCGATTACACTATCACACCCGGTGTGCCGAGCTTCGCAGCCGCCGCTGCATCTTTGGGCGTTGAACTCACGCGGCCTGAAATCGTTCAATCGATTGTGCTCACCCGCACACCAGGCCGCGCCTCTTCCATGCCCGAACGCGAAACGCTTGATGCTTTTGCAAAGACGGGCGCAGTGCTCGCAATCCATCTTTCAATCCACACACTCGAGTCAGTCATCGAGACACTCGTGCCGCATTATGGAAGCGATTGTCCGGTCGCGATTGTCTATCGCGCGAGCTGGCCGGATGAACAAATCATACGCGGTACACTTCACACGATCGCCGAACAATTTTCTGAAACACAAGTCGAACGTACCGCTTTGATTTTAGTCGGTCGTTCTCTTGGCGCGGGCGCGTTCAAAAACAGTGCGCTTTATGATGCGGAGTATCAAAGGCGGTTCCGTACACCCGGATGGCGGGGCACAGAGTCATGAATGACGTTGCTCTACACAAGACGTGGTGTGGTACGCGCGACAACCTGTCCGGCGCGATCAACAATCACGACATCGAGCAGACTACCCGAACCGGCGAGCGTTTTCGCCGCCGTCTTCCACGCGTCTTCCGCAATCAACGCACCGATATCAATGCCGCGCGCGCTGCAATTGGTGAGCACTTCATTCGCTGTATTCGCGGTGCGCACGCTCTCGACAAAAGAGGCATCGCCGCCCGCTTCATGCACGCGATCGGCAAGCCAGTTCAAATCCACTTCACCGCGCCGCGAATGCAAATCCAAGAGACCTTGGCCAAGCTTCGTCATTTTCGCGAAACCACCACCCACCGTGATATGCGGCACGGGATGGGTTTTAAGATATTTCAGCATCCCACCCGCGAAATCGCCCATGTCGATGAG
>CAWUMH010000291.1:0-1584 GCA_963923565.1 uncultured Alphaproteobacteria bacterium
CGCAATGACGCTCGGTGGTCATGGCGATGATATGGTGCCCATGGTGCGCTACTCCACCGTTGCCGGCATTCCGCTTCCCGATCTCGTGAAGATGAAGTGGACAACGCAAGAACGTCTTGACGCAATTGTCGAGCGCACGCGCAAGGGCGGTGGTGAAATCGTCAATCTCTTGAAAACGGGCTCCGCCTATTACGCGCCCGCCGCCTCTGCAATTGCGATGGCTGAATCCTATTTGAAGGATCAGAAGCGCGTTCTGCCTTGCGCCGCTCATATCGCAAACGGCTATGGCGTGAAGGACATGTTTGTCGGCGTGCCGATTGTGATCGGTGCCAAGGGCGTCGAGCGCATCGTGAAGCTGCGCATGAAGCCGGATGAAAAAGCCGCCTTCGCAAAATCAACCGCATCGGTGCAAAGCCTGATCGACGCCTGCAAGACCATCAATCCGGCGTTGAAGTAATCTGAAGGCAGTAGGGCTTGGGGCTTAGGCAATAGAATAGCGATTGCCTACTGCCTAAGACCTACTGCCTTTCTTCTCCCGCTCTGATCGCCCTTCTCGAAGGAAACAGAAATGAACATCCACGAATATCAAGCCAAAGCCGTCTTGAAAGAGTTCGGCGTGCCCGTGTCGAATGGCCGGGCGATCATGAAGGCATCGGAAGCGGAAGAGGCTGCCAAAGCCCTCGGCGGTCCGCTCTGGGTTGTGAAATCGCAAATCCATGCGGGCGGTCGCGGCAAGGGCAAATTCAAAGAAGCCTCGGCGGGTGAAAAGGGCGGCGTTCGTCTTGCGAAGTCGATTGATGAGGTGAAGCAGTTTGCGTCACAAATGCTCGGCGCCACACTCGTCACCATCCAGACGGGCGCGCATGGCAAGCAGGTCAATCGTCTTTACATCGAAGACGGTTCCGACATTGCGAAAGAATTCTACCTCTCAATGCTCGTTGATCGCGCGACATCGCGCATCGCTTTCGTTGTTTCAACAGAAGGCGGCATGGACATTGAAGACGTCGCCCACAAGACACCTGAAAAGATCGTGACCTTCTCGGTTGATCCGGCAACAGGTGTGATGCCGCATCACGGTCGCGCTGTTGCAAAGGCTTTGAAGCTGACGGGCGATCTCGCCAAGGAAGCCGAAAGCCTCACGAACAAGCTCTATGCTGCGTTTGTTGCCAAAGATATGGCGATGCTGGAAATCAATCCGCTCATCGTGACGGCGGATAATCATCTGAAGTGCCTCGACGCGAAAGTGTCGTTTGATTCAAACGCGCTCTATCGTCATCCGGACATCATGGAACTCCGCGACGAGACAGAAGAAGACGCGAAAGAAATCGAAGCGTCGAAATATGATCTCTCTTACATCGCGCTCGATGGCACAATCGGCTGCATGGTGAATGGTGCAGGCCTTGCCATGGCAACAATGGATATCATCAAGCTCTATGGCGAGTTTCCGGCAAACTTCCTTGATGTCGGCGGTGGTGCTTCGAAAGAAAAGGTCACAGCCGCATTCAAGATCATCACAGCTGATCCGAATGTGAAGGGCATTCTCGTCAACATTTTCGGCGGCATCATGAAATGCGATGTCATCGC
>CAWUMH010000292.1:0-1583 GCA_963923565.1 uncultured Alphaproteobacteria bacterium
CATGCCTTCATTGAAGGACCTGAGGACCCGGATCTCGTCGGTCAAGGCGACTCAGAAAATCACCAAGGCGATGCAGATGGTGGCCGCGGCGAAATTGCGCCGCGCCCAAGCTGCTGCTGAAGCGGCGCGTCCTTATGCGGCGCGGATGAATTCTGTTCTCGTCAATCTCGCTGAAAGCGTTGTGGGCAGCCCCGCAGCGCCTCGGTTGCTCGCAGGCACTGGCGCGGACAAGGTCCATCTGCTTGTCGTTTGCACTGCTGAGCGCGGCCTTTGTGGCGCATTCAATTCGTCGATTGCTCGTCTTGCGCGCGAGAAGGCAACGGCATTGATGGCTGAAGGTAAGGTGGTGAAAATCATCTGCGTCGGCAAAAAGGGCAATGACCTTTTGAAGCGCCAATTCGCGAAAGAGATTATCGAATTCGTTGATCTGCGTTCGGTGCGTTATATCGGCTTTGAAAATGCCGATCAGATTGGTCGCAATATCATTGCGCGATTTGAAAATAGCGAATTCGATGTCGCGACATTGTTCTTCGCGCGTTTCCGTTCGGTGATCCAACAGATCCCGACGGCGCAACAAATCATTCCGGCAGTTATTCCGCCGAAAGATACTAAATCGCCGGTGTCACTTGCGGCTTATGATTATGAGCCCGATGAAACGGCAATTCTCGCCTCACTCTTGCCGCGCAATATTTCGATGCAGGTCTTCTCAGCGCTTCTCGAAAATGCAGCGTCTGAACAGGGCGCGCGCATGAGCGCGATGGACAGCGCTACGCGTAATGCCGGCGACATGATCAAGAAGCAGACGATTAAATATAATCGTCAGCGTCAGGCGAACATCACTAAAGAACTCATTGAAATCATCTCGGGCGCGGAAGCGCTCTGATCGATCGCACGAAGGGATAGAGAACCATGGCAACTCAGCACAAAGGCCGTATTACACAGGTGATCGGTGCCGTCGTCGACGTGCAGTTCGACGGGCATCTCCCGGAAATCCTGAATGCGCTCGAAACGACCAATCGTGGCAACCGCCTCGTTCTCGAGGTCGCGCAGCATCTCGGCGAAAACTCTGTTCGCACAATCGCGATGGATACGACCGAAGGTCTCGTGCGTGGTCATGAAGTGATCGATACAGGCGGACCGATTGCCGTGCCGGTGGGTGCTGGCACGTTGGGCCGCATCATCAACGTTATCGGCGAGCCAGTTGATGAAGCCGGTCCCGTTCCGGCTGAAGCGCATCGCGCGATTCACCAGGCCGCGCCGACTTATGCTGAACAATCAACCGAAGGTCAGATTCTCGAAACCGGTATTAAGGTTGTCGATCTGCTCGCGCCTTACGCCAAGGGTGGTAAGATTGGCCTCTTCGGCGGCGCAGGCGTTGGCAAAACCGTGTTGATCATGGAACTCATCAACAACGTCGCGAAAGCCCACGGTGGTTACTCCGTGTTCGCCGGTGTTGGCGAGCGTACGCGTGAAGGCAATGACCTTTATCACGAAATGATTGAATCACGCGTCAATGTCGACCCGAAGGAACATGGTGGTTCGACCGCCGGTTCGAAATGCGCGCTTGTTTATGGTCAGATGAA
>CAWUMH010000293.1:0-1582 GCA_963923565.1 uncultured Alphaproteobacteria bacterium
AAATCGCTGTCGCGCCAAGACTTTCCTGAACGCCACGCATCGGCGATAGTCAGCCCATCATTCATTCTGTTCGGGAGCCTGTGCCATGTCCTCATCCGTCAAAACCGTCGCCATCATCGGATCGGGCGTCATCGGCTCCGGTTGGGCTGCCCGCTGCCTCGCGCATGGATTGGATGTCGTGGCGTTTGATCCGGCACCGGATGGCGAAGCAAAGATCCGCGCAGCCGTCGCCAATGCCTGGCCTGCCCTGGAAACCGCAGGACTTGCAGAAGGCGCAAGCCAAACACGTCTCACTTATGTTTCAAGCGTTGCGGATGCTGTGAAACACGCTGATTTCATTCAAGAGAATGCGCCCGAGCGCGAAGAGTTGAAGCAAAAGCTTCTCGCTGAAATTGACTCACATGCGAAGCCCGGTGCGGTCATAGCGTCATCAACCTCTTATCTTCTTCCCACAAGCTTGCAGAAGCTCTGCAAAGACCCCTCGCGCATTGTTGTGGGCCATCCGTTTAACCCTGTTTATCTTTTGCCGCTGGTTGAAATCGTTGCGGGTGAAAAAACATCGTCCAACACTGTTGAAGCCGCGAAGAATTTCTATCGCCGTATCGGCATGCGGCCGTTACATGTGAGAAAAGAAATCGAAGGCTTTATTGCCGATCGGTTGATGGAAGCGCTGTGGCGCGAAGCGCTTTGGTTGATCAAAGAAGATGTCGCGACCACGGAAGAAATCGATGCCGCCGTTGTTTATGGCTGCGGTTTGCGTTGGTCTTTGATGGGCACATTCCTTACCTTCCAATTGGCAGGTGGTGATGCGGGTATGCGTCACTTTATGCATCAATTCGGTCCCGCATTGAAAATGCCTTATTCCTATACACCCGCACCGGAGCTCACCGATCAAATCATTGATCGAATTGTCGAAGGCTGCGAACATCAGGCCGCCGGACGTTCTGTTAAAGAACTCGAGCGTCGTCGCGATGCGTTTTTGAATGATCTTTTGAAGCTAGTTAAAAATTACTGGCCGGAAGCCGAAGGCCGTCCGGACCATATCTAACAGGGTCAACGATTAGATCATGACCGAACCGCTGCATCTTTACGACGCTGTCGTTTTGAAAGACTGGGTCGATTACAACGGCCATATGAACGACGCGGCCTATGCAATCCCGTTTTCGCGCGCGATTGATTCGTTGATGGATCGCATCGGACTTGATGCTGCTGCACGCGCGGAAACAAATCACACGATTTTCACGCTCGCGATGCAGATGCGCTTCCATCATGAGGTAAAGGAAGGCGAACCGCTTACTGTTACCGGACAAATTCTTGAGCATGATGCAAAGCGTATGCGCATTTATCAATGGCTCAAACATGGACGAGACGGAACATTGCTTGCCACGTGCGAACAATTGCTCGCCTCGATTGATCAATCGGGTCCGAAAATCGCAGCCTTTCCTGAAAAAACTGCCGAGGCTTTAGCAGCCCTTGCCGCTGCCCATGCCACGCTCCCTACGCCCGATGATGCAGGGCAAGGCATTACGCTGAAGCGGAAGTAAAACGCGCGGCGATTAAAATACTTATTGATTGACCAAAA
>CAWUMH010000294.1:0-1570 GCA_963923565.1 uncultured Alphaproteobacteria bacterium
TCAGCGTTGTGCCGTATTTCTGATAATAATATTTTTGCAAGGCGCGCGCCGAGAGACCATCAATCCCAAACATATTGCCTAAGAATAAAGTGATGCGTTGATCCACTTGCGGCCAAAGTGCGGATTCAGGCGGGTAGAGCGTATTATCGAGATCGAAAATCCATATCGTAACATCGGCGAAAGCGCGACGCATCGCTTCCGGGCTTTCATTATCTGATTGCGGTTGCAATTTAGTCACTTGGTAATCAGCGTGCCCGCGCCATGATCGGTCAGCAATTCGAGCAGCACCGCATGGGGCACTTTGCCATCGAGAATGACAACACCCTCTACGCCCTGTTCGAGCGCATAGATGCAGGTCTCGACTTTCGGAATCATACCGCCGGTGATTGTTCCATCCGCAATTAATTCGTGGATTTTTGAGACTGTCAGTTCGGGAATGAGATTTTTATTTTTGTCGAGAACGCCTGGTACATCGGTCAGTAACAACAAACGTTTGGCGCCGAGCGCACCGGCAATCGCGCCGGCAAAAGTATCCGCATTCACATTATAAGTCTGTCCGTCATTGCCGTTGCAAACGGGCGCTAAAACCGGAATGAGTTCACGGCCGAGCAGCGCATCAAGCACGCGGCTATCGACATGAGCAGGCTCGCCGACAAAACCGAGATCGATCTCTTGTTCTTCCTTCGTCGCATCATCAACGATCGTGCGTGTCAATTTCTGCGCGGTGACCATATTGCCGTCTTTGCCGCAGAGGCCAATCGCGCGGCCACCTTCATTATTAATAAAGCCAACAATCTGTTTGTTGATGAGGCCCGCAAGAACCATCTCGACAACATCCATCGTCGCTTTGTCGGTTACGCGTAAGCCTGCCGCAAATTCACTCTTGATGTTAAGCCGGTTGAGCATCGCACCGATCTGTGGTCCGCCGCCATGAACAACAACAGGATTGACACCCGCCTGTTCGAGCAAAATCATGTCCTTCGCAAAATCGCGTGCCATCTGCTCGTCGCCCATCGCGTGGCCGCCATATTTCACCACTATCGTCGCGTCGTCATAATGCTGCATATGCGGCAGCGCGCGCATCAGAAGTTCGGCTTGGGCGTGCGGGGTGGCGTCAGTCATGCTCGGGACCCTGTCGTCAATAAAAGCGTGAGGAGGGATTTAACCTAAAGTTTTGTCATTGTCGCGGGGGTGTCTCCGCGCAAAGAGGCGAAGCGCCGCACCGAGACCCATAATTCCCCAGCCTATAATTAGAATGACACCGCCTGAGGGGGCGGCCATCGGAAAAAGCGGCGTATCGACAAAGACCCTCAGCGCAATATCAGCCGAGAATAAAGTCGCGCCGAAAGCAAGGAGCAGAGCAGCAAGCCGTCCCAGAGCTGGCACAACAAGATCGGCGCGAATTGCCACGAGGCATGCGATGATCGCTGGCGCGTGGGCAAGAAGAATTAAACTCGCGGCATTGAGTGAGGGTGTGTTTGTGAGATGAGCTGCCGCTGCAGCAGAGGCGACACCTCCTATGCCGATCAGTGCCGCCCAAAGAACAAGCGATGACTCAAGGCGCCGCATC
>CAWUMH010000295.1:0-1567 GCA_963923565.1 uncultured Alphaproteobacteria bacterium
GAGATCGAAGCCTCGGTAAAAGATGGAGCGCAAGAAATTGATATTGTAATCACGCGTGAACATGTGCTGGCTGGCAATTGGCAAGCGCTCTATAACGAGATGCGCGATTTCCGCGAAGCCTGTGGGGAAGCGCATGTCAAAGCCATCCTCGCAACAGGTGATATCAAGACGCTCAAGAACGTCGCCAAGGCCTCGATGGTTTGCATGATGGCGGGCGCGGATTTCATCAAAACATCGACCGGCAAAGAAACAAGCAATGCAACACTGCCCGTGTCTTTGGTGATGCTGCGTATGATCCGCGAGTTTTATCAGCTCACAGGTATCAAAGTCGGCTTCAAACCAGCGGGCGGTATTTCTGCGGCAAAAGACGTGCTCAACTATCAGATCATGATGAAAGAAGAATTGGGTCGCGACTGGCTTGAGCCCGATCTCTTTCGCGTCGGTGCGTCCAGCCTTTTAGCCGATATTGAACGGCAACTCGAACATCATCTCACAGGCCACTATTCGGCCTTCAACCGTCACCCTGTTGGTTAATTGCATGAGCGTCGCGCATTATTTTAAAACCATGGATTATGGCACCGCGCCTGAAGCGGATGCGGAAGCCCGCGCTTGGTTGAAAACACATGCCAAAGGTTTTGGCCATTTTATCGATGGCCGCTTTGTGGCTTCATCCGCGAAGAAAAATTTCGAGACGCGCGAGCCTGCGACCGGAAAGCCTTTGGCATTGATCGCGCAGGGCACAAAGGCTGATATTGCCGCGGCAGTGAAAGCTGCACGCGCCGCGCAAGCCAAATGGGCCAAGCTTGGCGGCAAAGCCCGCGCGCGCCATCTCTATGCTCTTGCACGCATGGTCCAACGCCATGCTCGTTTATTTGCCGTGCTTGAGTCACTCGACAATGGCAAGCCCATTCGTGAAACGCGCGATATCGATATTCCCTTGGTCGCGCGGCATTTCTATCACCATGCCGGTTGGGCGCAGGTGATGGATCGTGAATTTCCAGATCATGAGGCGCTAGGTGTTGCCGGGCAAATCATTCCGTGGAATTTCCCGCTGCTGATGCTCGCCTGGAAAGTCGCACCCGCTTTGGCCTTCGGCAATACGGTTGTCTTGAAACCGGCCGAGTATACGCCCCTCACCGCACTCCTGTTTGCTGAACTTGCGCATCAAGCCGGATTGCCAAAAGGCGTCCTTAACATCGTAACCGGCGATGGTGAAACAGGTGCGGCGTTGGTCGATGCGCCGGTTGATAAAATTGCGTTCACAGGGTCAACCGAAGTGGGTCGCATTTTGCGCGCGCGGACAGCGGGCACCGGCAAAGCGCTTACATTGGAACTTGGTGGCAAGTCTCCTTTCATCGTGTTTGATGATGCGGACCTTGATGGCGCCGTAGAAGGCGTGATTGATGCCATCTATTTCAATCAGGGTCAGGTTTGTTGCGCAGGATCGCGTTTGCTGGTGCAAGAAGGCATTGCCGCGCGCTTTATTGATAAACTGAAAACCCGCATGACCCATTTGCGTGTTGGTGATCCGCTCGACAAAAGCGTTGATATGGGCGCGATCATTGAC
>CAWUMH010000296.1:0-1555 GCA_963923565.1 uncultured Alphaproteobacteria bacterium
CTTCGTGATAATAACGGCGGAACTGCTTTTCCGAGATATTGCCGTAATAGCCCTTAACCTTCTGCTTGGCGCGCAGCTGCGTGCCGAAGTCGGACATTTTGCCTTTGCGGCGTTGACCGTGCTGACCAGGACCATATTCGCGGCGGTTTACAGGGCTCTTCGGACGGCCCCAGATGTTTTCGCCAAGACGGCGATCGATCTTATGTTTTGCGTCAATACGCTTTGTCATCGCTGTTCCTCATGGTTTGAGCGAAGTTTCGAGGAACGCGCCCTTCCTTTGTTCGATTTCTCGAACCGACAGACCGAATTTCGATGAAAAACGATCACGGGAGCGTTAAAAACACCAAGCGGGCCCAAAGGACCCGCGAGACGTCGGCGGTTCAATACTCACTGAGGCCGATGATGTCAATTCTTTGCGGGGGTCAGCCCCCGGTCCGCGAAGGCGGAAACTAACGCTTTTGGCCAGTCCTCCGCACCTGTTAGGACGACGAGGCCATCATCAGACCTGAGGGCACCGCTTGGTGCGTCGCCGAGGAGCTGCACCACCCGCCGCGCGATGGCCGGTGCCGGATCGATCCACGTGACAGGCCATAGGGCAACGCGCTCGAGCGCGGCAAGCAATAGCGGGTAATGCGTGCAGGCGAGAACGATCCGATCCGTTCGGCGTCCGCCTTTTTCAACAAAGGCCGGTTCGATATCGGCGTGGAGATCGGCGTCCGAGACGGGAAGTCCATGGAGCGCGGCCTCAGCATAGCCTGCAAGCTTTGAGGCGCTGACAAGGGTGACATCGCAGTCGCCCGCAAAATCGCGAATGAGGGCGGTCGTATAATCGCGCTTGACGGTACCTTTGGTGGCCAGCACCGAGACGAGACGGCTCTCAGAACTCTCCGCCGCCGGTTTTATCGCGGGCACAGTGCCGATAATCGGGATCGTATGGCGCGCGCGCAAGGCGGGCAGCACCAGCGTCGAGGCGGTGTGGCAGGCTATCACGATCAGATCCGGATTGAACCGCGCAACCGCGTCATCGATGACACTCACCACGCGCGTGATCAACTCGTCTTCCTCTCTTTCGCCATAGGGAAAAAAGGCGGTGTCACCGAGATAGATATAGCGGGCATCGGGACGAGCGGCGCGGACCGGATCAAGGACCGTTAATCCGCCTACACCGGAATCGAAAATGAGAATTGTTGGCCGCGCGCTCATGCATCATCGCTTTCTGATGCGGCTTTAAGTGCAGCTTCGGCCTCGCGCCGCGCTTTTTTCGAATAGGGTTTGCGCGGACCATCAACCAAACGCACAATCACACCGCGCAAGGTGCGCAGATCCTGCTCATCCATACCGATGCGCATGAAGATGTTATGGAGGTTCATGCTCATGCGCGGCTTTTTGCTCGCAGGTCGATAAAAACCGCGCTCATCAAGCTTCTCATCAAGATATTCAAAAAAATTTAAAAGCGCTTCACGTGTGGCGGGGGGCCATTTTGTCTTATGCGTGAAGGGAAGTTTGATGCCTTGTTGCTGTGCGGTGCGCCAAGCATAACTCATCAACAATACGG
>CAWUMH010000297.1:0-1540 GCA_963923565.1 uncultured Alphaproteobacteria bacterium
CCCCCCTCCGAGCGGCTCTCTCCTCAAGTTAAGGGGAAGCCGCCCGGCCCAAGGTGGACAAAAATTGTGCACCAAGCCTAATATTTGAAATTGAAATCGGGACGGAAGCGGCCAATGACCAAACCTTGAAAGGTTTGGCACATCCCCAAAAGGGTCTAATGCCTTTCCGGTCACGATCAGAAGAAGAGCGGGGACATTCTGCCCTCGCCACCAATGACAAGGCACGGAAGAACCGATGGCAGCTTCACATTCCGCCGATGCGGGGTTTGTCCGTTTCGAAGCGGTTGAAAAAACTTATGACGGCATCAACCTTGTCGTAAAATCGCTCAATCTTTCGATTGGCCGTGGTGAGTTTTTGACGATGCTTGGCCCATCGGGTTCAGGCAAAACAACAACGCTCATGATGCTTGCCGGATTTGAAAGCGCAACGAGCGGTGAAATCTATCTCGACGGCGAGCGCATTAATAATATTCCCCCGCATAAACGCGGTCTCGGGATGGTGTTCCAGAATTATGCGCTCTTTCCCCATATGTCGATTGCGGAAAACATCGCCTTTCCGTTGCAAGTAAGACATCTCGGCAAAGCTGAAATTGCCGAGCGCGTTCGCAAAGCGCTCGATATGGTGCAGATGAGCGGCCTTGATGCGCGTAAACCTGCGCAACTCTCCGGCGGCCAGCAGCAACGTATCGCGCTCGCACGTGCTCTCGTCTTTGAACCAAAATTGCTTTTGATGGATGAGCCTCTTGGCGCGCTCGACAAGCAATTACGAGAACATATGCAATATGAGATTAAACATTTGCATGAGCGGCTCGGCATCACCATCGTTTACGTAACCCATGACCAATCTGAAGCACTGACGATGTCAGACAGAATCGCCGTGTTCAATGATGGCATTATCCAACAATTAGCCGGGCCGGCCGATCTTTATGAAAAGCCCGACAATAGTTTCGTCGCACAATTTATCGGCGAGAATAACCGTATCTCTGGTCGCGTTGTTTCCGTAGCAAATGGTAAAGCGCGGATTGACGCGAAAGGCGGGAGCTTCGATGCATTGGCCGTCAAATGCGCTGCGGGACAGGCGACATCCGTATCGATCCGTCCGGAAAGAGTAATAATTGATCCGTCGACGGCGGATATTACGTTCGACGCCCGTATCGAAGAAGTGATTTATCTTGGCGATCACATCCGCATTCGCGTCTCGGTTCTGGGAAGCGATGAATTTATTGTGAAGACGCCGAACCAGAACAATCAGCGGACGTTCAACTCCGGTGATACTTTACGCATTGGTTGGGCGGTTGAGGATGGCCGCGCGCTTGACGCGTAAGAACATGAATTCGATGGGTGTCGCAATCGAGGCACACATCGGGAGTAACGGTGGGATGTCCACCGTGTGGGAATGCGTTTTGGAATGGTCCACGCATCGCCAAAAAGGGGAGAGTAGAATGAAGATAAGCAAAGGACTGAGCGTGCTTCTCGGTGCTGCTGCAGCAATCGGCCTGACCGCTGCTGCACATGCTGGCCAGATCACTGTCATTTCGTG
>CAWUMH010000298.1:0-1540 GCA_963923565.1 uncultured Alphaproteobacteria bacterium
TGGCCGATGCCGGACGCAAAATTCTCGCGGGCGCGCGCGTGCGGCGTTTGCGCCGCGAATTGGGCCTCTCGCAGGCCGGTATGGCGGCGGAGCTCGGCATTTCCGCAAGCTATCTCAATCTGATGGAGCGCAACCAGCGCCCCGTGACCGCACAGGTGCTGATCCGGCTGGCGGAAGCCTTCAATGTCGATCCGCGTGGCTTTGCGCGTGAAGAAGAAGCGCGACTGCAAGGCGAACTCGACGAAGTGTTTGCCGACCCCCTCTTCCGTGCGGCGCCCGTGGCGCGCGACGAGTTGCGCGAATTGGCCGACCTCGCGCCTTCCGTGGCGGATGCCGTGCAGCGGCTCTACACCGCCTATCGCGATTTGAAGGAAGGTGGCGCGGGACAGCTGGGAGTGAATGAAGACGAGCGCGGCGAGACGGCGGTCGTAAACAATCCGGTTGATCGCGTGCGTGATCTCATTCAATCGGCCGCCAATCATTTTCCTGAATTGGAAGCGCGCGCCGAAGCGCTTGCGGATGAGCTTGCGAAAACAGGCATTGATCTCCTCCCCGCTCTCACCGCGCGGTTGAAAGATATACATGGCATTCGTGTGCAGGTGTTGCCGGTGGATGTGATGCCGGGGTCATTAAGACGCTTTGATCATCATCGGCGTCGTTTGATGCTCTCAGAACTCGTCGACACCTATGGCCGCGCCTTTCAAACCGCATATCAACTCGCATTGATTGAATGGCGCGAGATGATTGATGCGATTGCCACGCGGCTTGAACCACAACAAAGCCCAGCAAAAGCGCTTCTGCGTGTGAGCCTTGCTAACTATGCCGCTGCTGCTCTCATGATGCCCTATCAAAAATTTCTCGATGCGGCGGAAGCGCTCAATTACGATATCGATG
Organism: uncultured Alphaproteobacteria bacterium; assembly: GCA_963923565.1. Taxonomy (GTDB): domain Bacteria; phylum Pseudomonadota; class Alphaproteobacteria; order Rhizobiales; family Beijerinckiaceae; genus CAIUPE01. Next base: position 895 of record CAWUMH010000298.1, read on the forward strand.
TGTTGGGCGCACGGTTTCAAGCGAGCTTTGAACAAGTCGCGCATCGCCTGACAACGCTCAACCGCACAAACGCGCGCGGCGTGCCGTTTTTTCTGATCCGCATCGACAATGCCGGCAATGTCTCGAAACGTTTTGCGGCGGGCAATTTTCCCTTCTCGCGCTTTGGCGGCACATGTCCGCTCTGGAGCTTGCACGAAACCTTCTCGAGCCCCGGCGCCTTTATGACCGAGATTGTCGAATTGCCCGATGGCGGAAAATGGTTTTCGATTGCGCGCACGGTGCGCCGCGCAGCGTCTGCTTATGGCGGTGCAGAAGGCCAATTTGCGATCGGTCTCGGCTGCGAATTGAAATATGCATCGCGGCTTGTTTATGCGCGCAAATTCGATTTGAAAAACGCACCAGCAACACCGATTGGCGTGAATTGCCGACTCTGTGAAAGAGATAATTGCGCGCAACGCGCCGCACCGCCGATCACACGCAAATTGCGTGTCGATGAAAGCATTCGCGGTGTGTCGCCGTTTAGTTTTGACGCCTGAAAATCGGCTCAACAATCCGCGACGTTGACGGCCAAGCCGCCTTGCGCGGTTTCCTTGTATTTGACGAGCATGTCGATGCCCGTCTGGCGCATGGTCTCGATGACTTCATC
>CAWUMH010000299.1:0-1537 GCA_963923565.1 uncultured Alphaproteobacteria bacterium
CTGTATGGGGAGAGCCGTCGCCCTATCTTGCGAGCGTTGAATTATCTTATCTGGCTTTTGCGCGGTTTTCATGGACGCCCACTTTATCGTGGGACACATTTATTGATGAAGATGTCGCACCACTCATCGGCGGCAAAGATGCCGCACGTGCCTTCGTCACCATCGCCGAAGAGCTTGATGCGCATCAAAAGCTCCCCGTCGAGCGGCTCCACGCTTTGAAGCGGCGCGCAGCTGATCACCGGGCGGACGATGACGCCGGCCGCCGTTGGCTCACGCTCGAGGAGCAAATCTCACGTCGTATCTATATGGGGGCCTAAAAGTCCCCCTTTGGACTCCGAGCTAATCTTGAAAATCTTCGCGCTTGTGATTTTCAAATCAAAGTCGCCTTTCGTTAGACGACTTACATCTCAAGCGTCGCGCCAACTTCAGGGACAATCACTTTTGTCTTGGAGCCTTTCATCGCTTTTTGAAAGAGTGATGCATCAGGCGCGAGCATCGGAAATGTGCCGTAATGAATCGGGATCGCAACAGAGGGTTTCAGATAGCGATTGAGCGCAATCGCCGCCTTCTCGGCCCCCATGGTGAAACGGTCGCCAATCGGGATCAATACAATCTCCGGCTTATAAAATTCAGCAATCAATGCCATATCGGAGAAAATATCCGTATCGCCCATATGATAGAGTGTTTTCTCCCCCTTCGCGGTGATGACAAGACCATTGGGATTGCCGAGATAGATGCTCTTGCCCTTTTCCACCGTGCCCGACGAATGTTTCGCATCGGTGAAGCTTACAGTGAACCCGCCGCAGTCGACCGTGCCGCCCGTATTGCCGGGGTTCATATTGTCCGCACCTTTAGAGGCAAGATGCGCACAGATTTCATAATTTGAGACAATCTGCGGTTTCTGCTTTTTGCCATTGGCTTTGGCACCAATCTCTGCCGCATCGCCGACATGGTCGTCATGGCCATGGGTGAGAAGGATATGGGTCACGCCCTTGGTCACATCGGCGAATTTACCCTTGAAACTCGGATTTCCCTTCAAGAAGGGATCGATCAGAAGCGTAGAGCCGCCGATTTCCACACGAAAAGCCGAATGGCCGAGCCAGGTCAGTTTCATGATGGTGGTCCTCACTGTACATAATTTGAAGGTCTGGCGTGTCTACGGCGGTAGCGAAAGACCGGTTTTCCCCTCGCTTGCCCTCATTGGCCCCATCTGTCCCAAGGGGGGCCGCTTTTTGGCACCATGCGAGGGAACGTCCGGCATGCGATAAAGCGTTGGAGGAAAGCGGGGAATCAAATCCGCAACAGGGGGATACTCGGCCATGGCGACTGAACCGGCGCTCGCTCGCTCGCCTAAAACATGGGACGAGACGAAAACCACCACCTGCTATATGTGCGCGTGCCGCTGTGGGATCAAAGTCTATCTCAAAGATGGCAGCATCACCTATATTGAAGGCAATCGCGACCATCCTGTGAACAAAGGCGTGATCTGCGGCAAGGGTGCTGCCGGTATCAAGCAACACACGTCACCTTCGCGTCT
>CAWUMH010000300.1:0-1530 GCA_963923565.1 uncultured Alphaproteobacteria bacterium
CTTCGATGCGATCATAAAGTGCGCGTGTCATGTCGCGCAACGATCCGGAGAGATGGCCGATTTCGTCGCTACGGCCTGTGAGGTCAGGAATTTCTTCACGAGTCCGCAACCCGCGTCGGACACGTTCAGCGGCTGATGACAAGCGGCGGATAGGACCGACGATCGTTCCTGCAAAAAAAGCCGATACAATCAACATGGAAGCGGCAGCGACAGCAAAGACGCGCAAAATAGAAAAACGTTCTGATCTTATAATCCCGTCAATATCACCGCCGAGTGTTGAGAGAAGCAAAACCCCGCTTACAACACGCGACCTTTGGATGGGAACCGCAACGGATACAATCGTTTCGCCAAGTCCATTGACGCGCACGACGCTTGCCGGCGCCCCATTAAAGGCGCTCGCGACTTCGGTAAACGTGCGTCCATGAGCCGGATTGAGATCTTCTTTATTCTCTTTAACGCGGTTCCCGAGTTTATGCGTCATCAAATCCCATGTGCGGGTGATTAACGTGCGGCCTTCTGGTTCTGGCGGGGGCAAATCAAATCGTAAAATATCGCCCCGCGAATACATCGCGGCAGTATCAATCAAGAGCTCGCCATCTTGATCATAGATGCGCGCACGTGTTCGCGTTGGGGTTACGAGGCGACGCAGAAGCGGTGCAACATTTTCGGGATTAATTGAAAACTCTGTGGAGTCATCTCCGGCAATCGCGCTTTCACCGGCTTGTAAGAGCAGAAGCTTATCCGGATCCACCGTGATCGAATCAATTTCGATTGTTGCAGAGGCCGCGACCGCAGAGGCCATAATCTCGCCCTGAGTCAAAAGACTTTCTACACGGGCTTCAATGAGCCCCTGACGGAACTGGTTGATATAGAGAAAGCCTGCAAGGAGCGCGACGAGGCCCGCAAGATTCAAAACAACAATACGGCGCACAAGACTCGATGACGCACGTAGTGCTATCAAGCGAAAAAATCGCCTCACGCGAAAAATAGATTCACGACGCGCGAATTTACTTTTCGCCTCGGTCTCGTTGTTTGATGGGCTCATTCGGCGAATTTGTACCCAACACCATAAAGTGTCTCGATCATATCAAAATCATCATCAACGGCTTTGAATTTCTTGCGCAGTCTTTTGATGTGGCTGTCGATGGTGCGATCATCGACATAGACCTGATCATCATAGGCGGCGTCCATCAATGCATTGCGGCTCTTCACAACACCCGGTCTCAGCGCAAGCGCTTGCAGGATCAAAAATTCTGTAACCGTCAAAATGACCGGCAAGCCTTTCCAGGTGCAGGCATGACGTTCGGTATCCATGCGGAGAGACCCCCGCTCGAGAATCTTGGCTTCTCCCTCTTTGGTTTGCGGAACATCCTTGGCGCTGACGCGGCGAAGGATGGCCTTCACGCGTTCGACCAGCAGACGCTGCGAAAAAGGTTTGCGGATAAAATCATCGGCACCCATTTTGAGGCCGAATAATTCGTCGATCTCTTCATCCTTCGAGGTGAGGAAGATCACCGGAAGATCAGATTT
>CAWUMH010000301.1:0-1519 GCA_963923565.1 uncultured Alphaproteobacteria bacterium
ATCGAAATCCTGCTCCGCTTCACCCGACACAATCGCTGCTAAATGGAAAATCACATCGGGCCGACCAGCAACGAGTTTTGCCGTCTCGCCGGGCATAGAGAAATCAGACGCCAATGTCGTCGATGTAAATTTTGCGTCCGCTGGTGCTGAGGGCTCAACCACATCATGCAAAGTCGCCTTGGTAATTTCGCGCCCACCGAGATGACCGTCTTTTGCAAGACGTTCCGCCAATTTACGGCCGACCATGCCGGCTGCGCCAATAATGAGAATATGCATTTAAAATTATCCTTCTAATTAAAGCGCAAAGCCGCCATCAGCCAAATGAATTTGGCCTGTTGTGTAGCTTGATTCATCAGACGCCAGATAAACGGCAAGCCATGCCATTTCTTCAGCGGTACCCAAGCGGCCCATCGGCTGACGGTCGATAAACATTTGCCGTGCATCTTTCTCGCTAATGCCTTGTGACTTCGCGAGCGTCACAATGCGTTCATCAAGTGATGGCGATTGAATCGTGCCAGGGCAAATGGCATTCGCGCGAATGCCCTTCTTGATGAAGTCAGCAGCCACCGCCTTTGTAAGGCCTATCACCGCCGCTTTCGATGCGCCATAGACATAGCGGTTAGGAATACCGCGCACCGAGCCTGCGCCCGAGGCGATATTCACAATCGAGCCTTTGCCCTTGGCGAGCATGCCCGGTACGAACGCTTTGATCGTGCGGTGCATGGATTTGACATTCAAATCCATCGAGAAATCCCAGGCTTCATCATCGCATTCAAGCACACTGCCATGGTGAACAAATCCTGCAGCGTTGACGAGCACATCTATGGCGCCCGTCTTTGCGGCGAAAGCGTTAACCGCCTCGCTCGACATCACATCAAGCGCTGCAAGGTGAGCCCCCTTTAATCCCTCAAGCTTTGAAAGGTCACGATCAGTGGCATGAACAGTTGCGCCTTCGCGCACAAAAAATTCCGCAATCGCACGGCCGATGCCTTGCCCCGCAGCCGTAATTACAGCGGTCTTGCCCTTCAAACGATCGCTCATCTTGTTACTCTCCCTTATTATTTGAAATCATCGAGCCGCTTAATCTGACGGCCTTGTGAATTGAAATTGTTTGGATCAAGCCAGGCTTCAAAGGCGTGCTTTTGCTTGGACCATTCGGTATCAAGAATGGAATACCATGCGGTATCGCGGTTGCGCCCCCGCACCATCATATGCTGGCGGAAAATTCCTTCGAAAGTGAAGCCGAACCGATCCGCCGCGCGGCGCGATGGTGCGTTCAGTGAATTGCATTTCCATTCGTAGCGGCGATATCCAAGTGTTTCGAATACATAGCGCATCAAGAGATATTGCGCTTCGGTCGCACCGGGCGTTTTCTGTAACGGCGTGCCATACATGATGTTGCCGACTTCAATTACCCGATGCGCCGGATCGATCCGCATCAAAGTCTCATAGCCGACCGCCTTGCCGGATGCTTTGTCGATGATCGCGTAAAAAAGCGGATCCTCGGATGCTGCCTTAC
>CAWUMH010000302.1:0-1517 GCA_963923565.1 uncultured Alphaproteobacteria bacterium
GATGATGACACGGAATCGCGTGTCATGCCGTTGCACAATTTCATTCTCACAACGGAGCCTTTGGGCGCGCGCGCCGCCTCTTTGATTCCGAATCGAGAGGCGGCGGCCGATTCGCGTTTTGTTGTTTATTATTGGCGGCTCACAAAAGATAATCGCCTTTTATTTGGCGGCGGTGAAACCTATGGCACTGCGTTTCCACAGGACATCAAAGCCTTTGTCCGTCCGCATATGCTGAAACTCTATCCTGAATTGGCTGATGTCAGAATTGATTATGCGTGGGGCGGTACATTGGCCGTAACGATGAAGCGCCTGCCTTACCTTAGACGCTTGCGCCCCGGCCTTTACACCGCATGCGGCTATTCGGGGCAGGGGGTTGGCACGGCAACATTTGCCGGAAAATTATTGGCTGAAGCGATCGCAGGCGAGAGCGAACGTTTTGATGTATTCTCAAAATTGCCCGCGCCGTCTTTTCCTGGTGGTCGAATGTTCCGCGCGCCGACGCTCGCTTTGGCGATGACGTGGTATGCGCTGCGCGATCGCTTGTAAGCGATTGCTTTCTAGTTATGTCGCTTTGCTAAACCTTGAAGATAATGTTGCACGACGGTTGATGCCGCAATGGCGGTGATATCGGCATGATCATAGGCCGGTGCCACTTCGACAATATCCATACCGCGCCAATCGAGATCTATGATCTTGTTCAAAGTCATGAGCAATTGTCCTGACGTTAAGCCACCCGATACGGGCGTTCCCGTTCCCGGGGCATAGGCCGGATCTAGGACATCAATATCAACCGTTAGATATGCAGGCTTTGAACTAACGCGATGTTTAATGGAATCGATCATGCCGTTCACGCCAATCTCTTGGCATCGATAGGCATCGATGATCTCAATGCCGCAAGTTTCCGGAGCAATTGTTCTTATGCCGATTTGTATTGAATGCGGCACATCAATCAGCCCTTCTCGGACAGCTTCGCGCACAAAGCTCCCATGTGAGAATCCATCCGGACCCGGATCCCATGTGTCTTGATGCGCATCAAATTGCACAAGCGCGAGAGGTCCGTGCCTTTTTACATGCGCCCGCAGCAAGGGTAATGTGATCGCGTGGTCGCCGCCCAACGTGATGAGTTGAGCGCTGCTTGAGAGAATGCTTTCGGCGTGGGTTTGAATGGTTTGGGCGACACCCTGCGGACGCGCATGGTCGATGGCACAATCGCCCCAATCAATAACAGAAAGGTTTTCGAACGGATCTTTACCAGAAGGATATTGCGGATCACCATCGAGAATAGCGGAGGCACGGCGGATGGCTTGTGGTCCAAACCGCGCACCGGGTCTGTTCGATGTGGCGCAGTCAAAAGGCACGCCCCAGATCGCAACATCAATTCCGGAAAGATCACGTGTGAACCGCCGCCGCATGAAGGAAAGCGCGCCCGAAAAAGTGGGCTCCAATGCACCACCCTTTATCTCACCTGTAAAAGCATGATCGGTTTTGTAGTGTGCCATGCGCTACATCCTATATCC
>CAWUMH010000303.1:0-1514 GCA_963923565.1 uncultured Alphaproteobacteria bacterium
CTGGGCGCTGCATGTTCCGGGTTCGAACAATCCGGCGGGCATTGAAAAGAAGACCGAGAAAGACACGCTTCCTTTCCATCCTTATTTCACAGTGAAGGATGCGTTCGCGCTTGTCTGCTTCTTGATGGTCTATGTGTGGTTCGCCTTCTACATCCCGAACTTCTTGGGCCATGCTGACAATTACATCGAAGCCAATCCGGCTGTGACGCCTGCGCATATCGTTCCTGAATGGTACTTCCTGCCCTTCTATGCGATCTTGCGTGCCGTTCCCGATAAGCTCCTTGGCGTGCTCGCGATGTTCGGTTCGATTGCGATTTTGGTGTTCTTGCCTTGGCTCGATACATCACGTGTGCGCTCGGGTCGTTATCGTCCGGTGTTCCAAGTGTTCTTCTGGCTCTTTGCGATCAATGCCGTGTTGCTGGGCTGGCTTGGCGCGAAGCCACCGGAAGGCGGCTATGTGCTCGCTTCGCGAATCTGCACAGCCTATTACTTCGCGTATTTCATCATCGTGCTGCCCTTGCTCGGTCTCTTCGAGACGCCGAAAGCCTTGCCCGCTTCGATTGCGGATTCGGTTCTGGGCAAATCAGGTTCGGCGAATGCGATGCCTCAGGGCGCCGCCCATGAGCCGAGCAACAAAGCGTGAATGGGCGATAAGGAGCCATCATTATGAAACTCATTTCGTCCCTCACAACGCGCCTCGCTATCGCGACACTCGCTTCGGCGATTGTTGCCGGCACGGCTTTGGCGTCAGGCGCTACAGCAGTACCGCCTCGTAACGACTGGTCCTTCGCAGGTCCCTTCGGCAAATATGACGAAACGCAATTGCAGCGCGGCTTCAAAGTGTTTCATGAAGTCTGCTCAAATTGTCACTCGGTAAATAAGCTTGCCTTCCGCAACCTCTCGCAGGAAGGTGGTCCGGGCTTTACCGAAGCGCAGGTTAGGGCGCTCGCCGCGACCTTTAAGGTCAAGGATGGTCCGAACGATAATGGTGATTATTTTGATCGTCCGGCGCGTCCGGCCGATTTCTGGCCATCGCCGTTCCCGAATAAGCAAGCGGCTGCTGCCGCAAATGGTGGTGCAGCGCCTCCGGATTTCTCAGTGATTGCGAAAGCGCGCACTTACGAACGGGGCTTCCCGAATTTCGTGTTCGATATCTTCACGCAATTCCAGGAACAAGGCGTCGATTACATGACCGCTCTTCTGCATGGCTATGAAGATGCGCCGGCAGGTTTCACTGTTCCGGACGGCAAATATTACAACCACTATTTCCCGGGCAATGTGATTGCGATGCCGCCTCCGCTTTTGGATGGTCAGGTGTCCTATGAAAAGGGCGCCGATGGTAAGCCGCAGGCTCCTGAAACGGTTGTGCAATATGCCAAGGACGTTTCGGCCTTCTTGATGTGGGTCGCTGAACCTCATCTCGAGCAGCGCAAGGAACTAGCGTTTAGGGTGCTCGTGTTCTTGCTTGTCTTCGCCGGTCTCCTTTACTTCACGAAGAAGAAGATCTGGTCGAA
>CAWUMH010000304.1:0-1513 GCA_963923565.1 uncultured Alphaproteobacteria bacterium
TTGTCGAATTGATTATTGCGCCAAGTCATTGGCGGAAGACACCGCATGGCCGTGCCCGAAGTTTCGCTATTCACAAAGAAAGGACTTAGGATTTAGAACAAATCAGCGATACGTTTCGCATTCTCTTCCGGCGGGCGTTCGAAATTCATGCTCGACACAAAGCGCCCCTTTTTGTCCATCAGGTAAACAAGCGCGGTGTGATCCATCACATAGCCGCCGCCTTCAAGCGGCACTTTGCGGGCAAAGGCGCGATAGGCCCGCATGGCGTTATCAACCTGTTCGCGCGCGCCTGTGAGGCCGGTGATGCGCGGGTCGAAACTGTCGAGATAGGCTTTGAGACTCTCTGGCGTATCCCGTTCGGGATCAACCGTGATGAAAAAGCTTTTGAGCTGATCGCCTTTCGGGCCGAGCGTTTTGTAAAGTTGGGAAATCTCGAATAGCGCGGTGGGGCAGACATCCGGGCAATGGGTGAAACCGAAAAACACCAAGCTCGGCGCACCTTTGAGCGCGGCTTCGGTGACCACGGCGCCGCGTTGATCGGTAAGGGTAAACGCCCCCCCAATCGCATCGGTCGATTGGCGTTCTGGGTTTAAAATAAAAATCGCAAGCAGGCCGATAAGGACCAGCCCGGCCAAAGTCACCAGCAATGAAAGCGTGAGGCGGTGTTTCATGATGCGCTATATGCACCATGCGAGCGCGAGATCAACAAGCTCGGTGAACACAACCGAACCGCGCGACGCCCAAAAGCCCAAGCCAATTAAAAAAACAATGCCAATGAGCGCGGCAATCATCACGCGCTGCACAGGTGTAACTAATTGCGCGGCGGTCTCTTTAGCGAGCGTGTTGTCGGACAAAGACTTCATCGGGCCCTTAGGGTTGGGTTTGTTTTCTAACTTATCCGATCCGCGGTCGAGCGTCGTCCGGAGCGGATCGGCAAAAATAATGGAGCGGGCGAAGGGAATCGAACCCTCGACATACAGCTTGGGAAGCTGTCGTTCTACCACTGAACTACGCCCGCTTAACGCGATCACCGTTCGAACAAACCAGACGGTGATTTAACTTTATGCCGCGCGACCGGTGAAGAAATTCTTCAATTTCTTGAACCGTGTCGAAACGCTGTGGCGTCTTTGTTCACGATTGACGACATCCTCGTCGAGAACCCAATTCATTTGAACAACGCGCCGTTGTCCTTCAAAAGGCTTGTGGCCATGCCAAGAATTGTCGGAGCGGCGGAAGACAAGAAGCGTTCCGTTTGAAGGTGGGACTTCGGCAACATAATCATCGAGATCCGTGCCATTGCGCAAAATCCGCAAACGACCGCCATCAGCGCTCCAATTATCATTGAGATAAAGCAGAACGGTGATGATCTTGGTTTCGCTATCGGTATGGATCGTGCCATCAGTTTTGCGCAAGAATCCACGCACCGTATACATGGTCGGCCGATCGGTGAGATCGATTTTGAATTTCTCTTCAATCGCTTTGCGGAATGCGCCGTCTTGCAATTCATCGAGCA
>CAWUMH010000305.1:0-1512 GCA_963923565.1 uncultured Alphaproteobacteria bacterium
CCCCGCCAAACTTATGACGCGATGTTGGCATTGGATCATCTCCCCGATTGGCTGAGCTGAGAGAGATCGATCCTTGATCGCAAACCATCCGTCCCGCGCGCAGCAAACTTCGACGGATCCTCATGAGGCGGCGCTCTCACAGGAGAGCCGTGAACACAGTGGCATCCCCGCAAAACTGCGGCGGGCGCTTTTCGTTTCTCGCGCTTTGCTTGTACTTGAACGACTTTGGCCTTTCATCAGCGCCGCATCCCTCATCGTCGCGCTCTTTTTGATCTATGCGTGGTCAACGATACCTTCAGCCTTTCCAGCGTCATTGCGCTTTGTGATCCTTGGCGCACTCGCGCTCGCAATCCTCACGATTGTACGAAAAGCCCTCCTCGCCAAACGCCCTTCACAAAGCGATGTCCTGCGCCATGTTGATGATGCCTCTCCCCACCGGCATCGCCCCGCACAAACCCTTCTTGATCACCCGAGCGGTGCTGCAACAACGCGTGTTGCAACAGCGTTGTGGAGTGCGCACCAAAAAATCGCTCGCGAACAAGCAGGGCTAAGCATTGTTACGCAATGGCGTTCTGATCTTGCTGATCGTGACCCCTATGCGCTTCGCTATCACATTGTCCTCGTTGCCATTGTCATGGGTCTTCTTGCAGGACCTGAAAAATTTTCGCGCCTCGCGAGTGCCTTATCGATCAAAGATCAAAGTGCAGCGGCTCCCGCTCTCCCCATTGAAGGCTGGATTGATCCGCCCGTTTATACCGATGCGCCGCCGCTCTTTCTTCAGTTCTCATCACTACCGAATGATCGAACACTCAAATACCGCGTGCCGATCGGCTCTGTTCTTGTAATCCGGTCAGCGGAAAAAGATACCCTCTCTTTTACGCTCGATCCCCAATTCGAAGAAATCAAATCTCCGAGTGTCGCGAGCCAAACAAAAGAGACGCGATGGCGCATTAAAGGCGATGGCGTATTCACTCTTGAAACCCATGGCCAGCCTAAAGTCACACTATCGGTGACAGCGATCCCCGATCTGCCACCGATTGTGACCTTCGGTGGTGTTAAAGAGGAGAAGCGCGGATCGCTCACGCTATCCTATCTCTTGAGCGATGATTACGGTTTTAGATCCGCTGAAATTCATGTGCTGGGGCCCTTAACACATTCCGGTACAGCGACCAGAGATGTAGATCCTCTCATCTCACCGCCGCATCTCACTTTACCTTTGCCGCGTCATGCGAAGGAGATAAGTGCGGACTATAAGATTCTCGCGTCAATGATTCCTCCAGCATGGCAAGGATCAGAGGTAGGCGCCGAATTGGTGGGGGAAGACGAAGCCGGGCAAGTCACGAAAACAACACCCTTCACGATCACTCTGCCCGATCATCCGCATACATCGATTCTGGCGCGCGCGCTTGATGAGCAGGGCAAGATGCTTCTGCAGGATGCTCATCAAAAGAACGCGGTCGTCAGCGACCTCTCGCTGCTCTCGCAGACACCTGAATTATTTGGTGTGCCGGC
>CAWUMH010000306.1:0-1504 GCA_963923565.1 uncultured Alphaproteobacteria bacterium
GAGAGTGGGATGATCACAAGCACGGGCGCGAGAAGGAAAACGAAGATCGCCACACAGATCGCGCGGAAGATGAAATACCAGGCGATCTCGAGACCTGAGGCATAGACTGGAAGATTGGGACGTAAAAATCTCATCTCACGCAAACTTCATTTTCTCGATGCCAACGAGACGGTTGTAAAGCCAGTAAAGCAGAAGCACGCCTGCGAGAAGCAACGTGCCGATTGCAGAGGCCAACGGCCAGTTCAGGGTTTTCTGCATATGGAAGGCGATGATGTTAGAAATCAGCTGACCACTCTGTCCGCCGACAAGCGCGGGCGTGATGTAATAGCCAATGGCTAGGATGAAAACGAGCAAGCAGCCCGCGCCCAGACCCGGGATGGTGAGCGGAAAATAAACGCGCCAGAAGGCTGTGAAAGGCGTTGCGCCCAGTGAGCGTGCCGCGCGCACAAAATTTGGTTTGATACCTGTCATGACCGAATAGAGCGGCAAGATCATGAAGGGCAGAAGGACATGGGTCATCGCCACAAGCGTCGCAAACATGTTATACATCATCACCGGGCGATGATCGTCAGCGATGAGTCCAAGTGCGACAAGCGTATCATTGATCACGCCGTTTTGTTGAAGTAGCGCAATCCATGCGGTCGTGCGCACAAGCAGCGATGTCCAGAACGGCAGAAGCACAATGATCATCAGCAAATTGGACGTACGGGCCGGGAGATGCGCAAGAAGAAAACCGATTGGAAAGCCGAGCAGCGCACAAAAGAGTGTCACGGCGGCAGCGACATACAAAGTGCGCCCGAACAAAGCGAGATGGATTTTGTTTTCTTCTGTCTCGGGCCTGATCGATCCATCTGCATTCAAACGATAATCAACGGACTGAATGAAGAAACGTGGCGATATGGATGGCGAGACGATTTTGATCGCGTTCCAGATTTCAGGCTTCGACCATTCGTCGTTGAGTTTGGCAAGAGCGCCGCAATAAGGCGCGCTCAAATCGCTATTGGCAACGGGACGCAATTTCGAAAGGCTGCCGGAGAATTCGCGGTTCACCAAAGTGGCAATGCGCGTCGGGAGCGCGGCGTCTTTTGCTTTTGCCGCTTTGAATTCGGTAACGAAGGATTCGCAGAGCGTTTCAGGAACAGGCATCGCGCCATTCCATGTCGCAAGTTCTGCCGTTGTCTTCGGCATGGTTGACGAGACGAGATCGCCATAAAACGCTTGGGTCACAAGATTGGCGATGGGAATGACAAAGCTTAACAGCACGAACGCAAGAAGGGGGGCCACTAGCAGAAAGGCGCGGATTTTGCCGCGACGTTCGGCCTTTGCCAAACGTGCAGTCAACGCTCCCTGATGAATCGCCAATGACATTATTGTTCCGCCTTTATTATTGAAGAAAGACGGCGCGGTCTTTTTTCAAGGCCGCGCCGATTATCGTTTAGTTATTTGCCAATCCAGGCGACGAAGCGCTCATTGAGCTCATCATAGTGATCAGCCCAGAACTTCA